>JANNKD010000101.1:0-3766 GCA_031396115.1 Gammaproteobacteria bacterium
CCGCATTCACCCCGGTGAACAGCGTCGTCTGCCCGGTTGCGGATTGCGGCAACCCTGAAATACCGAGAGTCGCATCGAGCGCGCGAAACGACGCACCGTCCACCGGAGCGCGCCCCGCGAGCGGCGCCAGTCGCCGGATCCCGGAGACGGCGAACGGGTTGGTCGCCGCGTCGTCGGCCCCGATGCCGATGCCGTCCACGAAAATGAGGAGGGTAGACACCAGCGGCGCTACGGGATCAGCGGCGCCTCGGCGCCCAGCCCCGGACCGAACACCAGCGCGTTGCTCAGTAGGCGCATGGTGCCCTCGGTGCCGGCGCGCACCGACGGCGGCGCGGCGAACAGGATCACCTGGCCCCTGCCTACGCCCTGACGCGCGAGGTAGGTCGCGCTCGCCAACCGCTGCGCGGCCTCCGGCCACAGCAGGCCGGACATGCGCAGGCGAAGGTCCTGGCCGTCGGGCAGCGGCGCCCAGCCGGCGCGGCGCGGGGGCTGGGCCTCCTTCTTGTCGTCCTTCTTGTCGTCCTTCTTGTCGTCCTTCTTGTCGTCGGCGAGCTTCTCGCCCCGGCGGGCCGGTTCGTAGACGCCGAGCCGCACCGGCGCCTGGGCCGGTTCGGTGCTGAGCAGCGTCTCGTACTCGCCGTACAGCACGGGCAGCACCGGTGTCACGCCGTAGGCGAGCCAGTGCTCGACGTCGACCCGCGCGGCGAGAATCGCGCCCTGCGGCAGGAACATCGATTGCCAGGAGTCGCGTCGCGCCAGCTCGTCCTTGTCGACCTTGTCGACCTTGTCGACCTTTTCGGATTTGCCGGCCTTGACCCACGGCACCGCCGGCGCGTTCTGCGGACCACGCGCCCACAGCTGCGCGTCCCCGGGGAGCCTGTCCGGCGCGGCGTCGGCCTCGCGCCACAGCGACACCTGGAAGGGCTCGAGCTTGTCGAGCACCTCGGGCAACGTGCGCACCACGGTCAGCTCGGCCTTCTCGTTGGCCAGCCGCGCCGCGGTTCGGCCGATCGCGATCAGCGTGCCGCCCTGTTCGACCCAGGGCTTGAGCTGCTTGGCGATCGCCTCGGGAAGCGGCCCGCCGCGGTCCGGCAGGACGATGACGTTGTAGCGGCGCAGGTCGTTGCCTGACCACTGCGACTCGTCGAGCAGCGTGTGGCGGATGCCGATGCGCTGATCGAGCAGGAAGTGCAGGTTGCCGAAGTCCTGCGAGCTCGCGCCGCCGCGGCCGATCACCGCGACGCGGGGCTGCTCGAGCAGGTCGAAGTGCTCGCCGCCGATGTCGGCGAGGTCGCCGGCACCCAGGCCGGCGCGCACCGCCGTCACCGGCAGGCCGAGGTCGGCCGCGACCGCGGCAACCTCCCGCTCGAAACCGGCCGCATTGTCGCGGCGCATCGCCACCACCGTGCCGCGCACGAGCGGCTTTCCGTCGAGCGTGGTGTCCTCATCGAGCACGCGCAGCTTGAGGCCGCGCACCATCAGCCGCGCCGCGGCGAACACCGTACGGTCGTCGGCGCCGGGCAGGGCGAGGAACAACGCGCTGCCGTCGGCGTCGACCGCGGGCGCCTTGGCTGTGCCCAGCGCCTCGCCGGTGAGCTCGGCCTCGACCATGAAGGCGGGCAGGCCGAAAAGCATCGTCAGGTTCCACGCCGTCCAGTCGTACATCGTCGAGGAGCCTTTCTTGAGGATCTCCTTGCGCTCGCGCTCGAGCACCTTGCGCGACAGCCGGGGGTCGAAGTCCAGGAACGCCGCGATCAGGCGGCCCTCGGGCTGCCGGTTGTCGACCAGCAGCGTGCCGGCCGGCAGTTCGGTGCTCTTGCGGTGGCCGAGCTGGTCGGTGGCGTTCACCGTCATCGCCTTCACGCTGCGCGTCACCTCGAAGCCGTGCAGCGCGGCGAGATCGAGGAAGCGCTGGACGCGACCGGCGTTGGCGCTGGGCGGGATCGCGAAGCTCTTGTTCGCGTAGGGGCCGTCGCTGGACACGACCTTGGCGCGATCGGCGGCGTAGTCCGCCAGCACGGGGCGCAGGTTCCGCTGCAGCGTGGCGAGGTTGACCATCGACGCCACCGCCTGGTGCGCGACCGCCTCGCGGTACGAGGTGATGCCGCCGTTGGACTGGCGCACGCCGCCCTCGGCGACCGCGGCCTGCTCGTAGAGGAAGCTGACCGCGCCGCGGAAGAGAGCGTAGGCGTTGGCGTAACCCGGGTACCAGTCGTCGTTCCACTCGCCGTGGTAGTAGGGCCAGCCGCGCTTGTCGAACGCGGCGCCGAGGTCGTCCGCGAACCTGAAGCTCCACATCGAGGCGTTCGGCGCGTGGTTCGGGTTGAGCGGCTCGCGCGGCGGCGAGAACAGGAAGGTATCGAGCGAGCCCATCTCGTGGCCGTCGACGAAGAAGATCGGGTTCCACTCGCGCAGCGCCTTGATCCGGCCCGTGGTCTCGGGGAACACGCCGAACAGCGAATCGCGGTTGAGGTCGAAGAGGTAGTGGTTGCCGCGACCGCCCGGCCACCAGCCGCCGTGGTGCATCGACTGGTCGTCGAGGTTTGGCTGCGCGCCGCGCGTCTCGTTGAGCATCTGGCCGTAGCGGTTGCGGCCGTCGGGATTGACCGCCGGGTTGATGACGATGACGAGATCGTCGAGCAGCGTGGCGGTGGTGGCGCGCTCGTCGGCGATCAAGTGGTAGGCCACCGCGAGCGCGGCGTCGGCGCCCGAGGTCTCCGGGCCGTGGATCGAATAGCCCAGCCAGGCGACGCCCGGCAACGTGTCGATGAGCTTCCTGCGTTCCTCGGCCGAGACCTTGCGCGGGTCCGCGAGCTTGGCCATGCCGGCCTTGATCTCGGCGAGGCGCGCCATGTTCTTCTCGGAGGTCACCACGAGGTGGGTCAGCGCGCGGCCCTCGTAGGAGCGCGCGTGCTCGAACAGCCGCGCCTTCGGGCTCGCGGCATCCCAAGCCGTGAACGCGGCGATCAGCTCGGCCGGCGTGGCGACGCGGTCGCCGCTCGCGAATCCGAGCAACGCCTCCTGCGTCGGAATCGCCGGGTCGTACTCACCGCCGAGCGCGAGGTGGTCCGGCGCGAACGCCGGGATCGGCGTGGGCTTCGGCGCGGCGCCGGCGTGGGCGACGGCTGCTGCGGCGAGAGTGGCGGCGAGAGCCAGCGAGCGAGACCTGGGCATGGTGGACCTCGAGAAGGGTCGGGCGCTCCCGACGGGGGCGCTACTCTACCCCGGCTTCCCGGAACCGTTCCCTGCCGCCTCCCGTAACATCAGGCGCCTTCGCGACCACAGGCGAGGAGGGAAACGCATGGAATGGTCGATCGTCGGGCTGAATGTGCTCTACGCCGTGCTCGGAGTCGTGCTCATGTTCCTCGCGTACCGCGTGATCGACTGGTTGACGCCCCAGGTCAATTTCCCTGAGGAGCTCAAGCGCGGGAACGTCGCGGTCGCGATCTTCATCGGCGCGCTGTTCATCGCGATCGCCATCATTGTCGGTGGGGCGCTGAGTTGACGCGGGCCGTGGTGCTCGGAGCGGTGCTCGGCGCGGCGCTCGGACTGCTCGCGCCCGCCTGTCTCGCGGCACAAGCGGCGCCGAAGGCGACACCGGCGACACCGGCGACACCCCGGGCCGCCGCGCGCGGCGCGTTGAAGGCGCTCGAGCGCGTGGCGGAGGCGCGCGCCCGCGACAAGGCGACCGAGGAGTACGACCCCATCTTCCGGAAGTACGCCAAGCGGTACTTCGGCGCCAACTTCGACTGGAAGGTGTTCAAGG
>JANNKD010000138.1:0-1703 GCA_031396115.1 Gammaproteobacteria bacterium
GACCGCGCTGCCGACGCTCGACACGGTGGTGTTCGAGCGCTTCTTCGACGAGGTCGGCGACACGCACCTGGTGATCCATTCGCCGTTCGGCTCGCGCGTGAACCGGGCCTGGGGCCTGGCGCTGCGCAAGCGCTTCTGCCGGCAGTTCAACTTCGAGCTGCAGGCCGCCGCGCTCGAGGACACCCTCGTGCTGTCGCTTGGGCCCTCGCACAGCTTTCCGCTCGAGTCGGTGCAGGATTTCCTCAAGGCGAAGACCGCGCGCGACGTGCTGGTGCAGGCGCTGCTCGACGCGCCGATGTTCGGTACGCGCTGGCGCTGGAATGCCAGCACCGCGCTGGCGGTGCGCCGCACCATCAACGGCAAGAAGGCCCCGCCGCAGTTCCAGCGCTCGGATTCCGAGGACCTGCTGACCGTAGTGTTCCCGGACCAGGTGGCCTGCGCCGAAAACCTGCGCGGCGACCGCGAGATTCCGGATCATCCGCTGGTGAAACAGACCCTCCACGACTGCCTGCACGAGGTCATGGACGTGGACGGCTTCATCCAGGTGCTCGAGCGCATCGAGGCCGGCGAGATCCGCGTGGTCTGCCGCGACCTGGCGGCGCCATCGCCGCTGGCGCACTCGATTCTCAACGCGCGGCCCTATGCCTTCCTCGACGACGGCGCGGCCGAGGAGCGCCGCACCCGGCTGGTGACCACGCACCGGCTCATGGACCTGGAGACCGCGGCGGCGGTCGGCAACATCGACGCCTCGGCGCTCGAGCGCCTGAAGGGCGAAATCGCGCCCGGCCCGTCCAGCGCCGACGAGTTGCACGATGCGCTCGTGGTGCACGGCTTCCTGACGCGCGACGAGGGCCAGCCGTGGCACGCGTGGTTCGATCAGCTCGTGGTGGCGCGGCGGGCAACGGTACTGCATGCGGCCGCGGATCTGTGGGTCGCCGCCGAGCGCCTGGCCGAATTGCGCACCGCGCTGCCGGCCGCCGAGTGCGATCCGGTCATCAAAGCGGTGCGCGCGGCGCCGGCCTCAGCCGACGAAGCGCTGCGCGAAATCGTGCGCGGGCGCCTGGAACTGCTCGGGCCGGTGACGGCAGAACGGCTCGGTACGCCGTTAGGGCTCGACGCCATGCCCGCGCTCGTCGCACTCGAAGCCGAAGGCGCGGTGATGCGCATTCAACCCGTCATTCCCGCGAAAGCGGGAATCCAGGAAGACCTGGGTCACCGCGTCCGCGGGGACGACAACTTGTGGTGCGAGCGCCGGCTGCTGGCGCGGCTGCACCGCTACACGCGTGAAGGACAGCGCAGCGAAGTCCAGGCGGTGCCGCCGGCGCAGTTCATGCGCTTCCTGTTCCGCTGGCAGGGCGTCGCGGGCGCCGCGGACATGTCTGGATTGGGCTCGCGGCGCGAAGGCGAGGCCGGCCTGCTCGCCGTGCTGCGCCAGCTCGAAGGCTTTTCGGTTCCGGCCGGTGCGTGGGAGGACGACGTGCTGGCGCCGCGGCTGCGCCACTACCTGCCGGAGCTGCTCGACCGGCTGTGCGCGGCCGGCCACATCGTCTGGTCCCGCCCCGCGCAGAGTGTCGATCCCGAGCGCCGCTCGGGACCGGTGCGCACGACGCCGATCGTGCTGTGCGAGCGCGAGGCGCTCGGCTATTGGAGCGTAGGAGCGCCTCCAGGCGCGACTGTCGCGCCGGTCGCGCCTGAAGGCGCTC
>JANNKD010000166.1:0-15046 GCA_031396115.1 Gammaproteobacteria bacterium
CGTCTTCCATGGCGCAGCGCCAGTGCACGACGCCGTCGCTCTTGCTGTGGATCGCGGTACACGGCACCGGCGGCGGCACGCGCCGGCGCTCGAAGCCCTCCCAGTCGACCTCGTCGCCACCGCCATTGACCCAGCGGTAGAGGCGATCGGCGTTGTTGGCGCGCGGATGGTGGTTGAACGGCGAGCCGAGGGTGATGACGCGGCGCACGTGCGCGGGCGCGCCGCGCGCCAGCTCGCGGGCGTAAATGCCGCCGAGGCTCCAGCCGATCAGCGTGACTTTGCCGCGCTTGCGGTACAGCTGCTCGATGCGCCGCGCGAGATCGGCGTGCAGCGAGCCGCGCATGCCCAGGTTGCGGCCCCGGTCCCAGCCGTGCGCGTCGTAGCCGAGCCGGGTCAGCGCGCGGCGCAGCGGCTGCGTCGACCGGTCGCTGCCGCCGAAGCCTGGCAGCACGAGCACGCTGTGGCCATCGCCGCGCGGCAGCAAACGCAATAGCGGCCAGGCCAGCAGCAGGGCGCCGTACTCGGCGAAGGCACGGCCCTCGAGCAACAGCAGCAGGGGGGATGGGGGTGCGGCGTCGGCAGTGCTCATGGGGCCAGCTTGCCGACTGTGCCGCCGCTTGTCGACGCCGGTTTGTTGTGAACTGGGGTGTATGTCCCGGAGAATACGCGCCCCATGCGCATCGGCCCCCACCTCATCGCCCCGAACGTGATCCTCGCCCCCATGGCGGGTGTCACCGACCGGCCGTTCCGGCAGCTGTGCCGCCGCCTGGGCGCCGGGCTTGCCGTGTCCGAGATGACCACCAGCGACGCGCGGCTCTGGCACACCGAAAAATCACGACTACGCATGGACCACCGTGGCGAGGACGCCCCGATCGCAGTACAGATCGCAGGCTACGACCCTTCAATGATGGCGGCCGCGGCCCGTTTCAATGTGGAACAGGGCGCGCAGATCATCGACTTGAACATGGGGTGCCCGGCCAAGAAGGTGTGCAGGGTCGACGCCGGTTCGGCCCTGCTCAAGGACGAGGCGCTGGTGGCGGCGATCTGCGCGGCCACGGTCGGCGCAGTGGACGTTCCGGTGACCCTGAAGATCCGCACCGGCTACGACCGGGCGCACAAGAATGCCGTGGCCATCGCCCGGATTGCGCAGGACAGCGGCATCGCCGCCCTGACCGTGCATGGCCGCACGCGCGAGGACCAGTACCAAGGCGAGGCCGAGTACGAAACCATCGCCGCAGTGAAGCAGGCCGTGAGCATTCCGGTGGTCGCCAACGGCGACATCAACTCGCCGCAGCGGGCCCGGGCCGTGCTGGACGCGACCGGCGCCGACGCCGTCATGGTCGGCCGCGGCGCGCTAGGTAACCCATGGATTTTCAAGGATATTTCAACCTACCTCGCCACTGGTCAGACCACCACAGCGCCCGCTGCCGACGAGGTCGGCCGGGTCCTGCTCGAGCATCTGGCCGAACTCCACGAGTTCTATGGCCCGGGCCGCGGCGTGCGCGTCGCGCGCAAGCACATCCAGTGGTACTGCCAGGACCATGCGGGCAGCGAAAAACTGTGGCTGGCAGTCAATCGGGTCGAGTGCGCGGCCGCGCAGCGTGCGCTGGTGGGCGAATTCTTCGCTGCGGGACTTCGCGCACAAGCCGCGTAATGCGCCGGAAGCTGTTGATTCGACAACGCTAGATTTGCCCTGTAGAGTTTCTCCCGCTGTCGATTCAAGCAGTGTTTACCGAGTTACTTACCCGCTTTTACAGGCGGTGCTGCGTAAGACACCCGGCTACCTTTCTTGATCGCGGGCACCCGGCGGGCGGTTAAGCCCGCACCTCATAATTTTGAAAGGAACGTCGTATATGTCGAATACTGCAACCGGCACCGTTAAGTGGTTTAACGAGACCAAGGGCTTTGGGTTCATCACTCCCGAAGGTGGCGGCGAAGACCTCTTCGCGCACTTCAAGGAGATCCAGGGCACCGGTTTTCGTACCCTGAAGGAGGGCCAGCGCGTGGAATTCACCCCCAAGCGCGGCCCGAAGGGTATGCAGGCCACGGCCATCAAGCCGCTCTAAGCCTGACGCTTCAACAAGAACCCCAGCCTCGGCTGGGGTTTTTGCATTATGGCCCTGTAGGAGCGCCTCCTAGGCGCGACCCAGCCAGTCCAAAACCAGCCGATTGACGGCCTCCGGCTTCTCGCGATGCAGGAAGTGCCCGGCCCCCTCAACCGTCGTCCACGCGTACTCCCCAGTGAAGAACTCGCGCTGGGCGGGCAACATCTCGCGGCGCAGGTCGCGCGTGCCGCAGGCCACCAGCGTCGGCACCGGGATTGGCCGATCGAGCTGTGCGCGCAGGCGCTCGAGCGCCGGGTCCTGGAACGCGGGCTTCAGCGCGGCGCGGTAGTAGGCCAGCGTCGCTTCCATCGCGCCGGGCTGGTCCAGCATGCGCTTGATCTGCGCGACGTGGTCGCGATCCCGATAGTCCGGCGACCACAGCCACCACAGGAACTCGATGAAGGCGAAGTTGCCGGCGCGGCACAGCGCCTCGGGCAGCCACGGCAGCTGGAACAGGAACCAGTGGAACGAGCGCAGCACGTGCTTGGGCGAGCGCTTCAGCGTGCGGCGGATCTGCACCGGATGCGGCACCGCCAGCAGCACCGCGCGGCGGACCAGCTCGGGATAGGCGCCCAGCACGCCATAGGAGACCGCGGCGCCCCAGTCCTGCCCGACGAGGAAGGCGGGTTGGCCCCCATTGAGCGCGCCGATGAGCGCGCGGATGTCCTGCGCCAGCGTCGCACGATCGTAGAACGCGCCGGGCGGCGCCACGCTGGGCGGATAGCCGCGCAGGAAAGGCGCGACCACGCGATAGCCGGCCTGCGCGAACACCGGCAGCTGCCGTTGCCAGCTGTGCGCGTTGTCGGGGAAGCCGTGCAACAGCAGCAACAATGGCCCGCTACCCTGCTCGAGGTAGGCGTAGCGCACGCCGTTGGCGTCGATGAAGCGTGTCTGCATGGCGATGCAATCGTCGCCGGTCAGGACGGATGCAGATGGATGCCCGTGCTACTTCGCCCTGGCGTTCTTCATTGCCGTGACCGCGGCGAGTGACCGGGTGACATGGTCCTCGGGCGTAATCTTGTCGTCGCTGGACGAGAGCGTGGCGACGATCCTGGAATCCGGCGCAATCACGAACGTCGTGCGCTCGGTGAAGGCATGGCCGATCTCGACGCCGCGCGTGTCCTTGGACCCGGGCGTGCCCTGCGTGACCTTCAGGCCGTAGGACCGGGCGATCCTGCCATCCGGATCGGAGGCGACCGGGAACTTGCCCGCGCAATATTCAGGGTCGGCCGAAAAATCGTTCAGGCGCGCGATGCTGTCGTGCGAAACACCGATGATCGTTGCGTCCACCGCGTCGAACTTGTCCTTGCTCACCGCAAACGCGCGTGCCTCGCGGTTGCAGCCGCCCGTGTACGCGGACGGATAGAAGTACACGACCACCGGGCCCTTCCTGAGGGCATCCTTGAGGGAGAAGTCGAAGGCCTTCCCGGCCAGGGATGCCTTGGTGGAGAAGTCGGGCGCGCTTTCGCCGCTCTTCAGTGCGGCCAGGGCAGGCAGGGCGATCGCGCTCGATAACAGCAGTGCAGATAGACGGTTCACGGTTTCTCCTTTGAACTCGACTTGGAACTTGACCTGGATTGGGGCGGCGGCGCCAGGTTTTCGTCTGCGAGCACCGCCACGGCCGCGGCGCTGCCGGCCGCGATGCGGCCGCGCGACATGGCGTTGGTGCTGAACTCGAACGCGGCAACGCCGCGATCGTCCATCGTGACCACGCCGCCCTCGCCGCCCTCGGGCCTGAGCACGTCGAAGATCACCGCGTGCGCGGCACGGCCCACGCTGATGCGCGGGTCGCGCGTGCGCGCGCAGATGTCGAAGGCGACGGCGTGGCGGATGAAGTACTCGCCGTGTCCGGTGGCCGACACCGCGCAGCGCGCGTCGGCGAAGGTGCCGGCGCCGATGATGGGCGAGTCGCCGATGCGGCCGGCACGCTTGTTGGTCATGCCGCCGGTCGAAGTGGCCGCCGCCAGCCGGCCCTGGCGGTCGCGCGCCACCGCGCCGACCGTGCCGAAGTACGCCTCGCGCGTGCTGCGCTGCCCGGCTTTCTCCTTCTCGAGCGCCTTCTGCAGCTCGTTCCAGCGCCGCTCGGTGTAGAAGTACTTCGGATCCACCCGTTCGACGCCCTGCTCGACGGCGAAGGCCTCCGCGCCTGCGCCGACCAGCAGCACGTGCGGCGTGCGCTCCATGACCAGGCGGGCCAGCTGCACCGGGTTCCTGATCCGCATCAGTCCGGCGACCGCGCCGGCCTGGCCGCTGGAGCCGTCCATGATCGAGGCGTCGAGTTCGTGGGTGCCGGCGTGCGTGAATACCGCACCGCGGCCGGCGTTGAACCACGGCGAGTCCTCCATCGCGGACACCGTCGCTTGCACCGCATCGATGCTGCTGCCGCCACGCTCGAGCACCTGCGCACCCACCGCCAGCGCGGCGCCAAGCTCGGTGCGCAGCGAGGCGAGTTGCTCGCCGGTGTAGTCGCCCGGCGCGAAGTTGCGCGCGCCACCGTGGATCGCCAGCGACCACTCCGCCGGCGGCGGTCGCACGCCGCCGCAGCCGGCCAGCAGCGCGATGAACAGCACGAGGGCACGACGCATCGGATTCCCGGAAGTGCGAGGGCGCCATGTTAAGCCATGGGTCGCGACGCCCATGGCGGTGTGCGGCCCCGGCTGGTGGCCCGGCTGTGCAGTGTGCGGAACCGTACGGAAGAAGCCGCTGCCGAGGCGCAGATTCAGCACATGCACCTTACCGGCCCCCTCGTTTCCACCCTCGGCCTGGTCCTCCTGGCCACGGCGCTCAGCGCCTGCGGCCTCGGGTCGGCGCTGGAATCGTGCCCCGACTGCGGCGAGGTGCGCTTGATCGAGGGGCGAGTCGGGCACAACGGCATCCAGATCTACAAGACCGGTGACGGCACGGCGGCGCAGCCGGTGCTCATCCACGTGCGCGTGCGCATGGATCGCGGCGGCGCCCGCGATTTCACCCTGTCGCGCGCGAACCTGCGGGTCGGTGATCGCGTCGAGATCCGCGGCGGCGAGCCGATCGTGCGCGATGTCGCTGCTGCCTACCGCTGGCAGTGACGCCGGGCGCTAACTGGCCGCGCGCTGCCGCGCGACGCTGACGCAGTAGGACTTCAGACCCGCGGACAGCGTGAACGCCGCGATCACGCAGGCGCTGCAGCCGACGATGATCATCGAGTAGCGCACGGCCAGGTCGTCGTGGAACACGTAGTCCGTGACCAGCGCCACCGCCGTGGGCCCCAGCCCCAGCCCGACCAGGTTCACCAGGAACAGGTAGATGGCGGAGGCCTGCCCGCGCAGGCGGTTGGGCATGATTTCCTGGATCGCGGCGGGCGCCGCGCCGAACGGCATGGCGACAAGGAACACCAGCGGCACCATCAGCGTGGCGGCAAGTACGCCGGTCGGCATCAGCAGGTAGATCACCGAGAACGGCACCAGCAGGCACGCCGCCCACACACCCACGCGCAGGCTCGCATCGTCGATGCCCTGGCGCAGCCAGCGGTCGGCCAGGCGCCCGCCGAAGATGATGCCGGCGGAGCCGGCAAACATCGCGACCAGGCCGTAGACCAGGCCGACTTCTCCAGGCGTCCAGCCGAAGGTGCGAATGAAGAACGTCGGGATCCAGGCGCCGGTGCCGTAGGAGCAGAACGCCAGCGCGGCGAAGCCCAGGTTGTGGCACAGCACCGTGCGGCGATTCAGCTTGAGGTGGGCCCAGAGCTCGCCTAGCGTGGCGGCGCTGTCGCCCACCTTGACGCCGTGGCGCGGCGGCTCGCGCACCAGCAGGAACGCCAACGAGAACACCAGGCCGGCGCCCCCGAGCACGAAGAACACCACCTGCCACGGGCGCGTCGAGCCGACCAGCGGCAACACGATCTCGCCCTGCGCCGTGACGAACTGGATCACCAGCCCGCCGACCAGGAAAGCCAGCCCGGAGCCGAGGTAGATGCCCATCGAGTAGACCGAGATCGCCGTGGCGCGCTTCTCGGGCGGAAAGTAATCCGCGATCATCGAGTACGCCGCCGGCGACAGCGCGGCCTCGCCGACGCCCACGCCGATGCGCGCAAGCAGCAGGTGCCAGTACAGCCGGGCGGTGCCGCACAGCGCCGTCATCAGGCTCCACACCACCACGCCGGCCGCGATCAGCCCGCGGCGGCTCTTGCTGTCGGCGAGCTTGCCGAGCGGAATGCCCATCACGGTGTAGAACACCGCGAACGAAAAACCCATCAGCAGGCTCATCTGTGTGTCGGAGATGCCGAGGTCGCGGCGGATCGGCCCGACCAGCAGGTTCAGGATCTGCCGGTCCACGAACGAGAATACGTACGCGATCATGAGGATCGCGACCACGAACCACGGGTAGGCCAGCGAACCGCCGGGTTGTCTTTGCATGGTGAACTCCCTAGTAGCCGGCCGCGTGGCCGTCCTTGCGTGACTCCGATGCGCCAACGTAGACGCCCTTGTCACGCTTGATGGCCTGGTAGCCGCCGTAGTTGCCGCTCAGCGTCGTGCCGACGATGTGGCCGCGCTTGACCAGCTCGCGCAGGGTTTCCGGCGGATAGCCGGACTCGAGATAGAGCTGGCCGCCGTCCTCCATGATCTCGCCGGTCGGTTCGCTCGAGCCGGTGTGGTAGATGCGCGGCGCATCGCCGGCTTCCTGCAGGTTCATGCCGAAGTCGATCAGGTTCACCACGATCTGCGCGTGGCCCTGCGGCTGCATGTCGCCGCCCATCACGCCGAACGACAGCCAAGGCTGGCCGTCCTTGGTGATGAACGCCGGGATGATGGTCTGGAACGGCCGTTTGCCCGGCGCGTAAGTGTTGGGCTGTCCCGGGATGAGCGAGAACAGCTCGCCGCGATCCTGCAGGATAAAGCCGAGGCCCGGCGGCGCCATGCCGCTGCCCATGCCGCGGTAGTTCGACTGGATCAGCGACACCATCATGCCGTCGCCATCGGCGGTGGTCATGTAGATGGTGTCGCCTTCGCGCAGCGCCGGATTGCCCGCGTCGACGCGCTTGGCGGCCTTCTTCGGATCGAGCAGCTTGCGCCGCGCCTTGGCGTATGCCTTCGACACCAGGTCCTTCACCGGCATCTTCGCGAACGCCGGATCGGCATAGAACTTCGCGCGGTCCTCGAAGGCGATCTTCTTGGCCTCGACAAACGTGTGCACGTAGTCGGGACTGCCGAAGCCCATCGCGCGCAGGTCGTAGCCTTCGAGCAGGTTCAGGATCTGCAGCGCGGCGATGCCCTGCGAATTGGGCGGCAGCTCCCACACGTCATAGCCGCGATAGTGGGTCGAGACCGGCGCCACCCACTCGCCGTGGTGCGCGGCGAGGTCCTCGTACGACAGGAACCCGCCCTGCGCCTTCATGTAGTCGGCGATGGTGCGCGCGATGTCGCCCTTGTAGAACGCATCGCGCCCACCCTCGGCGATTTTCTCCAGCGTGCGCGCCAGGTTCGGGTTCTTCCAGATCTCGCCCTTGGCGGGGGCGCGGCCGTTGACGGTGAACTGCTCGTTGAAGCCGGGCCACTTCGACAGCACCGGCACGCTGCGCGCCCAGGCGTCCGCGATGATCTCGGCCACCGGATGGCCGTTGCGCGCGTAACCGATCGCAGGCGCAAGCACCTGCTTCATCGGCAGCTTGCCGAACTTGCCGTGCAGCTCGAACCAGCCGTCCACCGCACCCGGCACCGACACCGGCAGCGGGCCGCGCGGCGGGATGGTCTTGCCCTGCTGCTGCAGGATCTCGAGCGTGAGGGACTTGGGCGAGCGGCCGCTGGCGTTGAGGCCGTGCAGCTTCTTCGCCTTCGGATCCCAGACGATGGCGAACAGGTCGCCGCCCATGCCGTTGCCGGTGGGCTCCATCAGGCCGAGACAGGCGTTGGCCGCGATCGCGGCGTCCACCGCCGAGCCGCCGGCCTTGAGAACATCGAGCGCCGCCTGCGTCGCCAGCGGATGCGACGTCGCCGCCATGCCGTGCTGGGCGATCACCTCGGAGCGCGTGGCGAAGGCCAGCCCGGTGGCGCGATCGGGTCCCGCGAGGATGGGCGTGGTCATGAGCAGGAGCAGCAGGCCTATGGCGCGCATGGGGCCTCCGTGGGAGCGGCCCATGGCCGCGACTCTTCAGGGCGTGCGCGGACTTTAGCTCAGCCAGCTGCGAACCTTCACCTCGGCGCGGTCCAGCGCTGCTGCGATGCGTCGCGACTCGCCCGCGAGCAGCGCCAGGCCGGCCAGCGTGGGCACGAAGCCCGGTCCGGGCAGCGGCCCGAACACCAACCCCAGCGCGATCAGCGCGATGCCCAGCGCCATGCGCAGCACCCGCCCCAGCGTGCTGTGGTCGCGTGTGTTGAGCCGCTCGTAGCGGTGGCCAAAGCGCTGGCCCGGCACGTCGTGCCAGAACTCACGCCAGGCAGACTTCAGGGACACGTGCGGTGGACCGCGCCCAAGGCGCATACGTTGGGAGTAAGCTGCCGCGCCATGAGGTACTCACGGATTGCGGGCACGGGGAGCTACCTGCCAGCCCGCGTCGTCACCAACGACGAGATCGCCAAGCGCGTCAACACGACCAATGAGTGGATCGTGTCGCGCACCGGCATCGAGTCGCGCCACGTCGCGGCCGAGGGCGAGCTGCCCAGCGAGCTGGCGCTGCACGCCTCAAGGCGCGCCATGGAAGCCGCCGGCGTCACCGCCGCCGACATCGACCTGATCGTGCTGGCCACGACGTCCGCCGACATGCAGCTGCCGTCCACTGCGGCGCTCTTACAGGCCAAGCTCGGCGTGCGACCCGGCGCGGCGGCGTTCGACGTGCAGGCCGTGTGCACCGGCTTCATGTACGCGATCACCACGGCCGATGCGCTGATCACGAAGGGGTTGTTCAAGTGCGCGCTGGTGATCGGCGCGGAGGCGCTGACACGGTTCCTGAACTGGGACGATCGAAACACCTGCATCCTGTTCGGCGATGGCGCCGGAGCTGCGATCCTCAAGCCTAGTGATGAGCCGGGCATCCTGTCCAGCCACTTGCACGCAGACGGCAACCACAGCCATATCCTGCGCCTGACCGGCAGCTTCTCCGGCGGCAAGATCACCAACAATCCGTTCGTCGAGATCGACGGCCAGGCGGTCTACAAGTTCGCCGTGCGCGTGCTCGAGGAATGCGCGCGCGAGGCGCTTGAGCACAACGGCCTGAGCATCGACCAGCTCGACTGGCTGGTGCCGCACCAGGCCAACCTGCGCATCATCACGGCGGCGGCCGAGCGCCTCGGCATGCCGATGGAGCGCGTCGTGACGACCGTGCAGACGCACGGCAACACGTCGGCGGCCTCGGCGATCCTGGCGCTCGACGAAGCCGTGCGCGACGGCCGCATCAAGGCCGGACAGCTGGTGCTGCTGCAGGGCGTCGGCGGCGGCATGACCTGGGGGTCGGTCCTCGTGCGCTGGGGCTAGCGCGCCAAAAAGGGGACGCACACCTTTTATTAAATGCGTGCGTCCCCTTTTTCGATCAGGCGAATTTCTTCGTCAGGCCCACCGGCAGGTTGCGCAGCGCCCAGCTGATCAGCGACCACGGCCACGCCGGCACGTAGGTCTTCGCCTTCTCCGACTCGATCGCCGCGACCAGCGCGCGGCTGCCGCTCTCGATGTCCACCATGAACGGCGTGTGCTTGACCTTGGCGTTGATCTCCGAGCGGATGTACCCCGGGTGAACCGTGCTGACCACGATCGGCGTGCCGGCAACGTCGAGGCGGATGCCTTCGGCCAGCGCCGACAGCCCCGCCTTGGTCGCGGCGTAGACCGTCTGCGCGCGGGGCATGCCGCGCATGGCGGCAATCGACGAGATCGCGACCAGGTGCCCGGCGTTCTGCGCGCGGAATATCTCCATCGCCGCCTCGCACTGCGCCAGCGCCGCGACGAAATTGGTCTCGGCCGTCTGCCGGTTGGCCTTGAAATACCCGGTGCCGAGCGAGGCGCCCTTGCCCATGCCGGCGTTGACGATGATGCGATCGAGCGAGCCGAGGTCCTCGTGGAAGGCCTTGAACACCGCGAACACCTGGTCGTAGTTGTTCACGTCGAGCTCGCGCGTGACGACCTTGATGCCCGGGTTCGCCGCCAGCAGTTCGCGCTTGAGCTCCTCGAGGCGATCCATGCGGCGCGCGCACAGCGCGAGGTTGCGGCCCATCCGGGCGAACTCGCGCGCCATGCCGGCGCCCAGGCCCGAGCTCGCGCCCGTGATCAGGATGTTGTTGCGCATGCCGCCTCCCGTGAGTGGGACGCCTAGGGTATCCGTTCCGGCGCCAGCGACGGCGACGCGTCCTTGCCGAACGGCAGCTCGAGGCCGAAGGTGAAGCCGGCCGAGCCGTCGCGCTCCAGCGCCGGGTCGACGCGCGGCCAGCTGTAGCCGAGGACCAGCTCGGCGAACAGCCGCCGCTTGAAGAACGGCTCGCGATAGATGGTGCGCACGCCGTACTCGAGCAGCGGCTCCGGCGCGCCGGTGGCGCCGCGCTCAAAGGCCTCGAACGCGATCGCGCGATAACCCTTGAGGTTCTGGTACAGCAGCGCCGCCGTGCGCCACAGCACGCCCGGGCTTTCCTCGTGGATCGTGCCGATCGCGCTCCAGCGCACCAGCCGCGTGGGCGCGAGCGCATGGTCGAAGTGGGTCCCCGCCGTGAGGCCGGGGCCGTCGAGGTGGTTGACGAACGGCGTCAAGCGCAGCGTGATGCGGTCGTCGGCGTCCTCGTAGGCGGTGACGGCGTTGCGCACCTGCATGAACACGACCGGATGGCGCAGCCCGCGCACGCCGACGCGAAACTCGCTGCGGATGCCGTAGGTGTCCTTGAGTCGGTAGCCCACGCCGGCGAACCAGTCCTCGACCTGAACGAGCTGGTCGGCCTGCGAGCGCAGGCCGAGGCCCTCGGTGCGGTCCTGCGACACTTCGTCCTCGTTGTCGCGGCCGATGAACGCCGACAGGCGCCGCTCGAACGCCGGCAGCTGGACGCGCGCGTCGAAGCGGATGCGCGTCTCCTCGCCCTCGAACTCCGAGTGGGCGGTGGACACCTCGAGCCGGCCGCGTGCGGTGCGCGCAGCGGCCGGGTCGCGATCGCCGAACAGCCCGTCGAACCACAGCGAAGCGCCGCACACGGTTTCCTGCAGCGTTGCGCTGGCCTGGTCGATCACCTCCTGCTCGCCCCGGCGGCGCACCTGGCAGGCCTGGAACGGGTTGGGCTTGGGCGGCGCGGCCTCTTCGCCGGCGGCGTCCTTTTTCGCGCCGGAAGCGCAGGCGGCCAGCAGCACGGCGGCAAGGGACAACGCGAGGCGCGCCGACAGGTTGGGCATGACCCCGATGATAAAGTTGCGCATGGAACTCTGTTTGGAACCGGCGCACCGCCTGTTGGCGCAGTTGCGCGAGCGCACGCTCACGGCCGTGGAGCTGCTCGAGCGCCACCGCGTGCGCCTGGAGCGGCTGAACCCGGCACTGAACGCCGTGATCGCGACAAACTTCGAAGCCGCGCGTGCCCGAGCGCAGCAAGCCGACCAGGCGGCTGCCAGCGGTGAATTCTGGGGGCCGCTGCACGGGCTGCCGATGACCATCAAGGACACCTTCGAGGTGGCCGGCATGACGACGGTGGCCGGCGCGCCCATGCTCAAGGACTACCGGCCGAAGGCTCACGCGCCGGCGGTGCAGCGCCTGGTCGACGCCGGCGCGATCATCTTCGGCAAGACCAATGTGCCGCTGTTCGCCGGCGACGTGCAGACCCACAACGCGGTGTTCGGCATCACGCGCAACCCGTGGGACCCGGCACGCACGCCCGGCGGCTCCAGCGGCGGCGCCGCCGCGGCGCTGGCCGCGGGCCTGACGCCGCTCGAGCTCGGCAGCGACGTCGCCGGCTCGATCCGCACGCCCGCGCATTTCTGCGGCGTCTACGGCCACAAGCCGTCCGCGGGGCTGGTCCCCACGCGCGGCCATATTCCCGGCCCACCGGGCACCGTCGGCGAAGCCGATCTCGTCGCCGCCGGCCCCATGGCGCGCAGCGCCGAGGATCTCGCGCTCGCGCTGCGCGTGATGGCCGGGCGCGTGGCGCCCGAAGCGTCAACCTGGCGTGTCGAGCTGCCGCCGCGGCGGCGCGCAGCGCTGTCCGACTACCGCGTGCTGGCCTGGCTCGACGATCCGGCCTGCCCGGTGGACGCCGAGGTGTGCGCGCCGCTCGAGGCCGCCGTGGAGAAACTGCGTGCCGCCGGCGCGAAAGTCAGCGTGGGCCCGGCGCCGTTCCCGCTCGCCGAAATGCACGCGCTGTACTTCACGCTGCTCGGCGCGATCTTCGGCGCCGGCTTGCCGGCCAAGCTCTATCGCCGCGCCTGGATCAGCGGGCACCTGGCCGCCCTGTTCGGGCGCGACCGCGTCGACACGCTGCCCGGCTTCCTGCGGCGCACGACGCTGTCGCACCGCGACTGGCTCAAGGCGCACGAGCAGCGCGAGCAGCTGAGGCTGAAGTTCGAGGCGCTGTTCGAGTCGCACGATGTGCTGCTGATGCCGGTGAACCGCATCGCCGCGCCAACGCACAACACCCAGGGCAGTCCCTACTCGCGCACCATCACCGTCAACGGCCGCGACGAGCCTTACGCGACGCAGTTCACCTGGATCGGCCCGGCGACGCTGACCGGCTTGCCCGCCACGTCGGCGCCGGTGGGGCTCACGGCCGCGGGGCTTCCCGTGGGCATCCAGATCGTTGGCGCACACGGGCACGACCTGACCACGATCGACTTTGCGCGCCAGCTGACTGCGCTTACCGGCGGCTTCCGCGCCCCGCCGCAGGTCTGAGCTTCTTCTTCCAGCGATAGCGCCGCGCCCAGGCCAATTTGTCCGGGCGCTGGAGTTGCTTGAGCGCGTGCTCGGTGGAGAGAGCCTCTCCGCGGCCGGCGCAGCGCCGTGACGCGAGAATGCGCCGCGGCGGAAAGCTGCGCGTGAAGGCGCCGCCGGCGCCGGCGCGGTGCTTTTCGAAGCGCGTGGCGACGTCCGGCGAGACGCCGGTGTAGATGCGCCCGCCGGCGCACTCGAGCATGTAGACGAACCAGGCGCGTTGC
Source organism: Gammaproteobacteria bacterium (assembly GCA_031396115.1). Taxonomy (GTDB): domain Bacteria; phylum Pseudomonadota; class Gammaproteobacteria; order Nevskiales; family Nevskiaceae; genus JACPFV01. The sequence goes on from JANNKD010000166.1 coordinate 13,179, forward strand.
TTCACGGCGACTCGCGAGGCGCGGCGGGTTACTCAGCCAGCGTGATTCCCGAGCCGCCCATTTCCTTGGGGAAATCCCTCTGCTTGGGCAGGCCATCCTTGATGGCCAGCACTTTCTCGCCGTAGTTGACGTGCACGGCCGGCACGAACTTCAGCGACGGGATCATGGCTGCGTAGACGTCCACCAGGCCCATCGGCGGGTGATCGGTGAACAGGTGGCCGCCGCACTTCTTGCACCACTTGCGGAAGCTCGTCGCCGTCTTGTTGTAGGCGCCGACCTGGTCGGCGCCCTTGGTTACCTTGACCGCGTCGGGTTGCCACAGGCTGAACGCGTTGACCGGGCCGGCCGACCAATGCCGGCACGACTCGCAGTGGCAGAAGCCCATCGCCGCCGGCTCGCCGCTGACCGTGAATTCGACCGCGCCGCAGAAACACTTTCCGTTGTGCTGGCCCATGGCTGCTCCTGAGTTTGGCGTGCGGGCATACTACGGCGAAACCAATGAGCCAGGCACAGGACGGTCCATACGAAGGTGGCTGCACCTGCCGCGCGGTGCGCTATCGCATGACGCGCCAGCCGATCGTGGTGCACGGCTGCCACTGCACCTGGTGCCAGCGCGAATCCGGCAGCGCGTTCGCGGTCAACGCGGTGGTCGAAAGCGACTGCGTCGAGGTGCAGGGCGAGTTCGAGCTGGTCCTGACGCCCTCGGCCTCCGGCAAGGGCCAGCGCATCGCGCGCTGCCCGAAGTGCCGCGTGGCGCTGTGGAGCCACTATCCGAATGCCGGCGACCCGATCCGCTTCGTGCGCGTGGGCACGCTCGACGAGCCGGGGCGCTTCCCGCCGGACATTCACATCTTCACGTCGACCCAGCAGCCGTGGGTCGTGCTGCCGGCGGGAGTGCCGGCGTTTGCGGAGTTCTACGACGCGCGCCAGCTTTGGCCGGCCGCGAGCCTGGCGCGCTGGAAGGAGGCGAAGCAATGAAAAGGCTGCTGCCTCAGTTTGAGCATCGCGCTCAGCCCGTGATTCCTGCGCACCACTTCATGGTGCGGGTGGCCCATAGCGGAGCAATCGCTCTCGTGCTCATCGCCGGTTCCCTCCTCATCGGCATGGTGGGCTACCACGCGCTCGAGGGCCTGAGCTGGATTGACGCTTTCCTGAACGCTTCAATGCTCCTGGGGGGTATGGGCCCGATTGCGACGCCCGTCACTTATGCCGGCAAGATCTTCGCGAGCTTGTACGCGCTCTACTGTGGCGTGGCTGTGCTCCTGGTCGCGGGCGTCATCCTTGCGCCAATCGCGCATCGCATCCTCCACAAGTTTCATATGGACAGCCGCAAGCAATAGCCGTCACCCCGGCCCGAACTTCATCGTGCGCGTGGCGTTGAAGACCTCGCGCAGCAGCCAGACCAGCGCCAGCAGGAACGACAGCAGCGCGGCGATGAACAGCAGCGCGGCCGGGACGGTGGCCTCGAAGGCGAAAAACTCGCCCAGAAACAGCGTGACGATCACGCCGCACACCAGCACGGCGGTGACCACGCACAGCGCGATGGCGTGACTGATCAGGCGGGCGCGGTGCGACAGGTTGACCAAGCGCCGCAGCAGCTCGTCGCGTGCGGCGCCCTCTACGCCCGTCAGCTTCAATTCCAGCGCGCGGGCGCGGTCCACGATGCGCGACAGGCGGTTGGCCATCACGTTGAGGATGGCGCCGACGCCGGTGAGCAGGAACACCGGCGCGACGGCCAGCTGGATGACGTGGGCGATTCCACCCTTGGCGGCGAGTTCGAACATGCGGGGATAATAACGGAATGAACCAACCGCTCCCGCGCGTGCTGTCCGTCATCCCGCCGATGACCCAGCTCAACACGCCCTACC
>JANNKD010000175.1:0-2598 GCA_031396115.1 Gammaproteobacteria bacterium
GACCGACGAGTGCTCGGTAGCGGGCGTGGTGCGGGCGCATCTCGCCGCCAAGGACGCGGGACTGCCCTTCGTCGTCGGCAGTGAATTCGCCCTGGCCGACGGCACGCGGCTCCTGCTCTACGCCACGGATCGCGAGACCTATGGCGACCTGACCCAGCTCATCACGCGCGGCCGGCGCATGAGTCCCAAGGGCACCTACCTGCTCACGCGCGACGACGTCGCCGAACTCGCGCCGCGCTGCCTCGCCGTCGGCCTCCCCCACCAAGGGGCCAGGGTCGATTTTCCCTTCCGCTGGCTGGCCGATGTCTTCCCCGGCCGCGCGTGGATCGGCGTGGGGCTCTTCGCCCGCTCGGGGGATCGGGCGCATCTCGTTGCAATGCACGAACTCGCGCAATCGCATGGCCTGCCATTGATCGCTGCGGGCGACGTCCACATGCACGTCCGTGCGCGGCGTGCGCTGCAGGACACGATGACCGCCATCCGCCTGCGCACGCCACTGCACGAGTGCGGCTATGCCCTCTTCCCCAACGGTGAGCGGCACCTGCGTTCACGCGCGCGACTGGCCACGCTGTATCCGCGCGCCTGCCTCGATGCCACCATCGACCTCGCGCAGCGCTGCACGTTTTCGCTGGACGAACTGCGTTACGAGTATCCAGAGGAAGTGGTGCCCCCGGGCACCACGCCGGCGGGCCACCTGCGGCAGCTGGTCGACGCCGGCCTCGTGCGCCGCTATCGCCGCCTCGACGCCACGCCGCCGGAAGTGCGCCGGATGATCGAGCACGAGCTGGCATTGATCGCCGAGCTGCGCTACGAGCCCTACTTCCTCACCGTGCACGACATCGTCGCCTTCGCGCGCTCGAAGGGCATCCTGTGCCAGGGTCGCGGCTCGGCCGCCAACTCGGCCGTGTGCTATGCGTTGGGCATCACCGAGGTCGACCCCTCGCGCATGAGCATGCTCTTCGAGCGCTTCATCAGCCGCGAGCGCAACGAGCCGCCGGACATCGACGTCGATTTCGAGCACGAGCGGCGCGAGGAGGTCATCCAGTACATCTACGCCAAGTACGGGCGCGAACGCGCGGCGTTGGCCGCCACGCTCATCACCTATCGGCCGAAGAGCGCCGTGCGCGATGTCGGCCGCGCACTGGGCCTCGAGTTGGCGCAGGTCGACCGGCTCACCGCCATGTTCGCGTGGTGGGATGGCCGCGCCATCGACCCCGCGCGCATCCGCGAGGCGGGCTTCGATCCGGCCAACCCGGTGATCACGCGGCTCACCAAGCTCGCCGGCGCGCTGCAGGGTTTTCCACGCCACCTGTCGCAGCACGTCGGCGGTTTTGTCATCGCGCGCGGGCTGCTCGAGCGCATGGTGCCGGTGGAGAACGCCGCGATGGTCGATCGCACCGTCATCCAGTGGGACAAGGATGATCTCGATGCGATGGGCCTGCTCAAGGTCGACTGCCTGGCGCTGGGCATGCTGTCCGCCATCCGCCGCGCGCTGGACATGATCGGGCAGCTGCGCGGCGCCCCGCTGGCCATGCAGGACATCCCCGCCGAGGATCCCGCCGTCTATGCCATGTGCCAGCGCGCCGATACGGTGGGCGTGTTCCAGATCGAGTCGCGCGCGCAGCAGTCGATGCTGCCGCGGTTGCGGCCCGCGTGCTTCTACGACCTCGTCATCGAGGTGGCCATCGTGCGGCCCGGCCCCATCCAGGGCGGCATGGTGCATCCGTATCTGAAGCGCCGGCAGGGCAAGGAGGCCGTCACCTATCCCAGCCCGGCGGTGGAGAGTGTGTTGAAGCGCACGCTGGGCGTGCCCATCTTCCAGGAGCAGGTGATGCAGCTGGCCATCGTCGCGGCGGGCTTCACGCCGGGCGAATCCGACCAGCTCCGCCGCTCGATGGCGGCATGGCGGCGCAAGGGCGGCCTCGAGAAGTTCGAGCAGCGATTGATCGACGGCATGGGCCAGCGCGGGCTGCCCGAGGCCTTCGCGCGGCAGATCTACCAGCAGATCCTGGGCTTCGGCGAGTACGGCTTCCCCGAGTCGCATTCCGCCAGCTTCTCGCTGCTAGTGTACGTGTCGGCGTGGCTGAAGCACTACCATCCCGCCGCGTTCTGCGCCGCGCTGATCAATGCGCAGCCGATGGGTTTCTATGCGCCGTCGCAGCTGGTGCAGGACGCGCGCCGTCACGGTGTGGAGATCCGCAATGTCGATGTCACCACCAGCGCGTGGGACTGCACCCTCGTAAAAAAGGGGCCAGGGTCGATTTTTCCTGTGGCAATGAAGCGTGTTGCTGCTGCTCCAGTGGAAAATTCGACCCTGGCCCCTTGTTTGCGCCTGGGGTTGCGGCTGGTGGCGGGGTTGTCGCACGCCGGGGTGCAGCGCGTGGTCGACGCGCGCACCACGCGGCCCTTCGCCGATGTCGCCGACCTCGCACATCGCGCGCAGCTCGACCGGCGCGACCTGCGGGCCCTCGCCACGGCGGGGGCGTTGGCGGCGCTGGCCGGCCATCGCCACGCGGCGACATGGGACGTCGCCGGCGTGGAGAAACTGCCGCCCCTCCTCGCCGGCGCCACCTTTGCCGAGGTCGCGCCGACGCTCGT
>JANNKD010000184.1:0-2527 GCA_031396115.1 Gammaproteobacteria bacterium
GCGCTCGCCGAAGCGGCCGAGCGCGTGGGGAGGATGTTCGAGAGGCGGAGCCATGCTCGACGCTGGGCCATTCGGCGGGGCGTCGCGATGGCGCGAGGGGATGCCCCTCCGCGCCGGCTTCAGCCGATCGGCAACGTCGCCAACGACCAGCGCAAGGTCATCTACGAGCTGCGCAACGAGCTGATGAGTGCCGAGCGCGTCACGCCGATGCTCGACGAGATCCGCCGCGACGCCGTCGACGGCGTGGTCGACGCCTACATCCCGCGGGAGAGCATCGAGGAGCAGTGGAACGTGCCAGGCCTCGAGGACGCGCTGCGCCGCGACTTCGGCCTCGAGCTGCCGCTGCGTCAGTGGCTCGACACCGAGAAGATGCTCGACGAGAAAGGCCTGCGCGCCCGCGTCGTCGAGCAGCTGGCCGCGGCCTACGCCGGCAAGAAGGAGCGCATCGGTGCGCCGACGCTCGAGCACATCGAGAAGGTCATGTTCCTGAACGTGCTCGACCAGTACTGGCGGGAGCACCTGGCGGCGATGGACTACCTGCGCCTCGGCATCCACTTGCGCGGCTACGCGCAGAAGGACCCCAAGCAGGAGTACAAGCGCGAGGCGTTCGGCATGTTCAGCGAGATGCTGGCGCGCTTCAAGCACCAGGTGGTCAGCGTGCTGGCCAAGGGCGAGATCCGTTCCGAGTCGGAGATCGCGGCGCTCGAGGCGTCGCGCCGCCGGGAGCGCCCGATGCAGTTCCAGCACGAAGCCGCGCCGACCCCGATGGGAGAAACCGCGGCGGTCGCGGCCGACGGTGCCGCCGCCCCCGGCGGACGTCCGGTGCCGACCGCGCCGCCGGCGCCGGCCAGGCCGGTCACCGTCACGCGTGACCAGCCCAAGGTTGGCCGCAACGACCCGTGCCCCTGCGGCTCCGGCAAGAAATTCAAGCAGTGCCACGGCAAGCTCGTCTGAGCGATGCCGGTCAACCTGCGCGAGCCTGAATCCCTGCTGCCCGTCGCCGGAGCGCGCTTCGGCGTCGCCGAGGCCGCGATCAAGAAGCCGGGACGCAAGGACCTGCTGGTCATCGAGCTGGCCGAGGGCGCCCAGGTCGCCGGCGTGTTCACGAAGAACGCCTTCGCCGCCGCGCCGGTGCTGCTCTGCCGCCAGCGGCTGAAGCAGGGCTCGCGCATCCGCGCGCTGCTGGTCAATGCCGGCAACGCCAACGCCAACGCCGCGACCGGCGCCGAAGGGCTCGCCAGCGCGCGCGCGACGACCGCGGGCGTGGCCGGCGCCCTCGGCCTCACTGCCGACGCGGTGCTGCCGTTCTCGACCGGCGTGATCGGCCAGCAGTTGCCGGTGCAGCGCATGAACGCCGCGGTCGGCCACGCCGCCGGCCGCCTGCGCGAGGACGCCTGGCTCGATGCCGCGCGGGCCATCATGACCACCGACACCGTGCCCAAGGGCTGCTCGCGCCAGGTGCGAACCTCCGGCGGCACGGTGACAGCTGCGCTCGGTGAGCCGTCTTTCGGCGCGGTATTCGCGCGCCAGGTGCGCGCGCTTGGCGGCTCCGGTGATGTGCTGCTGGCGCTCTCGGTCAGCGGCAACTGCGCCAACCTGCAGGAAGCGATCGACGCGGCGCACGAACGTGAAATGGTGGTCGTTGGCCTGTCCGGACAGGGTGGTGGCCAGATGGTCCAGATGCTCCGTGACACCGATGTGCACGTCAATGTGCCGCATGAGCGTGCAGCGCGGGTGCTGGAAGTACATATGCTGGTATTGCACTGCCTGTGCGATGCCGTCGATGCCCAGTTGCTGGGCGAACAAGAGGAAACAACCTGATGAAGTCAAGCACGATCAAGCTGTGCGCGAGTCTGCTGTGTGTGGCGGCGCTGGGCAGCACGCTCGGCGCCTGTGCACCGGTCATACTCGGCGGCGCGGCGATGGGCGCCCTGGTGGCGACCGACCGCCGCACCTCGGGTGCGCAGCTCGAGGATGAAGGCATCGAGCTGCGTTCGGTCGGCCGCATCCTGGACAACCTCGGCACCCGCGTGCACGTCAACGTGACCAGTTACAACCGCCAGGTGCTGCTGACCGGCGAGGTCCCGAGCGCGCAGGACAAGCAACTGGTGGAGCAGATCGTTGCGCGGGTCGACAACGTGCGTTTCGTCGCCAACGAGCTGGCCGTCATCAGTGCGACCTCGCTCACGCAGCGATCCTCCGATGCGCTGATAACCGGCAAGGTCAAGGCGGCCATGATCGACGCCCGGGATCTGTTTGCCAATGCTTTCAAGATCGTGACCGAGCGCGGCGTGGTCTACATGATGGGCCGGGTGTCCCAGCGCGAGGCCAATCGCGCGACCGAAATCGCGCGCACCACGGGCGGCGTGCAAAAGGTGGTGCGTCTGCTCGAGATCATCTCCGAGGACGAACTGCTGCGCACCTTGCCGGCGCCGCAACCGGGCGCATCGGCGCCGAAGTCCTGATCGGTCGAGCCTGGCGGCGCAGCCTACTTCAGTCGTTTGATCAGGCTCGAGGTGTCCCAGCG
>JANNKD010000199.1:0-6448 GCA_031396115.1 Gammaproteobacteria bacterium
GCCCGATGATCTTGCGCTTGCGCTCCGGGTCCTCCTCGTCGCCGAGCGCCGAGAAGAACCGTTCCACCGCATCCACCCGGATCACGCGGATGCCGAGGTGCTTCGCGAAGGTCTCCATGACCTGGTCGCCCTCGCCGAGGCACAGCCAGGGCTCCAGATCGTCGGCGGCAACATCGTGACCGCGGAAGCCGCGAAGGCGCTTGTCGACGCCGGCGTGGACGCAGTGAAGGTCGGCATCGGGCCCGGCTCGATCTGCACCACGCGCAACGTCGCGGGCGTCGGCGTGCCGCAGATCACCGCGGTCTCATCGGTCGCCGAGGCGCTCGCGAAGACCGACGTGCCGCTGATCTCGGACGGCGGCATCCGCTACTCGGGCGACGTCGCCAAGGCGATCGCGGCCGGCGCTCATTCGGTGATGATCGGCGGCCTGTTTGCCGGCACCGAGGAATCGCCCGGCGAAGTCGAGCTGTGGCAGGGCCGCTCGTACAAGAGCTACCGCGGCATGGGGTCGCTCGGCGCGATGTCGCAGGCGCAGGGCTCCAAGGATCGCTATTTCCAGGACACCACCAGCGAAGTCGAGAAGCTGGTGCCCGAGGGCATCGAGGGCCGCGTGCCGTACAAGGGCCCGCTATCGGCGATCGTCACGCAGCTGGTCGGCGGCCTGCGCGCCTGCATGGGCTACACCGGCTGCAAGTCGATCGAGGAACTGCGCAGCAAGCCGCGCTTCGTCAAGATCACCTCGGCCGGCATGAAGGAATCGCACGTCCACGACGTGAGCATCACCAAAGAGGCCCCCAATTACCGCGTCGAGTCATAGCGCCGTCATGCCCGCGCAAGCGGGCATCCAGTCTGGATTCCCGCTTGCGCGGGAATGACAAATGAAGAACATCCACGCTGACAAGATTCTCATCCTCGACTTCGGGGGCCAGTACACGCAGCTGATCGCCCGGCGCGTGCGCGAGCTCGGCGTCTACTCCGAGATCCATCCGTGGGACATCTCCGACGCGGAAGTGCGCGCGTTCGCGCCCAAGGGCGTGATCCTCGGCGGCGGACCCGAGTCCACGCTCGACCCGGACTCGCCGCGCGCGCCCCGGGCGGTCTACGAACTCGGCGTGCCGGTGCTCGGCATCTGCTACGGCATGCAGACCATGGCGATGCAGCTCGGCGGCAAGGTCGAGGGCACGCACTCCCGCGAGTTCGGCTACGCCGAAGTGCGCGAGAAGGGTCACTCGGCGCTGTTCAAGGACATCGAGGACCGTGTCGCCAAGGATCACGCCTACCTCGACGCCTGGATGTCGCACGGCGACCGTGTCACGGCGCTGCCCGAGGGCTTCAAGGTCATTGCCTCGACGCACGACCTGCCGCTAGCCGCGATGGAGGACCCCGCGCGCAAGTTCTACGGCGTCCAGTTCCATCCCGAAGTCACGCACACCAAGCAGGGCACGCGCATCCTGTCGCGCTTCGTGCACGAGTTCTGCGGCTGCGGCAACGCCTGGACGCCCGGTAAGATCATCGACGATGCGATCACGCGCGTGCGCGAGCAGGTGGGCAAGGGCAAGGTGCTGCTGGGCCTGTCGGGCGGCGTGGACTCCTCGGTCGTCGCCGGGCTGCTGCACAAGGCCATCGGCGACCAGCTGACCTGCGTGTTCGTCGACCACGGCCTGCTGCGCCAGGACGAGGGCGACCAGGTCATGGCGGTGTTCGCCAGGCACCTCGGCGTGAAGGTGATCCGCGTCAACGCCGCCGAGCGTTTCTTCGGCGAGCTCAAGGGCGTCATCGATCCCGAAGCCAAGCGCAAGATCATCGGCCGCGTCTTCATCGAGGTGTTCGATGAGGAAGCGCACAAGCTCAAGGACGTAGGCTTCCTGGCGCAGGGCACGATCTATCCGGACGTCATCGAATCGGCCGGCAGCAAGACCAAGAAGGCGCACCTCATCAAGTCGCATCACAACGTGGGTGGCCTGCCCGAGCACATGAAGCTCAAGCTGGTCGAGCCGCTGCGCGAGCTGTTCAAGGACGAGGTGCGCGCCATCGGCCTGGAGCTCGGCCTGCCGCGCGAGATGGTGATGCGCCACCCGTTCCCGGGCCCCGGCTTGGGCGTGCGCATCCTCGAGGAAGTGACGCCCGAGGCGGCCGAGAAGCTGCGCAAGGCCGACGCGATCTTCATTGCCGAGCTGCGCAAGTCCAATTGGTACGACCAGGTGTCGCAGGCCTTCGCCGTGTTCCTGCCGGTCAACAGCGTCGGCGTCATGGGCGACGGCCGCCGCCACGAGCCGGTGGTCGCGCTGCGCGCCGTGCAGACCGTGGATTTCATGACAGCGCACTGGGCGCACCTGCCGTACGAGCTGCTGGACGTCGTGGCGCGGCGCATCGTCAACGAAGTGCCCGGCATCTCGCGCGTGGTTTACGACATCTCCGGCAAGCCGCCGGCAACCATCGAGTGGGAGTAGCGTGTCGGAGGCACCATGAACCCTGATTCCGGCTGGAAAATCGCACTGGCGGTGTTCAACGCCGTGCTGCTGGTGGAACTCGGTGGCATGTCGCAACTGACGACGGTCTACTTTTCCGCGGAATCACCGCAAGCGCGCCTGTGGGTGTTCCTCGGCGCAGGCGTGGCGCTGGTCCTGTGCGCGGCCATCGGCGTCGTCGCCGGGGCCTGGATCGGCGGCCATGTGGCGCAGAAGACGTTCCACTTGCTCGCCGGCGTGGTGCTGATCGCGCTGGGACTTTGGTCTTTGCGGCTCGCGCTGGGCTGAAGGTGGACGCCGCCACCGACGAGCAGTGGATGCGCCACGCGCTGAAACTTGCGCGGCGCGCGCAGGATCTCGGCGAGGTGCCGGTTGGCGCAGTCGTCGTCAATGGCGACGAGGTCGTCGCCGAGGGCTGGAACCAGCCGATCGCGGCGCACGACCCCTCCGCTCACGCCGAGATGGTCGCCATGCGCGCCGCCGCGGCGGCGCTGCGCAATTACCGCCTGGGCGGCCTGTCTCTTTACGTGACGCTCGAGCCCTGCGTAATGTGCGCGGGCGCCATCATCCATTCCCGCATCGCGCGCGTCGTGTTCGGCGCCGCGGACCCCAAGGCCGGAGCCGTGAGTTCTGTCTATGACGTCATCGCCAATCCCAAGCTCAACCACAAACCCGACTGGACCGGCGGTGTGCTCGCCGAAGAGTGCGGCGCCATCCTCCAGGACTTCTTCCGTGCGCGCCGCTAGAGACGGAGTCATGCCCGCGCAAGCGGGCATCCAGAAAGCCCCGACAAGGCCCTGGATTCCCGCTTTCGCGGGAATGACAGCCGTTCTAATGACGGCCGTTCTATTGCTGGCGGCCTGCGCGACCACGGTAGATCGCTCGAAGGACGACGCCATCCTGCAGTCGCAAGACGAGGACGCCTACGCGCTGGCGGTGTCGCTGGTGACCGAGGTCGGCCCGCGCTTTGCGGGCACCGAGGGCGATGCGCGCGCCGTGCAGTGGGCGCTGGCCAAGATGACCGCGCTCGGCTTCCAGAACGTGCGCGCCGAGCCGGTGAGCGTGCCGCGCTGGCAGCGCGGCGGTATCTCGGTCGACGTGCTCAAGCCACGCCAGCAGGCGCTCGAAGCGGTGGCGCTGGGCGGCAGCCTGGCGACGCGGCCGGGCGGCATCGAAGGCGATGTGTTCCCGGTGGCTTCGCTGGAGGCGCTGGAAGCGCTGCCGCGTGGCGCCGCGGCCGGCAAGATCGTGTTCATCAACCGGCGCATGGAGCGCTCGCGTGACGGCAGCGGCTACGGCACGGCCGCGCCGATCCGGCGCAAGGGCCCGGCAGTGGCGGCGCGCAAGGGTGCGCGCGCGGTGCTGATCCGCTCGCTGGGCACCGGCGTGAATGCGCACACCGGCACCACCAAGTACGAGGCCGACGCGCCGAAGATCCCGGCGGCGGCGCTGAGCGGTCCCGCCGCCGATGCGCTCGAGCAACTGCTCGCCGGCAACAAGCGCGTGCGCGTGCGCATGACGCTCGACTCGATCGACGCCGGCATGGCGCCGTCGGCCAATGTGGTGGGCGAAATCCCCGGCGAGACCGGCGAGATCGTGCTGCTCGGCGCGCACCTGGATTCGTGGGACATCACGCCGGGCGCGAACGACGACGCCGCCGGCGTGGGCATCGTCATGGCCGCGGCGCAGCGCATCGCCAGGCTCGGCCGCAAGCCGCATCGCACGATTCGCGTCGTGCTGTACGCCAACGAGGAGTTCGGCATCCAGGGCGGCAAGGCCTACGCGGCCGCGCACGCTGCCGAGGCGGCGCGCCACGCCATGGTGATGGAGGCCGACTCGGGCAGCGGCACGCCGTGGAAGCTCGAAGGCGCCGTGGCAGACGCGGACTGGCCGGACGTGGTGCGGCTGGCGCAGGATCTCGGCCTCGAGCTGGGCGCCAACGGCCAGCACGGCGGCACCGACGTCGGCGAGATGCGCAAGCTCCACGCGCCGGAGATCATCGTGGTGCAGGACGGCAGCAAGTACTTCGACGTGCACCACACGCGCGCCGACACGGTCGAGGCGCTGGATCGCGCCGGCATGGTCCGCGCGACCGGCGTGTTCGCCCGCATCGCCCATCACGCCAGCGAGCGCGAGGCGGCCTTCGGCCGGTCAGCGCCCGCGCCGGAGTGATCAGGCGCGCTTGAACGTCAGCGCCTTGTCCTCGAAATCCACCTTGATGGTGTCGCCGGCCACGTACTGGCCGTCGAGAATCGCGCGCGCCAGCGGGTTCTCAACCAGCGTCTGCACCGCGCGCTTGAGCGGCCGCGCACCGTAGACCGGGTCGTAGCCGGCCTGGGCGAGGTGGTTCAGCGCCGCGTCGCTGAACTCGATCTTCATGCCACGCTCCTGGATGCGCGCGAGCAGGCGCCTGACCTGGATCTGCGCGATGTCGCGGATATGCGCGCTGCCGAGCGGGTGGAACACCACGGCCTCGTCGATGCGGTTGATGAACTCGGGCCGGAAGTGCTGGCGCACGACCTCCATGACCGCGGCTTTCATCGCCGCGTAGTCGTCCTTGCCGGCGAACTCCTGGATCAGGCTGGAGCCCAGGTTCGAGGTCATCGCGACGACCGTATTGCGGAAATCCACGGTGCGGCCCTGGCCGTCGGTCAGGCGGCCGTCGTCGAGCACCTGCAGCAGTACGTTGAACGCCTCCGGGTGCGCCTTCTCGACCTCGTCGAACAGGATCACGCAGTACGGCCGGCGGCGAACCTGCTCGGTCAGCTGGCCGCCTTCGTCGTAGCCGACATAACCGGGCGGGGCGCCGATCAGGCGCGCGACGCTGTGGCGCTCGCCGTATTCGGACATGTCGATGCGGACGATCGCCTCATCGGTATCGAACAGGAACGATGCGAGCGCCTTGCACAACTCGGTCTTGCCCACGCCGGTGGGTCCGAGGAACAGGAAGGAGCCGATCGGGCGGTTCGGGTCCGACAGACCGGAGCGCGAGCGGCGGATCGCGTCGGACACCGCCGTGACGGCCTCGTCCTGGCCGACCACGCGCTCGTGCAGCGCAGTCTCCATGCGCAGCAGCTTGTCGCGCTCACCTTCCATGAGTTTGGAGACGGGGATACCGGTCCAGCGCGACACGATGTCGGCGATCTCGTCCTCGCCGACCTGGGTGCGAAGCAACTTTCGCCCCTCACCCGGCGCCTTCGGCGCCGACCTCTCCCCGCTGTCGCGGGGAGAGGCAAGACTCTTGTCTCCCTCTCCCCGCTTGCGGGGAGAGGGCTGGGGTGAGGGGCTGGCCGCGGCGAGTTTCTTCTCAAGTTCCGGAATCTTGCCGTACTGCAGCTCGGCCATGCGCGCGAGATCGCCCGCTCGCCGCGCCGCGTCCATCTCCTGCTTGGCCCGCTCCAGTTCCTCCTTGACGTCGGTCGAGCCCTGCACCTGCGCCTTCTCGGCCTTCCATTCTTCGTCGAGGTCGGCGTACTCGCGCTCGAGCTTGCCGATTTCCTCGTCGAGACGCGCGAGCCCGCGCCGGGCCGACGCGTCCTTGTCTTTCTTGACCGCCTCGCGCTCGATTTTGAGCTGGATCAGGCGGCGATGCAGGCGGTCGAGCGATTCGGGCCGCGACTCGATTTCGATGCGGATGCGGCTCGCGGCCTCGTCCATCAGGTCGATGGCCTTGTCGGGCAGCTGGCGGTTGGCGATGTAGCGGTGCGCGAGTTTGGCTGCCGCGATCAGCGCCTCGTCGAGCATGTCCACGCCGTGGTGCACCTCGTAGCGCTCCTTGAGGCCGCGCAGGATGGCGATGGTGTCCTCGACGCTCGGTTCCCCCACGAACACCGGCTGGAAGCGCCGCTCGAGCGCGGCGTCCTTCTCGATGTGCTTGCGGTACTCGTCGAGCGTGGTCGCGCCGATGCAGTGCAGCTCGCCGCGCGCGAGCGCGGGCTTGAGCATGTTGCCGGCGTCCATCGAGCCCTCGGCCTTGCCGG
>JANNKD010000221.1:0-30732 GCA_031396115.1 Gammaproteobacteria bacterium
GGGCGAATGGGAGTTTCCCGGCGGCAAGGTCGAAGCCGGCGAGAGTGCCGAGGCTGCGCTGCGCCGCGAGCTGCAGGAAGAGCTCGGCATCACCATCACGCAGGCCCGCCCGCTGATTCGCCTGCGCCACGAATATCCGGAACTCGCCGTCGACCTCGACACCTGGCTGGTCACCGCCTGGCAGGGTGAGCCGCGCTCGAGCGAGCATCCCGCCAGCGCCTGGGTCCTGCCCGACGAACTGTCGCGCTGGCAACTGCTCGCCGCCGACCAGCCGATCGTGCGCGCACTGCGCCTGCCGGAACACCTGATCTTCACGCCGCCGCTGTTCGTGACAGGGATGGCGTGGCCGCCCCAGCCCCCGGATGCCCTGTTGCGGCTGCGCCTGCCAAGCGTGGTGAGCGACCGCCAATACCGAGCCATGGCGCAGGGGCTGGTCGACGCGGGCGAGCCCCTGCTGCTTGATCGTGATCCCGCCGACGTCGTCGCGCTGAACGCGCGCGGCTTCCACGCCACCGGCGCGACACTGCGCGCGCTGGAATCGCGCCCGGTCCCCGCCGACAAGTGGTTCGGGGTGTCGTGTCACGGCGCCGACGACCTAGCCCGCGCGAACTCCCTCGACGCGGATTACGCCGTGCTCGGACCCGTGCGCCATACCACGACGCATCCCGACGCCGCGCCGCTGGGCTGGGAGGGATTTGCGCAACTCGCCAGCGGCGCCGGCCTGCCGGTCTACGCCATTGGCGGCCTCGGGCCCGATGACCTCGAGCAGGCCTGGCGCCGCGGCGCGCAGGGAGTGGCCGGGATTTCAGCCTACTGGCGCTGAGGCTTGGGTTCCGGCGGCGGCTCCGCGGGGTCGCTGTCAACCGGGACCGAATAGCGTCCCGCGAACCACTGGCCCAGGTCGGCCAGCTTGCAGCGCTCCGAGCAGAAGGGCCGCCAGCGCGCGTCCGCGCCGGCGGCCAGCGCCTTGTCGCAGCCCGGGCATTTCACAGCGCGCAGCACTGCAGCTGAAACGGTACGTCGGCCGTGGCCTGCACCGGCCGCGTGTTGACGTCGCGCTGCATCATGAAGCGCACCGTGAACCGGTGCCGTCCGGCGCTGATTTCCGGGTAAACGCCCGCGCTGGCCGCCACCAGCACGCGCACCAGTTCGTACTCGGCCTGCGGCGTGTAGACGTGGATGCCGCCCTTGGCGACGGCCTCGGTGGCCTGCGTGCTCTGGCGCAGCAGCCGCAGGTACAGGGTGATGGCGCGATCGAACGGCACGAGGTCGGCGAACCAGGCATCGAGGTCGCGGCGGATGTGCTCGCCGGGCTGGGCCAGCCAGTGGTGGAAGGTCGGCAGGTCGAACGCGCCGACGCCGCCAGGGATCGTGCTCCGGTGCAGCAGCGAGATCAGGAACTCGTTGTCGCGCAGCACGGTGGCGAGCGTGTGCGTGGTCAGTACCTGCATGGCGTTGACCGCCTCGTTGAGCTCGGCGAGCACGCTCTGCAGGCGCGAGCCGTCCACGCCCGGGCGTTGTTGCAGGCGTGACAACGTGCCGTGCTGCTCGCTCAATTCCTTGAGGACCTCGCCCTTCAGGTCGGAGCGCGAGACGATCGTGAAGATGTCCAGCAGCGCGCGCAGCGTGGCGCGCACGCCCCAGTGCGTGGGGTCCGCGCGGTGGTGGCGGTGCTGCGCGAACAGGAACTCGAGGCGCAGGAATGTGCGCACCCGCTCGTTCAGGGGCTGTTCGTAGACCACCATTGGCCCGGCGTTGGTCATGGCAGCTGCAGCCCGGGCGCGTGCTTCTTGCCGCTGCGGGCGAGGTCGAGGTAGAAGTCGTGCAGGCGCCCGACCGCCGCGCAGAGCTCGGGCACCGTGCGCGTATTCAGGATGCGGTCGTCGGCCCGCGCCAGGCGCTGCTCGCGCGTGGCCTGCGCCGCCAGCATCTGCCGCGCCAGCTCGTCGCTGATGTGGTCGCGCGTGCGCAGCCGCTCGACCTGCAAGGCCTCCGGCACGTCAATCACCAGGATCCGGTCCACCAGCGCGTCCATGCCGGCCTCGATCAGGATCGGCACGTCGAGGATGCAGTACGGCCCGGTCTGCGCCTTGCGCCAGGCGAGCATGCGCTCGCGGATCGCCGGGTGGGTGATGCCCTCGAGCGCGCGCCGCGCCGCGGCATCGGCGAACACGTGCTGGCGCATCTTGGGCCGGTCAAGCTCGCCGTTCTGCAGGAACTCGGCGCCGAACTCGCGCTTGATGCGCTCGAGCGCCGGCGTGCCCTTGGCCACCACCTCGCGCGCCACTTCGTCCGCGTTGAGCAAGGGCGCGCCGAGCGCGCGGAAGGCCTGGGCCGCGGTGGACTTGCCGCTGGCCACGCCGCCGGTCAGGCCGACCGTCAGCCGGGCAGGGTCAGGCGCAGCCATGCGTTGCCAAGGTCGCTTCCGCCGACCAGGACGATCCAGCCGGCCAGCGCGAGGTAGGGGCCGAAGGGCAGCGGCACGTTACGGTCGTGGCCGCGCAGCAGGATCAGGCCCAGGCCGATCACCGCGCCCATCACCGAGGACAGCAGCACGATCATCGGCAGCGCCTGCCAGCCGAACCAGGCGCCGAGCGCCGCCAGCAGCTTGAAGTCGCCGTAGCCCATGCCTTCCTTGCCGGTGACCAGGCGGAACACGTGGTAGACGCTCCACAAGCTCAGGTAGCCGGCGGCCGCGCCGATGATGCTGGCCGACGGACGCACGAACACGCCGTCGATGCTCAGCAGCAGCCCCAGCCACAGCAGGGGCAGCGTGATCGTGTCGGGCAGCAACTGCGTGCGCAGGTCGATGACGGTCAGCGCGAGCAGGGCCCAAGTCAGCACCAGCGCCGCCCCCAGCGCCGGGCTCCAGCCGAAACGCAGCGCGCACGCCACGCTCAGGATGCCGGCCGCGGCCTCGACCAGCGGGTACTGCGCCGAGATCGGTGCGCGGCAGGACGCGCAGCGCCCGCGCAGCCACAGCCAGCTCGCCACCGGGATGTTGTGCCACGGCTTGATCGGCGCCTGGCACGACGGGCAGCGCGAAGCCGGGTGCGCCAGCGACAGCTTGGGATCGTCCGGTGCCGCCTCCAGCGCCAGCAGCGTGCGGCACTCGCGGCGCCACTCGCGCTCCAGCATCCGCGGCAGCCGATGGATGACAACGTTGAGGAAGCTGCCGACGCAAAGACCGAGCAGCAGGGTGCCGAGAGCGAGGAACCCGGGGCTGTGGGTCAGCCCGTCAAGCAGGGACATCTCCTCGCTGGGCTCAGACCACGGCGCCCATCTTGAAGATGGGCAGGTACATGGCGACGACCAGGCCGCCGACCAGCACGCCGAGGATCGCCATGATCATCGGCTCAAGCAGGCTCGACAGCGCATCGACCAGGGCGTCGACCTCGGACTCGTAGAAGTCGGCCACTTTGGCGGCCATGGCGTCGAGCGAGCCGGATTCCTCGCCGATCGCGATCATCTGGCACGCCATCGGCGGGAACAGGCCGGACTGCGTCATGCACAGCTGCAACTGCTGGCCGGTCGAGACGCCGTCCTTGATTTTCATGATGCCCTTGTAGAAGACGATGTTGCCGGCCGCGCCGGCCACCGAGTCCAGGGCGTCGACCAGCGGCACGCCGGCCGCGAACATCGTCGCCAGCGTGCGGGCGAAGCGCGCCACCGCCGACTTGTACAGGATGTCGCCGATGACCGGCACCTTCAGCATCACGCGGTCCATGAATTCACGCAGCTTGAGCGAGCGCTTGTGGAGCTCGATGAAGCCGACGAAGAAGGCGACGATGACGGCGCCGATGAAGATGCCCTGGGACTTGAGCGCCCGCGACAGGTCCACGACGACCTGGGTGAAGGCCGGCAGGTCGGCGCCGAAGCCCTTGAACAGTTCCTCGAACTGCGGCACCACGAAGATCAGCAGGATCGCCGTGACGATGAAGGCGACGACCACGACCGCCGCCGGGTAGGTCAACGCCTTCTTGACCTTCTTCTTGATCGCCTCGGTTTTTTCCTTGTAGGTGGCGATCTTGTCGAGCAGCGTCTCGAGCGCGCCGGACTTCTCGCCGGCGTTGACCAGGTTCACGAACAGGTCGTCGAACTGCAGCGGGTACAGGGCGAGGCTTTCGGCGAAGGTGTTGCCGGCCTCGATGTGCGCCTTGATGCCGAGGATCATGTCGGCCATCGCCGGCTTCTCGTGACCGCGCCCGACGATCTCGAGCGACTGCACCAGCGGCACGCCGGCCGTCATCATCGTCGCCATCTGGCGGCTGAAGATGGAGATGTCCTGGCTTTCGATCTTGCCGCCGCCGCCGAACTTGAAGCTGCTCTTCTTCTTGACCGCGATCGGGTTGAGGCCCTGCTTGCGCAGTTGCGACTTGATCAGCGCCTCGCTCGGTCCGACGCTGCTGCCCTTGATCTTGGCGCCCTTGCGGTCGGTCGCCTCCCAGGTGAAGGTGAATTCCTTCGCGGCCTTGGCCTTGATGACCTTCTTGGCGGGGGCTTTTGCGGCAGCGGCTTCGGCCATGAAGTGCGGCTCTGGTTAGTCGGCGACCGTGCAGGCGTTGGCCTGCGCGAGGTCGATCTTGCCGGCGAGCACCTTGACCAGCGCGGACGCGCGCAGGTCGTTGATGCCTTCCTTCTGCGCCTGGTTGGCCACGTCCATCGCGTTGCCGCCCTCCATGATGATGCGGCCCATCTCCTCGGAGAACGGCATCACCTGGTAGATGCCGGTGCGGCCCTTGTAGCCGTTGTCGCACTGGTCGCAGCCGACCGCTTCCATGATCTTGGTGGTCGGCGCGTCGAGTTGCGCGGCGGTGAAGCCGTTCTTCAGCAGTTCTTCCCGCGGAATGTTGGCGGGGCGCTTGCAGACCTTGCACAGGCCGCGCGCCAGGCGCTGGGCGATGATCAGGGTCAGCGTCGAGGCCAGGTTATAGGCCGGGATGCCCATGTTCATCATGCGCACGATGGTCTGCGGCGCGTCGTTCGTGTGCAGCGTCGAGAGCACCAAGTGGCCGGTCTGGGCGGCCTTCAGCGCGATTTCCGCGGTGTCGAGGTCGCGGATTTCGCCGACCAGGATGACGTCCGGATCCTGGCGCAGGAAGGCCTTCAGCGCGGCGGCGAACGTCAGGCCCACCTTCGGGTTGACGTTGACCTGGTTGACGCCGGGCAGGTTGATTTCCGCCGGGTCTTCCGCGGTCGAGATGTTGATGTCCTCGGTGTTGAGGATGTTGACGCCGGTGTACAGCGACACGGTCTTGCCCGAGCCGGTGGGGCCGGTCACCAGGATCATGCCCTGCGGCTCCTTCAAGGCCTTGAGGTAGGCCTCCTTCTGAACCGGCTCGTAGCCGAGCGCGTCGATGCCGAGCTGGGCGCTGGACGGATCGAGAATACGGGCGCAGATCTTTTCGCCGAATAGCGTGGGGCAGGTGCTGACCCGAAAATCAATTGCTTTGGTCTTTGACAAATGCAGCTTGATGCGGCCGTCCTGCGGGATGCGCCGCTCGGCGAGGTCGAGCTTGCTCATGACCTTGACGCGCGCTGCCAGGCGTCCGCCCATCTGCACCGGCGGCGTGGCGATGATCTTGAGTTCGCCGTCCTTGCGGTAGCGGATGCGGTAGATCTTTTCGTAAGGCTCGAAGTGGATGTCCGAGGCGCCCGCATTGATCGCGTCGAGCATGATCTTGTTGACGAAGCGCACGATCGGCGCATCGTCGACGTCGCCGGCCGAGGCGATGTCCACCTCCATTTCGTCGCCGCCCTCGATGCTGAGGTTCTCGAGGTCGGTGTCGTCGACGTTCATGCTCGACGACTGCTGTGCCGACAGCGCGACGTCGATCTGCTTGAGCAGCTTGTCTTCCTCGATCACGATCGCTTCGGTCGCGAGGTTGGTGGCGAACTTGATGGCGTCCAGCGCCGGCAGGTTGGTGGGGTCGGCGATGCCGACGTACAGGCGCTTGCCGCGCTTGAACAGCGGCAGCACGCGGTGCTGGCGCATCAGTTTTTCGCTGACCAGCTTGACCGTCTCGGCCTCGAGGTCGACCGAGCCGAGGTCCAGCATCGGCACGCCGAAGGCATTGCTGGCGGATTGGGCGATTTTCGCGGCGGGCGCGAGCTTGTCGTCGACGATCTGGCTGACGATCGAGATGCCGGCCTTTTGGGCCTTGGCTTGCGCTTCCTTGGCCTTGTCCTCGGCCAATACGCCGTCCGCGACCAGCCGGCGCGCGAGACCTCCCAGACCCGACCCCGGCATGGAGGCCGATGAAGGCGAAATTGCCATCCCTGACCAGCCCTTACTCCCGAAACCTCAGGCCATATTACTCGGTTTTCAGACTTGGTAAATTCGCGCTCATGGCCAGCCCGAGCGCACAGCGATCCGGTTTGATAGCCGGGTCCACGATCTATCTGGCGTCGAACTTGGTGCACGCGGCTGTGCCGTTCCTGCTGCTACCGGTGTTGACCCGCGCGCTGGGTCCGGCGCAGTACGGACAAGTCGCCGTGTTCCAGGCCCTGGTCGGCGCGCTCGCGGTGTTCACCGTGCTCAGCGTTCCCGGCGCGGCCAACCGCAAGTATTTCGACGGCGTCGACTCCGGCGAGTTCGCGCGGTTCATCGGCTCCTGCGTGCTGGTGCTCGCCGCGGCCAGCGCGCTGACCTTGCTGGTGCTCCTGCCGGTGCTCGCGCCGCTGTCGGCCTGGACCGGGCTGCAGTCCGACTGGATCGTGTGGGCGGTGGTGGTCGCGGCCGCGAGTGGACTGGTGAACCTTTGCCTCGGCCAGTGGCAGGTGCGAGGGCAGGCGGCGCGTTACGGCGCGCTGCAGGTGACGATGGGCCTCGGCCTGGCGCTGTTCGCGCTGGGCCTGGTGCTGGGCCTGGACCTGGGCGCGGAGGGCCGCATCCTGGCGCAACTCCTCGTCTCGCTGGCCGCCGCGGCGTTCGGTTACGCGGTGCTGCGCCGCGGCGGGATGGCCGCGCTGGCGTGGAACCCGGCGCACTGGCGGGAAGTGCTGACGTTTGGCGTACCGTTGCTCCCGCACGTCGCCGGCGTTTTCCTGCTGAGCGCCGCGGACCGCATGATCGTCCAGGATGCGCTGGGGCTGGGGGCGGCCGGCATCTACATGGTCGCGGTCCAGCTCGCCATGGCGCTGGCGCTCGCCTCCGACGCATTCAACAAGGCCTACGTGCCGTGGCTGTATGAACGCCTGCAGCGCGATTCCGCCGAGGAGAAGTCCCGCATCGTGCGGGGCACCTACGGATACTTCGCGTTCGCGCTGGCGGTGGCGGCGCTGGTCGCGGCACTGGCGCCGTGGCTCGTGCCGTGGCTGGCGGGCGACGGCTACGGCGAAGCCGCGCGCCTGCTGGGCTGGCTGGCGCTCGGGCAGGCATTTCAGGGCATGTATCTCATGGTCACCAACTACATCTTCTTTTCCCGGCGCACGGCGGCGCTGTCCGTGGTCACCATCGGCTCGGGTCTGGTGTACGTCACGCTCGCCCTGGTGCTGGTGCGGCTGGCCGGTCTCGAAGGCGTGGCGATTGCGTTCGCGGTCACGATGGGCCTGCGCTTCCTGCTGACGTGGGCGGTCGCCCAGCGCGTGCACCCGATGCCGTGGTTCGCGTTGCGGACGGCGGCATCGGCATGAGTCCTGAAGCCTTGCTGTCGTTCGCGCGGCTGTATCGACGCGGGCACACTGCGGCGTCCGGCGCGGCGGCCCTCTTCAATGCCTACGCGGGCTTGCCCGCGGGTGAGCCGGTGCCCCTGTCCCTGTCGCACGGGGTCGATTTCGGCCACTGCCGCCAGCCGCAGGACCTCGCCAGCATCGAGCCGATCCACTGGTGCTACACCGAACGCATCCATGCGCGGGCCGCGCCGCTCAAGCCCGCGCTGCTCGCGCCGCATCCGTGGATCCTGCTGATGCGGTCGGCCACGGTTCCGCGCGGCACGGGCACGCTGGTGATCGGCCCGCCGCCGGGGCCGGCCAACGATCGCGGCATGCTCGAGCTGCTGCGCCGGCATGTGTCCGGCCCGGCGACGATCCTGGTCAAGCAGGTCGGCCACCACGATGCGTCGCAGCGCTTCTGGCGCGATCACGGATTCGACGTCACCGGCGTCGCGCCCCGCACCGGTGCGCTGTACCCGTCGCTGTTCGCGCTGCTGGCCCGCTTCGAAACGGTGATCGGCTTCACCTTCTCGAGCGCGCTGGTGTTTGCGGCCGCGCTCGGCCGGGACGCGCGTCTCGTTCCGGGTTACCGGTACCGCTCGTATTTTCCCGGCGACTATTTCGGCATCGTTGATTTCGCCGCGCCCGCGGCGCGCGAGGTGGTGAAGACGTTCCGTTCGGCGGACGCCGCGGACAAGACCGCGTGCGCCGGGCGGCTGCTGGGCGCCGATCTCGCCGTGGCGGGCACCGACGTGCGGCAGCAACTGGCCGCGCGTGTCGGCGAACTGGAGTTCGGGCTGCATGGGCTGCGCGGTGCGCCCGTCTGGTGCAAGTCAGCACTGTTCCGCCTGGCCGCGGCGCTCGATGCCCCGGCGCTGGCGCGGCTGGACCGCGAGACGCTCGAGAAGCTGGCCGGACGGCGACAGGTGCTGGACCTCGAGATCGACGAAGCGGCGATGTGGGCGGACGGGCCGGGACCGGACAGCCTGGTGGCGCGAACCCGGCGCTACGTCGCCGGCGAGACCGAGCCGGGCACCGCGGTGGACCGCTACGCGCCCGCAGCGCGGAAGCCGTGATGGCGTTCCTGCGGCCGTTGGGGACCGTCGCGGCCTACCTGCGCATGTTCGGGGCGATGGGGGTTCCGCACCTGCTGTTCTGCCTCGTGTCGCGGCGCCGCAAGCGGGTGCGCGTGTCCGCGCGCTGGTCGCGCCACCCGATGTTCGTGCGGCTCAACACCTCCGACATCAACGTATTCCGCCAGGTCTTCCTCGAGGAGGAATACGCCATCACGCGCCTCGACGGCCACCGCTACGCGACCATCGTCGATGCCGGCGCCAACATCGGGCTGACCAGTGTGTGGCTGGCGGAGCGCCACCCGGACGCACGCATCTTCGCGATCGAACCCGACGCCGGGAACTTCGAGCTCCTGCAGCGCAATACTGCCGCTTACGGGCGCATCCAGTGCGCCCGCGGCGCCCTGTGGAACCGCGACCAGCCGCTGAGCCTGGACCGCGGCCACAGGGACTGGGCGTTCCAGGTCAAGCCGGCGGCCCCGGTGGCGCCGGCGCCGGTCGAGGGCTGGCGGCTCTCGACGTTCATGCAGCGCAACGGCATCGAACGCGTGTCGCTGCTGAAGCTCGATATCGAGGGGGCCGAGTACGAGGTGCTGAGCGATGCCGCTGGGTGGATCGGAAGCGTGGACAGCATCGTCGCCGAGTTGCACGAGTCCTTGCGGCCGGGGTGCCAGGCGCTGTTCGACGAGGCCACGCGGGGATTCCGCAAGCTGGCCACCGGCCGCGAGCTGACGCTGGTGACCCGGGAGGGCGGATGAGCGCGCTCGTGTCGGCGGTCATGCCCTGTTTCAACGCCGCTCGCTTCCTCGACGCGGCGCTCGACAGCCTGCTGCGCCAGACGCACGTCGAACTGGAAGTGGTCGCGGTCGATGACGGCTCGACTGACGCTACCGCCGCGATCCTGGAGCGCCGGGCGCGGTTCGATCCGCGCATCCGCGTGGTCCGGCTCGAGCGCAACCAGGGCATCGTCGCAGCGCTGAACCGCGGCCTCGACGAGGCGCGCGGAGCATTCATCGCGCGGCTCGACGCCGACGATGTTGCCCTGCCGGAGCGCCTGGCCGTGCAGCTGGAGTTCCTCCACCAACACCGGCTCGACCTGTGCGGCAGCTGGTTCGTCGAGTTTGGCCAGGGCCTTGCGCGCATCACGCGCTGGCCGCACGCCGAGGCGGCGGTGAAGGCGGGGCTGCTGTTCCAGAATCCGCTGTGCCATCCCACCGTGCTGGCGCGCCGGCAGGTATTCGAGCGCCACCGCTATCGCGAGGAATACCGCCTGTCCGAGGATTACGACCTGTTTTCCCGCGCCAGTGCCGGATTCCGCCTCGCCAACGTGCCGCGCGCGCTGACCCGTTACCGCCGGCATCCCGGGCAGGCGACGCAGGCGCGGCGCGAGGCGATGGAGGCGGTGGCGCGCAGGATCCGGCTCGAGACGCTGGCTCGCCAGGGTTTTGCCCCGACGGCGGAGGAGCAGCGCCTGCACAACCTGATCCGCGCGCCGGCCTCGATCGACCGCCTCGACGATCTGCACGGGATCGAGCGCTGGCTCGGCACGCTGCTCGCCGCGCACGCCGACCCGGACGCGCGCCAAGTGATCGCGTCGCAGTGGCTGCGCGCGTGCATCCGCGCCGCGCCGCTGGGTGGACGCATGTGGCGCGCCTGGCGCAATTCGCCGCTGCGCGCGGCCGCCGGCGCCGGCCGCGGCGTGGACCTCGACCTGCGCGCGCTGACGCTGCTGCGACTCGACTACGCGGGCGCGGCGTTCTTCTGGTTGCGCCGCCTGGGACTCAGCGCGTGAGCGCGCGCCCCGATTTCCTGGTGGTCGGCGCCGGCTACGCCGGCAGCGTGGTCGCGCGCGAGGCGGCCGACGCCGGCCGGACCGTGCACGTGGTCGACAAGCGCCCGCACATCGCCGGCAACGCCTACGACGAACCCGACGCGCACGGCGTGCGCGTGCATCGCTACGGCCCGCACATCTTTCACACCAACGCCGAGCGCATCTTCCAGTGGCTGGCGCGCTTCACGCAGTGGCGCGCGTACGAGCACCGCGTGCTGTCGGTGGTGGGCGGCCGGCAGTACCCGTTCCCGATCAACCGCACGACGCTGAACCGGCTCTACGGGCTGGACCTCGACGAGGCTGGCGCAGCCGCGCACTTCGCGCGCGCGCGCGAGCCGCGCGAGCCGCCGCAGACCAGCGAGGACGTCGTGCTGAACTCGGTCGGCCGCGACCTGTACGAGAAATTCTTCCTCAACTACACGCGCAAGCAGTGGGGGCTGGATCCTTCGCAGCTGAAGGCCGGCGTCGCGGCGCGCATTCCGTTTCGCACCGACACAGACGACCGCTATTTCACCGACGCGTTCCAGGCCATGCCGGGCGACGGCTACACCGCGATGTTCCGCAACATCCTCGACCACCCGCGCATCCGCGTGACGCTCGGCGTCGATTTCCACGCTGAGCGCGAGCGGCTCGCGGGCAAGCACACGGTGTACACCGGGCCGATCGACGCGTACTTCGGTTGCCGCTTCGGGCGGCTGCCGTACCGCTCGCTGCGCTTCGAGCACGAGCACCTGCCGGGGGTCGAGCGCTTCCAGCCGGTCGGCACGGTCAACTATCCCAACGACCACGCCTACACGCGCATCACCGAGTTCAAGCACCTGACCATGCAGGCGCACGCGGGCACGTCGATCGTGCGCGAGTACCCGCAGGCCGAGGGTGATCCGTACTACCCGGTGCCGCGGACGGAAAACGAAGCGCTCTACAAGCGCTACGAAGCGCTCGCCGCCGAGGATCGCAACGTGACCTTCGTCGGGCGGCTCGCGCAGTACCGCTACTACAACATGGACCAGGTGGTCGGCGCCGCGCTGGCCGCGGCGCGGCGGCTGCTGGACCCGGGCTAGGCCGGGACCGATGCGGATCGCCTACCTGTGCAAGCGGCGCTACATGAGCAAGGACGTGATCCTCGACCGCTACGCGCGCCTGTACGAGATTCCGTTCCAGCTCGCGCGGCTCGGCCATCCGGTGCGCGCGTGGTGCCTGCAGTACCGCGCCTCCGGCGCGGGCCGCTGGACGCACGACGCCGGCGCGGCGAGCGTCGAATGGATCGCGCGCGGGCTGGTGCCGGGCCTGGCGGCGTATCCGTTCCGGGTGCTGCGCGAGATCGAAGCGTTCGCGCCCGACCTGCTGATCGGCGCGTCCGACATCCCGCACGTGGTGCTGACGGCATGGCTGGCGCGGCGCCTGGGCAAGCCCTGGGTGGCCGACCTTTACGACAACTTCGAAGGCTTCGGCCAGGCGCGCATCCCCGGCTTCGTCGGTGCACTGCGCCGTGCGGTGCGCGGCGCCGACGTCGTGCTGACGACCAGCGAGCCGCTGCGCGAGTTTGTGCTCGAGGAATACGGCGCGCGCGGTGAGGTGATCGCGATGCCCAGCTCGGTCGACAAGGCCGTGTTCCGCCCGCGCGATCGCGCGCAGGCGCGCCGCGCGCTGGGGTTGCCGGAACAGGGCCTGCTGGTCGGCACGGCCGGCGGCCTGAACCGCGACAAGGGCATCGGCGATCTCTACGACGCCTGGCGCGTGCTGCGCGACGCCGAGCCGGACGCGCACCTGGTGCTGGCCGGCCCGGCCGAAGGCGGCTTCCCGCCGCCGGCGGGGCCGCGCGTGCACGCGCTCGGCGCGCTGGCGCACGCGCGCGTCGCCGAGCTGTTCAGCGCGCTGGACGTCGGCGCGATCTGCGTGCGCGACACGCCGTTCGGCCGCTACTGTTTTCCGCAGAAGGCCTACGAGATGCTGGCCTGCGAGCTGCCGGTGGTGGCCGCGGACGTCGGCGCGATGGGGCGGTTCCTGTCGGGCACGCCCGGCGCGTTGTACCGCCCCGGCGACGGCGCCGACCTCGCCGACAAATTGCGCGCGCAGCTCAAGGCGCGCGCGCGGCCCGACGTGCCGATCGACGGCTGGCAGGACCTGATCGGGAAGATCGAGCCGAAGCTACGCGGCCTGGCGCGCGCCTGAACCTGCGCTGGCCACGCAGGCCTCGATGAAGTCGCCGTAAGCGTTCGCGATTCGGGTCCAGTCGAAGCGATCGCCGGCGAAAGCGCGGATGCGTGCGGCGCTCGCCGCCGCCGCGGCGGGATCCTCCAGCAGCCGCAGCACGCCGGCAGCGAGCCGCAAGGGGTCGCCTGCCGGGACGGTTACTTCGCTGCGCGCGGGTCCTAGCAGGTCTTCGATGCCGCGCACGTCCCCGGCCAGCACCGGGCAGCCGCAGGCGACCGCTTCCATCAACGCCACCGGCAGGCCTTCCTGGTCGCCGGATTGCTCGCGCACGAACGGCGCCACGAACAGCGCCGCGCGCCGATAAAGGTCGGGCAAGTCCTTTTGCTCGCGAGCTCCGAGGAAGCGCACCGCGTCGCCGAGCGCGAGCTGCTGCGCGAGCGCACGCAGCGCCGGCTCCTCGGGGCCATAGCCGGCGATGTCGAGCACGACACGCGGCCGCTTTGCGCGCACCGCCGGCAGCGCTTCCAGCAGGTGCCGCAGTCCTTTCTTTGGCACCAGCCGGCCGACGAACAGCAGGCGGTCCGGCTCGCGCACGGCCGTGGCATCCGGCACGAAGCGTCCGCGCAGGTCCACGCCCATCGGGATCACGTCGAGGCGGGCGGGGCGCAGGCCCAGCCGCTGCGCCTCGTCGCGCATGGCGGTGCTGACGACCGTCATGCCGGCGGCGCCCGCGGCGATGCGGCGCTTGAGCGCGGACAGCAGTCGCCCGCGCAGCCCATAGAGGTCGCCGCCGTGCGAGGTCAGGATGCAGGGTGCGCCGAGCGCGCGCGCCACCAGTCCTTGCGGGACCAGCCAGTGCGCGTGGATCGCATCGAAGCGCTGCTGGTGCAGCAGGCGGCGCGCGGCAAGATATTGCGCCAGCACGAAGCCGGGCAGCAGCAGCCATTTCCACGGCGAGCGGCGCAGGTTGGCGACGATGCCGCCTCCCGCCACCAGCGTCTGCCAGCGGCGCGGCGCGTAGCGGTAGCGCACGACTTCGACGCCGTCGAGGGTGCCGCCCGGCTGCGCGTCCGGCGCGTCCGGCACGAGGGCGACCACGTCGAAGCGCCGCGCGAGGCGCTTGCACAGTTCGTGGACGAAGCCCGGCTCGGGATCGCCGGGCCAGCGCGGGTAGGTGGACGCCAGGACCAGGATCCGCAGCCGCGCGGCGGCCCCGGCGGCCATTAGTCCGGCTTGCGCTGGCTGTAGAGCAGCTGCGTGATCTGCTCCGAAACCAGCCCGATCAGGAAGATGAGCACCGAGCTGGTGAACAGCAGCAGCCCCAGGTTGGTGAAGCGGCCCAGCGTCACGTACGTGTACGTGTAGTAGCCGGCGCCCAGCAGGAAGAACAGCAGGCTGACAGGCGCGAAGATCTTCAGCGGCGAGTACAGCGTGCCGACGCGGAAGATGATCAACAGGAAGCGCCCGCCGTCGCGCAGGATGCGGATGTGGCTCTTGGCGCCGGCGGGCCGCCGCGCCACCGGCACCGGCACGTACGCCACGGAGTAACCGGCGCGCAGGAACGCCAGCGTGATCGTGGTCGGGTAGGAGAACCCGTTCGGCAGCAGCGGCAGGAAGTCGCGGAACACGTTGGCGCGCGCGACGCGAAAGCCCGAGGTCAGGTCGAGGATGCGCACGCCGGTGATCCAGGTCGCGAGCGTGTTGTAGACCCAGTTGGCCAGGCGCCGGAACACGCTGGCGTGCATCGCGCCGGAGCGCGCGCCCACGGCCATGTCGTAGCCCGCGTCGATTTGCGCCAGCAGCGCCGGCAGGTGCTCGGGGGCATGCTGGCCGTCGGCGTCCATGAACGCCAGCAGGTCACCGGTGGCCGCGCGTGCGCCGGCCTTGATCGCCGCGCCGTTGCCGCGGCTCACCGGATGGCGCACCACGCGCGCGCCGGCCGCGGTCGCGATCGCGGCGGTGTCGTCGGACGAGCCGTCGTCGACGATGACGATCTCCGCGTCCGGCAGCGACGCCCGCAGGCCCGCCACCAGGGATCCGACGGTTGCCGCTTCGTTCTTGGCGGGGATGACCACCGAGACTTTCGGGGTGCTGCTCATGATGTCCGGTGCCCGCGTCGGCTCATTTGACGGCGCATTCTACTGCGAGGACGCGCTGCCTTCGCGGCTGCGGACGAGTTCTTCGAGCAGCGGCAGGTCGTTGCGGTGGGACCAGCGGTCCTGCCACCGGATCCGCGGATCGGTGCGGGCGCGCTCCAGGTAGCGCCGCGCCAGCGCCAGGTCGTCGTCCGTCACCGCATCCAGGATGCCCTGGATCAGCAGGATCATCTGCGGCTTGACGTCGATCGCCTGCGCGAACGCGGTGCGCGCCTCCGCAGTGCGCCCCTCGACTTCCAGTGCCCGCGAATGCAGCAGCAGCAGGTTCTGCCGCTGGGTCTGCAGTGCAGGGTTCGACAGGGCCGCCGCGGTCAGTTCGCTCAGCGGGGCTGGCAAGCCCACCGGACAGTGTTCCTGTTCGACCAGCGAAATCAACGCGTCGGCGAAATCGGCGACCGCGTTGGCGTTGCCCGGGGTCGTGCGCATGGCGTGCACGAGGCCGGCGGGGGCGGGGAACGGAATCTCGCGGAGCTGGCAGGACAGCGTCATCGTCAGCAGGGGAAACGAGGGGTTGTCCGGCCAGCGCGTGGCGGCTGTTTCCGCCGCAATGGCGGCATCGAACGGCAGCCGCTGGCGGATCAGCGCGGTGATCAAGCCCTGCTGGGCGCGCGCCGAGTCCGGCAACTGCGCCGCGGTCCACCCGGCCAGCTCCAGCGGCCGGCCCCACAGCGTCGCAACCTGCCAGGTCACCGCGGCGTGCAGCGTGAGGTAGGCGGCGGCCAGCGCTGCAAAGGCGCGGTGGGCAACGCGGCTGGAGGCGTGCCGGAGCAGCAGCGCCAGCCCCGAGGCGAGGGCGAACCACACGCTCACGCTGGCCTGGTAGTTGCGGTGCTCGAACACCAGTTCCAGCGGCAGCGCGCTCGATTCGAGCACGTGGCAGGCGAGGAACCAGCACACCGCGAAGGCGAACACCGGGGCCGCCGTCCGCAGTTTCCAGGCGGCCGCGGCGATCGCGGCAAGGCCGAGCAGGGCGCTGGTAGTTGTCCATGGCGACAGCAGTCCCCGCGACACCGGGAAATCGTCGTACAGCAGGCGGATGGCGGATGGCCAGGGCGCCAGCATCTTGTGCAGGTACATGAACAGTGCGCGCGGCTCGGTCAGCAGCCGCTCGGCCGGCGTGAAATCGCGGCCCCAGTAGCCCGTGGCGCTGATCCCGGTCCAGGCCACGTACGCCAGCAGCGCCAGCGCCGGCGCCGCCAGGAACGGCGCCGCCCACAACCGCCAGGCACGCGGGCGCGGCAGGCGGGCGAGCAGCGTGAACTCGAGGGCCAGCACCATCAGCGGCATCTGCGCCGCGTTCTCCTTGGCCAGCGTGCCGAGGCCTGCGCCGACGAACATCCCGGCGCTCATCCACGCCAGGCCGGCGCGGGTGGAGTTGCGGACCAGCGCCTCGCGGCCGATGAGGTACAGCCCCATTCCGAGGAAGACGAAACTGGCGGCCAGCTCGGTCATGCGCTGCACGACGTACAGCACCGCGGACGCCTGGATCGGTGCGATCAGCCACAGCACCGTTGCCGCCAGCGGCACGTACAGGCGCTCGGGCTCCGGGTCGCCCCGCAGGCGCGCCAACCGCACCAGCCACCAGAACAGCAATGCGCCGTTGATGAGGTGCAGCAGGATGTTGCCGGCAATGAAGCCCCCGGGATTGCCGGGCCAATCGCCGGCCTGGAGGGCAAAGCTGAGCAGGCTGGCCGGGCGGCCCAGCGGGGACGAAATGCCCTTCAGCAGGAACTGCGCAAACTGGTCGAGGGTCGGGTTGTCCTTGATCGCCTCCAGCGTACTCAGGTTCGGGTAATCGTCGAGCTGGAAGGTGCCGGACAGGCCGGGCCGGTACAGCAGGAAGCACACGGCCAGGGCCAGGCCGAGCAGCAGGCTTGCCGTGCGGATGCTTATGCCGGTTTTGTCAGGAGAGGTCATCGGGGAAGCGCATGATGCGCGCCAAAAAAAGTGGCCGCCCGGAGGCGGCCACTGAATGCCATCTGAAACGCGCTGCGATTAATTCTTGCAGGCGCCCGGCAGGTACTTGAGGGTGATCGGCGTGCCCGAAACACCGATGCCGCAAGACCAGATGCGGCCGCCGTTGGTGGTGGCGTGGGCCATGGAGGTCGAAGCGATCAGGCGCGAAACGCCGGTCGCCTTGAACGTCGCCTGCAGGGTCAGCGCCGGGTTGGTCGGCGTGGTCGGCGAGCCGGCCGCATAGGCGATCGACGAGACGTACTTGCCGGCCAGCGTGCCCATGACCGAGCCAGCGGCGGTCGGCCAGCGGCCCTGGTCGGCGTAGAACTCGGCCAGCGGGGTCTTGCCACCGCCGAGAAGCTGCACGCCTTCCGAGACCTGCGAACGCGCGATGTAGTCCTGGTAAGCCGGGATGGCGATGGCCGCCAGAATGCCGATGATCGCAACCACGATCATCAACTCGATCAGCGTAAAGCCCTTCTGCATCTTCATTTAGTGACTCCTTGGTAACTGCGGGACAAACTCCCGATCCTGATGACGCAAGCCACATGCCACTACAAACTTGCGTATTAACATGGTGTTACGTAGATCTCTCGCTTTCGACCGAGGTTCCGGACTGACAATTTCTGTCAGTGGGGCCGGAGAATGTCAGTCCCCGCGGCAGGCGGCGGGCAGGTACTTCCGGTCGACCATCGAGCCGCTGGCTCCCACGCCGCAGGCCCAGAGCCTCCCGCCGGTCGTGGTTTCGTAGGTCATGGTCTTGCCTTGCAGCAACTTCGAAACGTTGGTCGTCTTGAACAGTGCGGTCAACGAAAGGGACAGGCTGGTCGGGGAGGCGGGCGAACCCGGCGTGTAATAAATCGCCGTCACGTACTTGCCGGCGAGGGTGGCCATGACCGAACCGGGCCCGCCCGGCCAGATGCCCGTGTTGGCGTAGGCCTCCGCCAGTGGTGTCTTGGCACCGCCGAGCAACTGCATCGCTTCGCCGGCCTGCGCGCGCGCGATGTAGTCCTGGTAAGCCGGAATCGCAATTGCCGCGAGGATGCCGATGATTGCCACGACAATCATCAGTTCGATCAGCGTGAAACCCTTGCTGGAACGCATGCAGTTCCCCCCGGAAAAGATCCAAGACATTACATCGGAGGCAACGGGCATGCCAGTGCGACCGAGGGGAAACCCTCACCCGATCAGCCAGATACGCTGGACGCCGGACCCCCCGGCCGGCGCGGGCCGAAGCCGGGTTGACGGAATTTGTCAGTTTCAGGCCCGCGCATGAGCGGCTGCTAGACTACGCCGCCTTTCGTGGCGGCCGCGATTTCTTGATGAAACCCGACTACATCCCGCACGCCGTCGAGCGCGCGGCCCAGGACTATTGGGTCGCCCACGACTCGTTCCGCGCGCGCGAGCGCCCCGGCGCCGAGAAGTTCTACTGCCTGTGCATGTTTCCTTACCCGAGCGGGCGCCTGCACATGGGCCACGTGCGCAACTACACCATCGGCGACGTCATCGCGCGCTACCAGCGCATGCGCGGCAAGAACGTGCTGCAGCCGATCGGCTTCGACGCCTTCGGCCTGCCGGCCGAGAACGCGGCAATCGCCAACGGCGTGCCGCCGGCGAAGTGGACCTGGGACAACATCGACTACATGCGCCGGCAGCTCAAGGCGCTCGGCTTCGCCATCGACTGGTCGCGCGAGCTCGCCACCTGCCAGCCCGCTTACTACAAGTGGAACCAGTGGCTGTTCCTGCGCATGCTCGAGAAAGGCATCGCCTACAAGAAAACCGGCGTGGTGAACTGGGACCCGGCGGACCAGACCGTGCTCGCCAATGAGCAGGTCATCGACGGGCGCGGCTGGCGCACCGGCGCGCTGGTGGAAAAGCGCGAGATCCCGATGTACTACCTGCGCATCACCGGCTACGCCGAGTCGCTGCTCGCCGATCTCGAGCCGCTGACCGGCTGGCCCGAACGCGTGCGCACCATGCAGGCCAACTGGATCGGCCGCTCTGAGGGCGTGAAGCTCGCCTTCCCATACTCGATCGATCAACGCGACGAAAAGCTCTGGGTGTTCACCACGCGCGCCGACACGCTGATGGGCACGACCTTCGTTGCCATTGCCGCCGAGCATCCGCTCGCCACGCGCCTGGCGCAGGGCAAACCCGGGCTCGCCGCATTCATTGACGAGTGCAAGCAGGGCGGCACGACCGAAGCCGAACTGGCCACGCAGGAAAAAAAGGGCATGGCCACCGGCTTCAGCGTGAAGCACCCGCTCACCGGCGCGCCGCTGCCGCTGTGGGTCGGCAACTATGTGCTGATGGCCTACGGCGAAGGCGCGGTCATGGGCGTGCCGGGCCACGACGAGCGCGACTTTGCCTTCGCGCTGAAATACCGCCTGCCGATCGTGCAGGTCATCGACGTCGAGAAGAAGCCTTACGACAAGCAGCAGTGGGCGGAGTGGTATGCCGAGAAGACCGGCACGTGCGTGAACTCCGGCCGGTACGACGGCCTGCCGTACGGCAAGGCGGTTGACGCGATCGCGGCCGACCTCGAGAAGAAGGGCCTCGGCGAGAAGCAGGTTGTGTTCCGCCTGCGCGACTGGGGCATCTCGCGCCAGCGCTACTGGGGCTGCCCGATCCCGCTGATTCATTGTCCGCTGTGCGGCGACGTGCCGGTGCCGGACGCGCAGCTGCCGGTGATATTGCCCGAGGACCTGGTGCCGGACGGCAGCGGCAATCCGCTGGCGAAGCACGCCGCCTTCCTGAACTGCAAGTGCCCGAAGTGCGGCGGGGCGGCCCAGCGCGAGACCGACACGATGGACACGTTCGTGGACTCGTCGTGGTACTTCCTGCGCTACTGCTCGAACGACAACGCCAAGGCGATGGTCGACGAACGCGCGCGCTACTGGATGCCGGTGGACCAGTACATCGGCGGCATCGAGCACGCCATCCTGCACCTGCTGTACTCGCGCTTCTGGACCAAGGTCATGCGCGACCTCGGGCTGGTCGGGGTCAGCGAGCCGTTCAGCAACCTGCTGACGCAAGGCATGGTGCTGAACCAGATCCATTTCCGCCGCGAGGGCGCGCGCGTCGTCTATTTCAATCCGGCCGACGTGGAGGACGGAGTGCTGAAGTCCGACGGCAAGCCGGTCGAGGCCGGCGGCCTGGGCACGATGTCGAAGTCCAAGAACAACGGCGTGGACCCGCAGGTGATGGTGGACCGCTACGGCGCCGACACCGTGCGCTGCTACATGATGTTCACCGCGCCGCCCGAGGACACGCTCGAGTGGTCGGATGCCAGCATCGAGGGCTCGGCACGCTTCCTCAAGGGCCTGTGGAAGCAGGTGCAGGACCACGCCGCCGCCGGACCCGCGCCGGCGCTCGAGGTGGCCGCGCTCAACTCCGCGCAGAAGAAGCTGCGCCAGAAGACGCACGCCACGCTGCAGAAAGTCGGCGACGACCTGGGCCGGCGCCTGAAGCTCAACACCGTGGTCGCGGCCAACATGGAGCTGCGCAACGCCGTCGCCGACTTCGACGACGCCAGCCCGCAGGGCCGCGCCGTCGTGCAGGAAGCACTCGAGGCGCTGGTGGCGACGCTCGCGCCGATCACCCCGCACATCTGCCACGCGCTGTGGCAGGCGCTCGGGCACGTGGAACCCGTGATCGATGCGCGCTGGCCGGAGCCGGATGCCGCGGCGCTGAAGGCCGACAGGGTCACGCTCGTGGTGCAGGTCAACGGCAAGCTGCGCGGGCGCGTCGAGGTGCCGGCCGACGCCGGCAACGACGCCATCGCGGAAGCCGCGCTGGCCGACGACAACGTGCGCAAGTTCATCGCCGGCGCCGCCATCAAGAAGCGCGTGGTCGTGCCCGGGAAGCTGGTGAACTTTGTTGTCTGACATGAGAGCCGCCGCCGCTGTCGCCTGCCTGCTGCTCGCCCTGCTGTCCGCAGCGTGCGGCTTCCACTGGGCCGGCACCCGGCCGCTGCCGCCGGCATTGAGCGTGGTCTACATCGACGTGGTCACGCCGTACCGCGTGTCGAAGCCGCCGCTCGAGCAGGCACTCGCCTCGCGCCTGCAGCGCCGCGGCTCGCGCCTGGCCAAGACGCTAAGCGGCGCGCGCTCCATCCTGCGCGTGTCCGAGTTGACGGAATCGCGCGAGGTGCTGTCGGTGGACCCGTTCGGCAAGGCGGTCGAGTACAAGCTCACCACGCGCGTGCAGTACCAGCTGGTCGAGGGCGGCACGGTGCGGGTCGCCCCCGACGCCATCCAGGTGTCGCGCGACTACAGCTTCAACGCGCAGCAGATTCTCGCGAAAGAGGCCGAAGAGGCGCGCCTGCAGGCCTTCATGCAGGACGAGCTGGCCGAGTTGCTGCTGCTCAGGATCGAGGCGGTGCTAGCTGCGCCGCCAGCAGTTCCAGCGGATGCACCACCCGCGCGCTGACGCGGTCGCGCCGCAGTCCCGCGGCGAGGTGCATGGCGCAGCCGGCGTTGCTGCTGGCCACCACGTCCGGCCGTGAGGCGCGCGCGCGCTGCAGCTTGGGCTGCAGCAGCGCATCGGCCATGTCGGGCTGGGTCAGGAAGTAGCTGCCGGCGGCGCCGCAGCAGGCGCTGTCGAAGGCCTCGACTTCGAGCCCGGGAATCCGCGCCAGCAGCCGGCGCACCGCGTCCGGCGCCTTGACCACGTTGCGCAGCGTGCACGGCGTGTGCAGCAGCACGCGCGCCGGCAGCGGCTCGAACTGCAACTTCGCAAAATTCGGGTGCGCCAGCACGAAGGCGCCGATGTCCTGCACGCGCTTCACGAAGCCGCTCGCGTGCGGACCCTCGGCCAGCAGGCCGTAGTCGAGCAGCTGCGCAGTGCAGCCGCTGGCGATGCCCACGACCGGCGCGGCGCCGGCGAAGGCCGCAAGGTTGCGCGCCGCGCACTCGCGCGCGGGCTGCGTCAGCCCGGCGTGCTGGTGCAGCGCGCCGCAGCAGGTTTGCGCGGCCGGCACCGTCACGCGGCAGCCCAGCGCCTCGAGCAGCGTCACCGCGGCGCGCAGCGCCGCCGGCTCGGTCAGCGGGCTGGTGCAGTTGGCGAACAGCATCACTTCGGCGCCGTCGCCGCGCGCCGAAGCCGCAGGCAGCCGCGGCAAGTGCACGGTCGGCAGCAGCGACTCGAGGCGCGCGAGGCGGCCGCGCCCGAGCAGGCGCCAGGAGCGCACCAGCCGCTGCAAGCCGAGGCGCTGGTACAGCCACAGCGGCACGGCCGCGAGCCACAGCAGCGCGCGGTGGGTCAGCACCGCCGCCATCAGGCTCGCCAGGCGCGCGCGCTGCGGGCGCGCGTGAGCCAGCTGCTCGCGCACGGCGTCGATCAGCCGGCCGTACGGCACCTGCGCCGGACACATTACTTCGCAGGCGCGGCAGGTCAGGCAGCCGTCGAGGTGGGCTTCGAGCACGGCGTCAGCCACCAGCGCGCCGGTGGCGAGGCCCTGCATCAACATGATGCGGCCGCGTGGCGACTCGGCCTCGTTGCGCGTGACGCCGTAGGTGGGGCAATGCGGCAGGCACATGCCGCATTTCACGCACTGGTCGGCGGCTTGCAACGGGAATTTCGGGGGGAACTCGGCGCGCATGGCCGCTATCATAGAAGCCCGGCGCCGGATCGGCCCGGGACAACAACAGGAGAGACGATGCGTCTGGGCACTCTGGGTTTTCTGCTGCTGGCCTGCGGAACGGCAGTTGCGCAGGATGCGCCGCCCCCGCCGCCCTGGTCGGGCGAGGCCAGCGCGGGACTCGTCGTGACGACGGGCAACAGCGAGTCGTCCACGGTCAATGCCAAGGGCGAACTCGTCTACCGGTCGGAGCGCTGGCGCAACACGTTCAACGCCGCCACGATCAAGGCCGAGCAGACCACTGCCGGCGTGGAACAGAAGACGGCCGAGCGTTACTCGGCCGGCAACAAGACCGACTTCAACTTCACCGAACGCGATTACGCTTTCCTGGCGCTCGAGTTCGACAAGGACCTGGTCGGACCGGTGCGCGAGAGGACGTCGGAGACCGTCGGTTACGGCCGCAAGGTCCTGACCGGGCCCGTGCACCTGCTCGAACTCGAAATCGGCGCCGGCGTGCGGCAGACCGAAGCCCAGGGCACCGGAGAGAAGAACAACGACGCGATCGGCCGCGGCCGCGCCGCCTACAAATGGAATTTCTCCGAGACCAGCTACCTCGGCGAGACGGTCAAGGTGGAAAGCGGCGACAGCAACACCACCACTGAATCGGTGACAGAGCTGCGCGTGTCGCTGGTCGAGAAGCTCTTCGCGCTGGCTTCGTACACGGTGCGCACCAACACCGACGTGCCGCCGGGCGCCGAGAAGACCGACACCATCACCGCCATCAGCCTCGGATGGACCTTCGGCAAGTGACCGAGCCCTACTACCAGCGCCACGTCTTCTTCTGCTGCAACCAGCGCAAGGCGGACGACCCGCGCGGCTGCTGCAACGCCAAGGGCGCGACGCGCGTGCGCGACTACGCCAAGGCCAGGGTCAAGGCGCTCGGCCTGGCCGGGCCGGGCCAGGTGCGCGTCAACCAGGCGGGCTGCCTCGACCGCTGCGAGCAGGGGCCGGTCGTGGTCGTCTATCCGGAAGGGGTCTGGTACACCTACGTCGACGAGCAGGATGTCGACGAGATCATCCAGGAGCACCTGGTCAATGGCCGCGTGGTGGAGCGGCTGAAGATCTAGCCCCTCAAGCGGGGAGAGGTGATCACAGCACGGGGCTGTTGATGTTCAGCGGGTCTTCCGCCTTCTTCTCTTCCGGCTCCTCGGCCGGGCCCTCGATCTTGACGGTCTCCGGGCCTCCGGTCAGGAAGCTGAGCATGTCGTAGTAGGTGCGGATGTTGCCCACGTAGGTCACCGCCTCGTGGCCGCGGGCGTAGCCGTACCTGGTCTGGCGGTACCACTTGGCCTGCGTCAGCAACGGCAGGTGGCTGCGCACCCCGAGCCAGCGGTTGGGGTCGCCGCCCTGGGCGCGCGTGATGTCGCGCGCGTCCTGCACGTGGCCGATGCCGACGTTGTAGGCGGCCAGCGTCATCCAGGTGCGGTCTGGCTCGGGAATCTCCGGCGGCAGCGTTGCGTGCAGGCGCTGCAGGTAGCGCGCCGCGCCGCGGATCGACTGCGCCGGGTCGAGCCGGTCGTTGATCTTGAGGAAGGAGGCCGTGTCCATGGTGATCTGCATCAGGCCGCGAACACCGGTCGGGCTGACGGCCGCCGGATCCCACAGCGACTCCTGGTAGCCGACCGCGGCGAGCAGCCGCCAGTCGAGACCGTAGCGCGTGGCGGAGTCCTCGAACGCCCTGCGGTAGCGCGGCAGGCGCGTCTGCGTGTG
Source organism: Gammaproteobacteria bacterium (assembly GCA_031396115.1). GTDB lineage: Bacteria > Pseudomonadota > Gammaproteobacteria > Nevskiales > Nevskiaceae > JACPFV01. The sequence goes on from JANNKD010000221.1 coordinate 24,175, forward strand.
CGTCGCCAGCACCAGCGCGCCGTACTGGCCGACCTGCGACACGTGGCCGAAGTAGCGATCGCGGATCTGCGCCAGCACGTTGGGTTCGAGACGCTTGAGGAAGGCGAGGGCCGTGTCGCGCAGGCTGTCGTCGTCGGGCGCGAAGGCCCAGCCGACGTTCTGCGAGTCCGTCAGCGAGAACGCCACGCGCAGCTGCGGGTAGTAGCGCTGGTTGATGGCGACGAGGTCCGACGGCGTCACGGTGTACTCGGCCTGGCCGTTGGCCACGCGGTAGAGCAGTTCCTCGGCGCTGAAGTCGCCGGTCTCGGCCCAGCTCAGCGACGGGTTGATCTTCTTGAGGTCGCGCAGGGTCTCGGCCGCGGCGCTCTCCGCCGGGATCAGCGGCAGCGCGTCGAGCTCGTACAGGCTCCTGGGCCTGGGCCGGCCGGAGCGGTACACCAGCTGCAGCGGTACACCAGCTGCAGCGCGGTCGAGCGCAGCGGCGGCGTGAAGCTCGCCGCCGCCTCGGTCGTCGGCGTCATGCTCAGGCCCGCACCCAGGTGGGCGCGGCCGGTCAGCACCAGGTCCAGCACCTCGGATTCGTCCTCGGCGATCAGGATCTCGAGCTTGAGGCCCAGCGACTCGGCCAATTCCCGCGTCAGGTCGTGCTCGAAGCCGACCGGCCCGGTCGGGCCGACGTAGTACGTGGTGGGGCTGTTGAAGGTGGCCACGCGCAGCACGCCGAGCGTTTCGACGCGCTGGAGCAAGGGCACTTTCGGGGAGCAGGTGGAAAGCGGAGCGAGCAGCAGCAGGCAGCCGCCCACCGCGGCCGGCAGGCCCGCGCGCTTCAGCAAGAGTGGAGACGGCCAGTGGAGCTTCATCTACAATGGCGACCCTTTTGAGGCGGTCGCCGTGGACCTCGTGTCGAACCCGGCATTCGGACTCTACCGTGACCGGGCGCGCAGGTCGCCTTGCGGTGGAGAAAGCAACCCGAATCAAGGGGTTGAAAGCCACAGATGGAAGGTTTACCGGAGAGGTGGCAGAGCGGTTTAATGCGGCGGTCTCGAAAGCCGTTGTACCGCAAGGTACCGGGGGTTCGAATCCCTCCCTCTCCGCCATTCAGTCTGGCTATCCGGGGCTCCTAGCGAGCCCCGGGTGCTTTCCCCGGGCATCGTTGATCCCAAAGTCACCAGAGAGCTTCGAGCGGCGCTCCGCCACCCCGTGCTTGGGCCGGAATTCTCTGTGGGCGATTTTGGCGGTGTCTTTTGGGCGAGGCCCGGGCGTTGAGCGTTACAGTTTGCCTTGGAGCCGATGTGGACGCCGCCATCCGGCTGCGGCCTTTGTGCCGACATACCTGATTAAAAAGATCTGCCGAGCTGCGGGACTGAACCCAACAGATTTTGCAGGCTGCTCGCCAGTGACCTGCTGCTCATGTCAGAGCAGGAATTCACGGCCCTGCGTCGCCTCGCGACGGAATCGCGGGTCAAGAACGAGCCACCTGATCAGGCGTTTCTTCGCTGCCCCATATGCCAGACGCCCTTGTGGCTCACACGTCGCTCCCACGGAAGCGCAACGGGGAACAGGTTCTTCAAACATGCGCGTGAAGCGCAATGCCCTTGGTATAGGCCCAGCGACTACACCGCGGAGCAGATCCTGGCGCTGCGGTTCCATGGCCAAAGAGAAGGACAGCTGCACAAGCATTTAAAGCGCGTGATGATCGATGCTCTGAATGCCGATCCCGAAGTCAGCGATGTGGTGACCGAGGTCACGAACTGGGGGGCAGTGCTGAAGGGCGAATGGAAGCGGCCTGATGTGCGTTGTCGTTGGCGAGGCAAGACGGTCGTAGTCGAGTTACAGCTCTCGTACACCTTCATCAGCGAAGTCGTGAAGCGTGATCTGTTTTACAAGGCAGAGAACATCTTCGTCATCTGGGTGTTCCGGGTGGCGGACGAGAAGTTTGCGTTCGTGAAGGACGAGAAATATTTCAACAAGCAGAACCTGTTCCTTCTCGACGAGGTTGCAGAGACGGAGTGCCCCTCGGCCGGCTGTCTCATGTTGACCTGCCAGCACTCTGCCCCTGTCTTCAACGAGGAGTCAGGCCGTGTTGAGACAATCACCGAGACCCAGCTCGTCCAACTGGCCGACTTGACCTATCCAGAGGACACATATCGCCCCTTTTTCCATGACTACGACGCCGCGCTGCAGCAAGCTGTTCGTCGACCGACTGAAACAGGGTCGGTAACGGCTGTTGAATTGGAGGCGTTCAAGAACACGCTCGAGGCGTATGGAGAAGCGGGGCGCGCGGGCCAATCAGAACCCGACCTTCTCGAGGCGGCATGCAAACTAAGCGACGATCGATTGCGCGCTCTGGCGATCCGCGCCGTTAGGTATCCCTACCGCGACGCCCTCCTTCGCCTGTTAAGCATCGCAAGAGCGAAGCCGCTAATCACCAAATACGACACCGTATATGAAGTAATCAATGCGGCGACTCAGCCCGGCGCCGCAGTGCAAGACCAGCGCGGCTTTCTACACCTGTACCTGGAGGCTTGGGAGATCTTTCGCCCAGCCATGAAACTGAGCCAAGCGGAGAGGTTGGAGAACCGGCGCAGGTTGCGAAGTATCGAACGAAGCCACGAGTCTGATCGCGACTTTCTTGAGCTGGCGGTGGCCTTGTTTCCACGACTAGCGCGACTGCAAGACGAAGTAGCACCGGAGCTCGGAGCGATCGACTTGTCCGGCAGGGAGTGGGTTACGCCGGACCCCGACGACAAACCTCGACGTGGTGCTGCCCTGCGCCTGTATCGGGAAACACACCCGGGTATCGATTGGCGGGCTGTACTCATTGATGCCGACGCTGCGCAAAAAAAAGGTCTTCCGATATCGGCCGCAGTAGAAGAGATGGCTGCCGGCCATAAGGCGCGAACTGGGGATGTTGCGAATTTTCTTGGCCGTTGTTGCCTGATTAGTTCGCCCACGGGGGCGAGGCGAACAAGAGAGCGTTAGCTGGGCCCTAGCCTGGTCTGATCTAATTATCGTTGTGCCTTGCTAAAACAGGAGTGAGCCTATGTACACCGGCAGCTGTTTATGCGGCGGCGTGCAGGGTCTCAGCATCCGCATTTCAAATCACGCGTGGCAAAGAACTCCTCAAGGAGTTTGAGTCCTCTCCCGTTGAGGCGCTAGCTCGGATTGGCGACGGGGTTGCAAATCGTCGGGGCACGGCAGACACTGCGCGTCAATGGATTTCCTGCGCGCCTTGGTCGTGACTTGCCTGATCGCTACCGTTCCCACGACAGCGCTGGCAGGCGCCATTGATCAAGACCACTGCAAGATGAAGGGCATGCCCGCGCAGCCTTCGTCCGTCGAGATGGACCACTCGGTGCATGCGGGCCATGTGATGGATGACGGCGCGTCGGTTGATCATTCGGCGCGGGTGAAAGCATCCAAGGCGGCCAACGGTTGCAAATGCGGCTGCGACTGCTCCAGCGATCACTGCGCTTCGAGCTTCTCCGGCTTCCTGAGTGCGGACCTTGGCGGTGGCATCGTCGATCGATTCGCCGATCGGCATGCGTTGTCCGGCACGGTCGCGCACGTCTCCGCCGCACATCATCTAGACCTCCTCCGACCTCCGGCCCAGGCCTGACCGCTCGCCGCGGCCAGCGCAGGGCGCTCCCTGGCAACGCGCCTTTCTCCGCTGCTGCGGTGGCTTCGGCCATTGCCGCGGTCCGCCTGTGCATGGCGGATCGTCGGCCAAAGCTCGCAACGGAGGTCTTGTGTCTATTCGACGGATTGGTTTGTCACTCGTGGTGCCCGCACTCCTGGCGGGATGCGCCGGCCTTCCGGACCGGGGACATCAGGAGATCACAGCGACACTGAAGGCGCGCGGCACCGACGCCTCGCAGGTCGGCGACGCTGCAGCAGCCAAGGCGCTGCTCGCCGAGCTGGCAGGCAAACCGCTCGGCGTGACGGACGTCGTGCGCATTGCGCTGGTCAACAACCCGGGCTTGCGCGCGCAGTACGCGGAGATGGGTATCGCCGCGGCGGAGGTTTACGACGCCGGCCGGCTGAGCAATCCCACCTTGTCCGCCTCGGTGCTCTTTGCGCACGGCAGCGGCGAAGGCAACGAAACGACGTTTGGCCTCGCGCAGTCCTTTACGGATCTTCTGTTGATCGGAGCAAGAAGTCGCTTGGCCAAGGGCGAATACGAGCGCGCGAAACTGCTCGCAGGCTCCGCAGTGCTGAACCTGGCCGCCGATGCAGAAACGGGCTATTACCGGCTCGTGGGCGCGCAGCAGGTTGCCCGCATGCGGCAAACCATTGCCCAGGCCGCCGGCGCGTCGGCAGATCTCGCTCAGCGGTTCTTCGACGCCGGAAACATCACGCGCCTCGAACTGGCGCGCGAACGCGCCGCGGCGAGCCAGGCTCATCTCGATCACCTTGAGGCTCAGGGCGAGGTCGCGTCCGCCGGTGCCGAGCTTGCGGGCACCCTCGGGCTGCGCACCGCCGATTGGTCCGTGCTCGAGCGGCTGGCGATGCCGCCGATGGCCGAAGACGAACTCGCGGCGCTCATGACGCAGGCCGAGCAGTCTCGGCTGGACCTGGCTGCTTCCCGCAAGCAGGTGGCGCTGCTCGCGGACGCCCTGGGCGTGAGTCGAAGGTTCCGCTTTCTCGGCGAAGTCGAGGTCGGTGTCGAAACGGTTCACAGCGAGGGGCGGCGCCTGACCGGCCCGACGCTCGCACTGAGCTTGCCGCTGTTCAATCAGGGCAAGGGAGCCGTTGCGCGCTCGCAAGCGCAGCTCCAGCGGGCCGATGCCGAGCTGGCAGCGCTGGAGGTCGAGATCGCAACTGGCATTCGACGCGCTCATGCCGAACTCGAGAGTGCCCGCGCCCGCGTCGAGCACTACCGCACGGCGCTCATCCCGCAGCGCGAGGAGATCGTCGCCCGCACCCAGGAGCAGGTGAACTACATGCTCGTTGGCCAGTTCGAGCTGCTCCTCGCCAAGCAGGAGGAGTACGACGCCTATCAGGGCTATTTGGAAGCCGTCCGCGACTATTGGGTAGCGCGCACGGAGTTGACGCGCCAGGTCGGTTCGCCACTGCCGAGTTCCGCGCAAATCGGCGCCGACACGATCGAGGTGGACACGTTGATCGCGCCCAAGGAGACACCGATGGACCACGGGGCGCCCATGGACGGCATGGACCATCGTGGCCACGACATGAAGGGTGAAGAGGCGAAGCCGGACCCGCACGAGGGGCACAGGCAGCCCGCCAAGCCGACCCAAGAGCCGCCAAAGGCCGCGCCAGCAGAAAAGCGCGAATCGCATCCAGGTCACGACATGCCAACCGGCATGGAGTCGCACATTCCGGAATCCGACGACGGCAAGGGCAAGCCTGCCCCGAAAAAATCCGACGAACCAGACACGAATCAGCACGGAGACCATCCATGATCACGCGACGCAAACTGCTTTCGATTGCCGGCGCCGGTGGGCTTGCTGGCCTGGGCAGCCTGTTCGCGCGGCGCGCGAGCGCCCAGCACGAAGGCCACGACATGAAAAAGATGCCCGGTATGGAGACCGAGGCGGCGCCGGACAAGGGGGAGGCGGCTCCTGGCGCTGCGTCGTCGGCGGCACGCGGCTACAAACCGGTGCGCACGCTGAATGGCTGGACGCTCCCTTATCGCATGAAGGGCGGGGTCAAGGAGTTTCACCTCGTCGCCGAGGAAGTCGAGCACGAGTTCGCGCCTGGCTGCGTGGCCAAGTGCTGGGGCTACAACGGCACCACGCCGGGGCCGACGATCGAGGCGGTGGAAGGCGACCGCGTGCGCATCTTCGTCACCAATCGCCTGAAGGAGCACACCACCATCCACTGGCACGGGATCTACCTGCCCAGCGGCATGGATGGCGTGGGCGGGCTAAACCAGCCGCACATCAAGCCCGGCGAAACCTTTGTCTACGAATTCACGCTCAAGCAGCACGGCACGCACATGTATCACCCGCATGCCGACGAGATGGTGCAGATGGCGGTAGGCATGATGGGCATGTTCATCATCCACCCGAAGAACGGCGAGCCGAATCGGATCGACCGCGACTACGCCTTCCTGCTGCACAACTGGGCGCTGCATCCGGGCACCTACCGGCCGGATCCCTCGATCATGACCGACTTCGATCTGTGGACCTTCAACTCCAAAGTGTTTCCGGCGATCGATCCCATCGTCGCGCGCAGTGGAGAACGGGTGCGGATTCGTATCGGCAATCTCTCCATGCACGAACATCCCATCCACCTGCACGGCGTGCAGTTCTGGGTCACCGGCGGCGACGGCGGGCGACTTGTGCGAAACCTGTGGCGGACCGAGGTCACGGAGATCGTCGGCGTGGGGCAAATGCGCGATATCGAGTTTGTCGCCATCCCCGGCGATTGGGCATTCCACTGCCACAAGTCGCATCACACGATGAACGCGATGGGGCATGGCGTGCCGAACACCATCGGGGTGGATCAATCCGGCGTGGAAAAAACCATCCGCTCCATGCTGCCCGGTTACATGGCGATGGGCGAGGCCGGCATGGCCGAGCACCAGGACCACAC
>JANNKD010000232.1:0-2155 GCA_031396115.1 Gammaproteobacteria bacterium
TGATGTTCGGCGTCGCGGCGTTCATCGGCCTGCCGGCCTATCTGCTGGGCATCCTGACGATGCAGTTCGGCATCGGGCTCAATGTCGCGGTGCTCCTGTCCCTGGGCGCGAGCACGCTGTTCGCGGCGCTCGCCGGCGCGCTGGTCGTGCGCGCGCGGCCGCTGCCGTTCGCGATGTTGACACTGGCGCTGGCGCAGATGTTGAAGTCCGCCTCGACGCTGCAGGTGATGCGCCCCGTGACGGGCGGCGACGACGGCCTGACGATGACCTTCGTCGGCAGCTTCCTCGGCCTCACGCAGTCGCAACTCTCCAAGTCCGCGACCTTCTGGCCGCTGGCGTGGATCGCGTTGTGCCTGGTGGTGCTGATCGTGTGGAGCGCCGCAAACGCACGCTTCGGCCAGGTGCTGCGAGCCACGCAGGCCAACGAGGAACGCATGCGTTTCTCCGGCTTCGACACCTACCTGCCGCGGCTGGCGGCTTTCGTGCTGGCGAGTTTCATCGTCAGCGTCGCCGGCCTGCTGATGGCGCTGAACTCGGCCTTCGCTTCGCCCGAACTGCTCGACTTCGCCACCGGCGGCCATGCGCTCGTCGCCATGCTGGTCGGCGGCGCCGCCACCGTCGGCGGGCCGCTGCTCGGCGCGCTGCTGTACACCTGGGGCCAGGACGCGTTCGGCGCCACCGGCTACCTCGAGCTGCTGACCGGCATCGCGGTGGTCGTGATGATCTCGGCTTTCCCGCAGGGCGCGATGGGCGCCGTGTTGAAGCTGTTCGGGAGGCGATAGATGCTTCGCGTCGAAGACTTGAGCGTCAGCTACGGCAGCGTGCAGGCGCTCGATGGCGTGAACCTCGAGGTCGCCGCGCGCGGCGTGCTGCACGGCATCATCGGCCCCAACGGCGCCGGCAAGAGCACGCTGATGGACGCCATCACCGGCCGTCGCAAGCCGACCCGCGGCCGTGTCTTCGTCGACGGCCAGGACATCACGCAGCGCAGCGTCACCTGGCGCCGGCGCGCGGGCATGTCGCGTTCGTTCCAGCGCACCAGCATCTTTCCCGGCTTCACGGTGCGCGAGCAACTGGAACTGGTCGCCTCGCAGCTGAGCGAGCCCGACCTCGATCAGATCGTCGACGCCTTCGAGCTGCGCGCCGCGCTCGACGAGCCGGCCGACAGCATCGCCTACGGCGATCAGCGCCGCGTCGACATCGCGCTGGCGATGATCGGCAAGCCGAGCCTGATGCTGCTCGACGAGCCGGCCGCCGGCCTGTCCACCGCAGAGACGGTGGCGCTGTTCGAGCATCTCGTGAAACTGGTGCGCCAGCGCGGCGTGACGGCGCTGGTGGTCGAGCACGACGTCGATGCGGTCTTCCGCTTCTGCGACGCCGTGACGGCGCTCGACCTCGGCCGCCTGATCGTCACGGGCTCGCCGGATGCGGTGCGCAAGAACACCCGCGTGATCTCGGCCTACCTCGGGTCGGCGGCATGAGCTTCTTGTCGATCCGCGGGCTGACGGCCGGCTACGGCAAGTCGGTCGTGCTGCGCGGCATCGACCTCGAGGTCGACGAAGGCGAGTCGGTCGCGGTCGTCGGCAAGAACGGCGCCGGCAAGTCGACGCTGCTCAACAGCTTTTTCGGCGGCACCACGCTCAAGGGCGGCAGCATCACCTTGGGCGGCGTCGCGATCGAGAAGCTGCCGGCCTACGCTGCGCCCAAACACGGCGTCAGCATCAGCCCGCAAGGCCGGCTGATCCTGCCCCACCTGACGGTGCAGGAGAACCTGCTGCTCGGCGCCGCCAGCGGCCGCAAGGGGATTTGGACCCTGCAGAAGGTGTTCGAGCTGTTCCCGATCCTGCTGGAGCGGCGTCACAGAACAGGCACCGCGCTGTCGGGCGGTCAGCAGCAGATGCTGGCGGTGGGGCGCGCGCTGCTGGGCAACCCGAAGGTGATCCTGCTCGACGAGCCGTCCGAAGGGCTGTCGCCGATCCTCGTCGACGAGCTCGTCGCCACGTTCAACAAGATCCGCGACACCGGCACCGGCGTGCTGATCGTCGAGCAGCACCTCAACCTGGTGCGCCGCACGACACAGCGTTTTGTCGTCATGTCCAAGGGCGAGATCATCGACCGCGGCCGCACCGAAGACATCGACAGCGAACGGCACCAG
>JANNKD010000266.1:0-2010 GCA_031396115.1 Gammaproteobacteria bacterium
AGCCCGGCCTCCGCCAGGTCGACGCGCGCTTCCTCGCCCAGGCTCGCGACTGCAAGGCCGATTGGATCGGGCGCGCCCGCCTCGGCATGATTCCGCGCGGCCCGGAACGCGGCGCGTGCAGCCTCGGCCTCGCCTTGCACCTGATGGATGCGGCCCTTCATGTAGCTGGCGGCCACCAGCCGGATGTGGCGCTGATCGGGCGACAATTCTTCGATCGCGTCGAAGTAGGCCGCGTGAAACAGGTCCGTGGTGCACGCCGGCGCCCAGAGCGTGCAGGAACGCACCGTCACGCCGAGACCCTTGCGACCCTTCATCGGGCCCGACGTGATCTTGCCCCGGCCCGTCAGCAGCTGCACGGCCGGCGCGAGCAGGATCGCCCCGGCGCTGTGTCCGACCAGGTGCACCTCCACCGACGGGTCGCGCTGCACCAGACGGGCCACGCGATCCAGCGTGAGGCGCACGCCGCCGTCGGCGAGCGCCGTCGCCTGCTGCGCGGTGCGCTTGATGTCGTCCCACTGCAGCTTGCCGCCCTCTTGCCGCGCCGACGGTTCGAGGCCGTCATCGAGCCGCTCGAGCATGAAGTCGGTTTGCGCGTTGACCGTCGAATCGTGTTGGCGCTCGGCCAGGGCACGCCGCAGCACCGCACTGATCGTGTCCCAGAACCCGGTGCGCCAGACGAACACGACCGGATAGATGCCGTGTCCCATCAGCGATGCGCGATAGTCCGCGGCGCGCTGGATCGTCGGGTTGAGCGAGCCGAGCCCGCCGCCCGCGTACAAGAGCAGCCGCTTCTTCTTCGTCCACGACCTGGTCGCCTTGGGAAAGTCCTCCTCGAAGAGCGTGTCGAGGTCGTCGACCGACGTGCCGTACGAGTCGTTCGACTGAAGATGTCCGTCCGGATGAATGCGCACGAGATGCTGCCGCAAGTCGCGGACGACGTGAATCTTCGACGAGGCGTACGCCGACGCGGTGATCTGTGCGGCGGAAGACACGTCACGAAGGGACGTCGGCACGCCGAGGCGGGCGACCCAGACGTCGAGGCCATGTCTCAGCCAGTCGTCGTACGGCAGGTGACCGAACCCACCGGCTCCCCAGGCCGGCCCCCAGCTGTTCTGGATCCAGAACCCGCGCTGGTCGTAGGCGACGATGGCCACCGCGTGCGAACCGATGATCTTGTCCGACGGCGGGATGTCGCCGCCCTTCCGCTTCGCCGCGAGCCATCCCTTGTGCACGTTGACCACCGCGTAGAGTGCGCCGACCTCGGCGAGGGCGCAGTGCATCGCCACAAGATCCTTGTGGTTCACGCGGAAATACGCGCCGAGCGTTCGCGTGGCCGCGTCGGCGGCGCGCGCCGCGGTCAGGCGGCGATCCTGGCGCGCTTCGCGGAACGGCCACAACTCCTGGCGGCAAACGCCGTGGACGTGCCATCCGCGCATCGCGCCGCGCGCGCTCGAGCCGAGGTAGTTCTCGCCCGTATAGTCGTCGTAGCGGCGCGCCATCTCGAACAGCATGGCTTGGCTGACGCTGGAATGATCGGGATGGATCGCGCGGCGTCTCAACAGGTAATGAACCACGGTCGCCAGCGCGAACCCCGTGCACGCCCATGCCGTCGAGTGCGGCCGGGCGCCGGTGTCGTGCAGCTTCTTGCGCACCTGGTCGCCGCTTGATGCGTGACCGAGTTGATTGAGGACCGGGACGTTGATCTGCTGGTAGACCGGGAGCGGAATCTCGCTGGGCACTTCGATCAGCGTCGGCTGGAAGATGCGGTCTCGAAAATCGAGCGAGTCGGGCCGGACGAAGAAGCCGAGGCCTGGATTGCTCATGACACGAGTCTCGGCGCGTCGCACGACCGGTTCGGGCGCATCATCGGGGCGGGCGATAGTAGCATGCCGCCATGAGCTCTCCCGATCCGTCGCGCATCGTCGACGTGCTGTGCGCCTATTGGCAAACCGCCACGCTGACGGCGGCGATCGATCTAGGCGTGTTCTCGGCGCTCGGAAGCGGCGCGCC
>JANNKD010000305.1:0-11581 GCA_031396115.1 Gammaproteobacteria bacterium
CGCGCGCCGAGCTCAAGCAATCGCACACCGACGGGCTCGAGCTTGCCGTCCTCGAGAAGCCGCTGGCGAAGGCGGTCGACGAACTCGAGGCGACGACGCGGTGGCTGCAGGACTCCTACAAGTCAAACCCCGACGACGCCGGCTTCGGCGCGGTGGACTACCTGCGCGCCTTCGCGCTGACCCTGCTGGGCAGTTACTGGCTGCGCATGGCGCGCGCCGCGGCGCGCTCGAAGGACCCGGGCTTCGCGCAGGCCAAGCGCGTCACCGCGGAGTTTTTCGCCCAGCGGATGCTGCCGCAGGTGCACGCGCTATGCGCCGTGGTGCGCAACTCGGCGAAGTCACAGATGGAGCTGTCCGCGGCGAGCTTCTGACCTGTTCCCTCTCCCCGCTTGCGGGGAGAGGGCTAGGGTGAGGGGCTGTCGCGCTCCTGCCCTTCCGGCCCGTTCAGGAAGTCCCCCGCCCACGTCTCGAACGTCCCCGCCTCGATCGCCTCGCGCATGCGCTGCATCAGGCGCTGGTAGTAGCGCAGGTTGTGCAGCGTGTTGAGCCGTGCGCCGAGGATCTCGTTGCACTTGTCCAGGTGGTGCAGGTAGGCGCGCGAGTAGCCCGTGCAGGCCGCGCAGTCGCAGGCCGGGTCGAGTGGGCTCGGATCGTTACGGTAGCGCGCGTTGCGCAGCCGGATCACGCCTTCGCTGGTGAACAGGTGCGCGTTGCGCGCGTTGCGCGTCGGCATCACGCAATCGAACATGTCGAGTCCGCGCGCCACGGCCTGCACCAGGTCGCGCGGTGTGCCGACGCCCATGAGGTACCGCGGCCGGTCGGCGGGCATCGCGCCCGCGACGCCGTCGAGCACGTGCAGCCGTTGTTCCTCGGATTCGCCGACCGACAAGCCGCCGAGCGCGTAGCCGTCGAAGCCGAGTTCCGTGAGTCGCTGCAATGACTCGACGCGCAGCGGCACGTGCATCCCGCCCTGAACGATGCCGAACAGCGCGGACGCGGCGCCGCCGTGCCGGGCCTTGCACCTGGCGGCCCAGCGCGCCGACAGCTCCATCGACGCGCGCGCCTCACGCACAGTGGCCGGATGCGGCGTGCATTCGTCGAACTGCATGATGATGTCGGCGCCGAGCGCGTGCTGCACCTCGATCGAGCGCTCGGGCGACAGGAACACCTTGTCGCCGTTGACCGGCGAGGCGAAGTGCACGCCCTCCTCGGTCAGCTTGCGCAGTTCCTTCAGGCTCCACACCTGGAAGCCGCCGGAGTCGGTCAGGATCGGGCCGCCCCAGTTCATGAAGTCGTGCAGGCCGCCGAGATCGCGGATCAGCTGCTCGCCGGGCCGCAGCATCAGGTGGAACGTATTGCCGAGCAGGATCTGCGCACCGCTGGCGCGCACCTCTTCGGGTGTCACGGCCTTGACCGTGCCGTAGGTCCCGACGGGCATGAACGCCGGCGTATCCACCGCGCCGCGCGCGAAACTCATGCGACCACGCCGCGCGGTGCCGGACGTCTTGAGCAGCTCGAAGTTCATGGCTGGGCGCGATTCTACTGGCTGTCGTCCAGGCGCCGCGCAATCCACATGGCGTCGCCGTAGCTGAAGAAGCGGTAGCGCTGGCGCACGGCGTGAGCGTAGGCGTGCAGCACGCGCTCGCGGCCGGCGAAGGCCGACACCAGCATCAGCAGCGTGGATTCCGGCAGGTGGAAATTGGTCAGCAGCGCGTCGACCACGCGAAACCGGAAGCCGGGCGTGATGAAGATGTCGGTCTCTCCTGACACCGGCTGGAACGGCCCCGGCCTCCCTCCCGATGGGCTTGCGCCCAAAGGTCGGTCGGCCGGGGCCATTCCAGCCGCCGTCTCCAGCGCGCGCACGACAGTCGTACCGACGGCGACGATCCGACCCTTGCGTCGCCGCGTCGCCTCGATGCGCTCGCACAGCGAAGCTGGAATGGAGAAGCGCTCGCGATGCATGCAGTGCTGCGCGAGATCGTCCACGCGCACGGGCTGGAACGTGCCAGCGCCGACGTGCAGCGTGAGGAACCCCAGCTCCACACCGCGCGCGCGGATCGCGGCCAGCAGCGGCTCGTCGAAATGCAGGCCCGCGGTCGGCGCCGCGACCGCGCCGGGCGCGCGCGCGAACAGTGTCTGGTAGCGCTCACGATCGGCGGCCGCGTCGGGCCGGTCGATGTACGGCGGCAGCGGCACGTGGCCGGCCGCCTCGAGCAGTTCCAACACGCTGCCGCCATCATCGCGCCGCAGGCGGTGGAACTCGCCGTCGCGGCCCTCGACGCGCAGCGCCGCATCGCTGCCGTCGATGCGCAGCAGGCTGCCCGGCTGCGGCGGCTTGCTGGCGCGCACCTGCGCCAGCGCCTCGTGCTCGCCGAGCAGCCGCTCGACCAGCACTTCGATGCGCCCGCCGCTGTCCTTGGCGCCGTGCAGCCGCGCCGGGATCACGCGGGTGTCGTTGAACACCAGCAGGTCACCGGCCGCGAGCGTGCCCGGCAGGTCGGTGATCCGCGCATCGTGCAGCGGCTCGAGGCACAGCATGCGGCTCGCCGAGCGCGTCGGCGGCGGCTGCTGGGCAATCAGCTCGGACGGCAGCTCGTAGTGAAAGTCGGACCGGCGCATGGCGACCTATAATGCCCGGCCTCGCAGGGCCGAAGTGGCGGAATGGTAGACGCAGGGGACTCAAAATCCCCCGAGGCAACCCCTCATGAGAGTTCGAGTCTCTCCTTCGGCACCAACGAAAAATGCCGCGCAAGAGTTTTGCTAGGCTGGCCCGATGAGCTACTGCGGCCAGTGCGGACAGCGGACCGAGTTGCGCATTCCCGAGGGCGACCACGTCGAGCGCCAGGTCTGCACCGCCTGCGGCACCATCCATTACCGCAACCCCAAGGTCATCGTCGGCTGCGTGCCGGAATGGGAGGACGGCCGCGTCCTGATGTGCCGGCGGGCCATCGAGCCGCGTCTCGGGCGGTGGACCTTCCCCGCCGGCTTCCTCGAGATGGGCGAGACCAGCGGCCACGGCGCCGCGCGTGAGGCGCTCGAGGAAGCCCGGGCCGAGGTCGAACCGGGCGAGCTGTTCGTGGTCATCAACGTGCCCTACGTCAGCCAGGTCTACCTGATCCATCGCGCCCGGCTGCAGGCGCCGACCTTCGGGCCCACCGCCGAGAGCTCCGAGGTGGCGCTGATGCGCGAGGACGAGATTCCCTGGGACGAGATCGCCTTCCCGACCATCTGGCATGGCCTCAAGTTCTTCTTCGCCGACCGCGCCAGCGGCCACCGCGGCGTGCACGTCCTGGACCTGACCACCCGCCCGCGGCGCCCCGAAAAGGCCGAGATTTCTGGCCAGCCCGTGTAAACTTTCCGCCCCGGCAATCCGCCTCGTGGGCCGCCCATGACCTTCGTCGTCGTTGAGAACTGCATCAAGTGCAAGTACACCGACTGCGTCGAGGTGTGCCCGGTCGATTGCTTCCACGAAGGCCCGAACATCCTCGTGATCGACCCCGAGGAATGCATCGACTGTACGCTGTGCGAGCCGGAGTGCCCGGCCGAGGCGATCTTCGCCGAGGACGACCTGCCGCCCGAGCAGGCGCACTTCCTCCAGCTCAACAAGGAGCTGTCGCGCCAGTGGCCGGTGATCGCCGAGATGAAGCCCGCGCCGCCCGACGCCAAGGACTGGGACGGCAAGCCGGACAAGCTCAAGCTGCTGGAGAAATGACCGCGCATGGCGCGTGACGCGCCGCGCCTGATCCTGCTGCCTCCCGGCGCGGACCTGGCAGATGCCTTCGCGCGGGAACTGATCGGCCGCTGTCGCGCGCAACTGCCCGACCTGGCGGCCCTCACCATCGTGGTGCCGGCCTCCGCGGCCATCCCCCACCTGCGCCGCCGCCTCACCCACCACGCCGGCCGCGGGCTGCTCGGCCCGCGCCTCGTCACGCTCGCCGGCTTCGCCGCGCAGCACGTCGGCGCCGAGCCCGCCTTGTCTGCGCTCGAGTGCCGCCTGTTGCTGACCGAGGCGCTGCGGCGCCATCGCAACCTGTTCCCCGCCCAGGACAACGCGCGCGTTGCCGAAGCGCTGTTCGAGCTGTTCGAGGAACTCACCGCGCAGCGCTTCGATCCCGGCGCGGACGAGGACGCGTTTCGCGCACGCCTGGCCAGCGCCTACGGCGGCGCCGTGCCGCTGGACTGGTTGTCGCGCGAAGCGCAGATCGTGCACAAGCTGTGGCTGGCCTTCCGCCAGGACTGCGGCGACCGCAGCCCGGCGGCGACGCACCTCGCCGGCCTGCGCGCGATGCTCGACGCGAGCCCGGCGCCCGTGCACCTGGTCGGCTGCGACGAGTTCAGCGCCGGTGAGCGGGCGCTGCTCGCCCCGGCGCTGCGCAAGGGCCGCGCCGAGCTCTGGCTGTCCGGCCGCGAGCGGGGCCACGACGGCGCCACGACCGCCGCCCTGATCGAGGCGCTCGGCATCGAGCCCGAACGCCGCGACGCGCCGGCCGGCGCGCTCAGCGCGCTGCTGGACGCGGCCTTCGACACCGAAGTAAAGGGGTCAGATCCATTTACCCGCGAAGCAGTAAATGGATCTGACCCCTTTACAAAAGGTGTGCGTCCCCTTTTCCGGATCGTCGAGGCCGGCGGCGCCGAGCACGAAGCGCGCTGCGTGGACCTCGCCGTGCGCCAGGCGCTGCTCGCCGGCGCGCAGGACGTGGTCGTGCTGACCCAGGATCGCCGCCTGGCGCGGCGCCTGCGCGCACTGCTCGAGCGCGCCAACATCCCGTTGCAGGACCACGCCGGCTGGGCGCTGTCCACCAGCCGCGCCGCGGCGGCGCTCGACGCCTGGCTCGAGTGCCTCGAGGGCCGCTTCCGCTTCCGGCCGCTGCTGGACCTGCTCAAGTCGGGCTTCGCCGAGGTGGACCCGCAGGCGCTCGACCGGCTCGAGCGCAAGCTGATCTACCGCGACGGCATCGACGGCGGCCTCAAGGCGCTGATCGACGCGGCGCATTCGAAGCCGCTCGAAGCGCTGCTGAAGAAGCTCAAGGCCGCCGCGTTCACCGTGCCGCGCGCCGGCCGCGCCGTGCCGGCGCGGCGCTGGACCGAGAGCCTGATCCAGTCGCTCGACCGCATCGGCCTGCGCGAGCGCCTGGTGCAGGACGAGGCCGGCGCGCAGCTGGCGCGGCTGCTCGGCGCGCTCGACGCGGCCTTCGCGCGGGTGCCGCTGACGCTGCGCTGGGAAGAGTTCCGCGAACTGCTCGACGGCGCCATCGAGCGCGCCACCTTCGCGCCCACCACCGGCCGCGGCGCGGTGCGGCTGCTGACGCTCGAGCAGGCCGCCGGCCTGCGCTGCGAGCAGCTGATCGTGGCCGGCGCCACGCGCGAGCAGCTGCCCGGCGCATCAAAGCGCGACCCGTTCTTCAGCCAGTCGGTGCGCGCCGAGCTGGGCCTGCCCGACTGGCAGGCACGCCAGCAGCTCGCGCTCGCGCGCCTGCGCGGCGCGCTCGACCGCGCGCAGTCGGTGCTGGTGACTTACGCCGCCGGCAGTGATGACGAGCCGGCGCAGGCCAGCCCGTGGATCGAGGCCATCGAGGCGCAGGCCGCGCGCGCCGGCGTATCGCTGCGCGACGCCGACCTGGCCCGCCTCGCCTTCAGCCGCGATTGCGAAGTCGGCGACGTGCAGGCCGGCGTCGCCGGACCGCAGCGCCGCCCCGCGCCGGCCACGCCCCCGGCGCTGCTGCCCGAGCGCCTGTCCGCCACCGGCCACCAGGTGCTGCTCGACTGTCCCTACCGCTTCTTTGCGCGCAGCCTGCTCAAGCTCGAGTCCGAGCACGCGCCGGACGAAGATCCCGACCGCTCCGACTACGGCAAGCACGTCCATCGCATCCTGCACGCCTTTGCCACGCAGGTCCCCGGCCTGCCGCCGCCGTTCGAGGGGCCGATCAATGCGCGCACGCGTGCCGCCGCGCAGGCGCGGCTTGAGGAGATCGCCGCCGCGGAGTTCGCGCCGGGTCTCGAGCGCCGCGCGCTGACCCTGACCTGGGCCGCCGAGTTCAGGGCGTCCATCCCGGGCCTGTTGGACTGGATGTCGCGCCGCCCGCCGCTGCGCGAGGTGCGCACGGAGGCCGAGCTGTCGGCGGACCTCGACGGGCTGCGCCTGCACGGCATCCTCGACCGCATCGAAACGCGCCTGAACGGCACGCGCGTGATCGTGGACTACAAGGCCGGCAAGGTCCCCAAGGAGGACGACGTCCTGACCGGCGAAGCCGTGCAGCTGCTGCACTACGCGCTGCTCGATCCGCAGGTCACCGCGGTCGAGTACCGGCCGCTGCGCGAGAAGAAGTTCAAGCCGGTGTTGATCGAGGACGAGCTGCCGGCGCTGCGCGAGGCCGCGCGCGCGCGGCTGCAGCGGGCCCTCGCCCGCCTGCGCGACGGAGCGCCGCTGCCGGCGCAGGGTATCGAGCACGTCTGCGAGTACTGCGACTACGCCGGACTGTGCCGCCGGGAGGACTGGTCCCCGACGGCCGACCGCGGGGACAAGCATGGCTGAGCACACGCCATACGCAGCGGCGCTCGATCCGGCGCGCTCGGTCAGCCTGCAGGCCTCGGCCGGCAGCGGCAAGACCTGGCAGCTGGTGTCCCGCATCGTGCGCCTGCTGCTCGCGGGCGCCGAGCCGGGCGGCATCCTCGCGCTGACGTTCACGCGCAAGGCCGCGGTCGAGATGCGCCTGCGCCTCAACGAGCGGCTGCGCCGCATGGCGCTGGCCGCGGACGCGGAGCTGGGCCGCGAGCTCGAGCTGATCGGCCTCGCGCCGGACGAGGCGCTGATGGACCGCG
Organism: Gammaproteobacteria bacterium; assembly: GCA_031396115.1. Taxonomy (GTDB): domain Bacteria; phylum Pseudomonadota; class Gammaproteobacteria; order Nevskiales; family Nevskiaceae; genus JACPFV01. The sequence continues at coordinate 6,820 of JANNKD010000305.1, forward strand.
CGCGGACCCTGCACCACCGGATGCTGTTCGCGCCGTACCCGCCGCGCGCCATGACGCTGCACGCGCTGTCGCAGGAGCTGCTGGCGCGCTTCGCGCTCGAAGCCGGCGTGCCGCCGGGCTTTTCGCTTTACGAGAACGAGGCCGAACTGCTCGAGCGTAGCTGGCGCCGACTGCAGGCGCGCATCACCACCGAGCCGGAGGGCGTGCCGTCGCAGGCGCTGCAAGCGCTGATCGAGCTCGACTTCAACGAGTACACCCTGCGCGAGCTGGTGGACCTGTTCCTGACCCATCGCGGCGACTGGTGGGCTTACACCGAGGACCAGGCCGACCCGGTCACGTTCGCGACGGACCGGCTGCGCGAAGCCCTCGGCCCCTGCGACGCCGACGCCGCGCTGCACGAGGTCAACAGCGATTCGTTCAACCTGTACCTCGGCACGCTGTATCGCTGGCTGCGCGAGGGCGGCGACGTCGGCTCGGTCAAGGCCGAGCGCCTGGAGTCCGCCGTGCAACTGCACGGCGCGGCCCGCATGGGGGCGCTGGCCGATGCCCTGCTCAGCGACAAGGGCGAGGCGTACGTGTTCAAGCCGGCCAAGGCGAAGTTCACCGACGCCCAGCGCGAGTCGCTGCGCGAAACGCACGCCGAACTGATGCGCCGCTTCACCACCGCCTACGACCAGTGGCAGCGCGCGCGCAGCCTGCGCCGCGCGCAGGCGGCCTTCACGCTCGGCGCCGCCGCGCTCGAGGCGCTGCGCGAGGAACTTGCCCGCGAGCGGGCGCTCGGCTTCACCGAGCTGGAGTGGCAGACCTGCCGGCTGCTGCGCCGCCCCGACGCCGCCGAATGGGTGCGCTACCGGCTCGACCGCCGCGTCGATCACCTGCTGGTGGACGAATTCCAGGACACCAGCCCGACGCAGTGGCGCATGCTGCTGCCGCTGCTCGAGGAGATGGCCGCCGGCGAGGCCGGCCGCGCGCGCAGCCTGTTCATCGTCGGCGACGCCAAGCAGAGCATCTACGGTTTCCGCCGTGCCGACCCGCGCCTGCTCGGCCGCGCCACGGCCTGGATGCGGCAGCGGCTCGACGCCGCGAGCGAGCCGCTGCACCACTCGCGCCGCTCGGCGCCGGCGATCATCGCTTTCGTCAACGCGCTGTTCGCGGTCGAGGGCGTCGGCGCGCAGATCGGCTTCGAGCCGCACGGCACGCACCGCGAGCACGACTGGGGCCGCGTCGAGGTGGCGCTGCCGGTGGCGGACGCCGCCAGCGAGGTGGCCGAGGTCGCCTTCCGCGATTCCTTGAGCCAGCCGCGCGCCTCGCGCGAGGACACCCGCGCGCAGCTGGAGGCGCGGCAGGTCTCGGCGCGCATCCGCGCGCTGGTGGACTCCGGCGTCGAGGTGACCACCCAGCACGGCCGCCATCGCATCGGCTGGGGCGACGTCATGATCCTGGCGCGCGCCCGCACGCACCTGCACGCGCTCGAGCGTCAGCTCACCGCCGACGGCGTGCCCTTCGTCGGCGCCGCGCGCGGCACGCTGCTGCAGACCTCGATCGCACGCGACCTCACCGCGCTGCTGCGCCTGCTCGACGCGCCGCACCGCAACCTCGAGCTGGCGCAGGTGCTGCGCTCGCCGCTGTTCAGCGCGCCGGATTCAGCGCTGATGAAACTGGCGGCTACGGTTCGCTCGTCGCCGCAGCCTGGCTTGACCTGGTTCGAGGCCCTGGCCCAGCTCGCCGCGGGCGATCCGCTGCTGGGCCGCGCGCACACACTGCTGGCCTCGTGGCGCACGCTGACGGCGCGCCTGCCCGCGCACGACCTGCTCGACCGCATCGCGCGCGACACCGACGCCGCCGCGCGCTACGAAGCCGCGCTGCCGCCGGTCACCGCGGCACGCGCGCGCGCCAACCTCGGCGCCTTCCTGCAGCTCGCGCTCGAGGCCGACAGCGGCCGCTACCCGAGCCTGCCGCGTTTCCTGCAGTGGCTCGAGGCGCAGGAGCGCGCTGCCGAGGACGCGCCCGACGAGCCGCCGCCCGCCGCGGCCACCGAGCAGGTCCGCATCATGACCATCCACGCCGCCAAGGGCCTCGAGGCGCCGGCCGTGTTCCTGGTCAACTGCGGCAGCGGGCAGCAGCCGAGGACGCCGCGGCTGCTGATCGACTGGCCGGAAGACCAGGAGCGCCCGACGCGCATGGCGGTGACCGGTCCGAACGCGCGGCCCGATGCGCTGGCGCGCGTGCTGGCGGATGCCCACAAGGAACGTGAAGCCGGCGAGGAGCTGCACATCCTGTACGTGGCGGCGACGCGCGCGCGCCATTTCCTGCACGTCAGCGGTTTCGCTCCGGCCAAGGCCAGCGGCAAGGCCTGGCACGGCTACGCGCTGCAGGCGATCGATCGGCTCGAGCGCGCGCCGCCGCTGCCGGGCACCGCAGCCGGCACCCTGTGCCACGCCGCGGGCACGCCGGCGGTGGTGCCGGCGCCGCGCCGCTCCCCGCCAGCAGCGGCGGACCCGCGTCTGCGGCAGCCGCTGGCGCTGGAACCAGGAGCCCTCGCGCCGAGCGCCCGCGCGCTGCAGGGATCGGCGTTCGAGACGCTCGAGGCGGCCGACCGGGGCACCGCGATCCACTGCCTGCTGCAACGCCTCAGCGAAGGCGTGGATGATGAGGCCGCCCTGCGCCGCGAGCTCGCGTCACGACTAGGCCTGCCGCCGGCGGACGAGGACTTCGCGCGCTGGCTGGCCGAGGCGCGTGCCGTGCTGGCCGAGCCCGCGCTCGGCGCTTTCTTCGATGCGACGCGGTATGCGCGCGCCTGGAACGAGGTCGGTGTTTCGGTGGACGGCCTGCCCGGCGCCATCGACCGGCTGGTGGATGACGGCGACGCGCTGTGGGTGCTGGATTACAAGACGCACGCGCGGCCGCGCGCGGCGGAACTGGCCGAGCGCTATCGCGCCCAACTCGAGGCGTACGTGGGAGCCGTCAGGGAAATCTGGCCGGACCGGCCGGTGCGCGGCGCGCTGGTCCTGACCGCGACGAAGGCGCTGCTGCCGCTCTAGCGTGCCGCCTCGGCGCTGGAGACACCGCTGGACAGGCGCGCCAGCAGCGGCTGCGCGCGGACGTAACCCCGCACGATCTCGCCATCCGGCAGTATCAGCGTCGGCGTCGCATTGATGCCGATCGACTCGCCGGCGTCGTACTGGCGCTGGATCGGATTGGGGCACGACGTCGGTGCGTTGATGTGCACGCCGCGCTTGGCCTGGGTCAGTGCTTCGCGGCGGTCGGCGGAACACCACACCGCCTTGGCCTGCTCGAACGCCGGCGTGTTGGGGCCGGAGCGCGGATAGAACAGGTAGCGCACTCCGATGCCCAGGTCGTTGTACTGCTTCATCTCGGCGTGCAGCTTGCGGCAGTAGCCGCAATCGATGTCGGTGAACACCGTGATGAAGTACTTGGCGTTCTTCGGCGCGAACTCGATGACCTCGTCCGGGCCGAACTTCTTGAGCGCGGCCTGGCGCGAGGCGCCACGCTGCAGCTCGGTGACCTGCTCGCCGGTGAGCAGGTCGATCATGTCGCCGACGATGAAGTAGCGGCCGTCGCGCGTGACGTAGCCGAACTCCTGGCCGTGCTGCACCTGGTACAGCTCGGGCGTCGCGGACTTCGTCACCATTTCGGGGGTGACGCCGGGCAGCTTGCCGGAGACGTTCTTGCGGACTTTTTCCAGCTCCGGGTCGCCGGCCTGCGCGCAGCCGGCAATGGCCATCAGCGCGGCCACACTGGTAAGGAGGCGGTTCATGGGAGGGCGGTGCATGAAGATGAGGGCGCCAGTATGACAGACGGTCCCCGCCCCGGCGCCGTAAAAATGTCCTGATGCCCGCCGCTCAGCCCCTCGGATGATGCCTTTCGTGCAGTGATTTCAGGCGGGCCCGGGTGACGTGCGTGTAGATCTGCGTGGTCGACAGGTCGCGGTGCCCGAGCAGCATCTGCACCGCGCGCAGGTCGGCGCCGTGTTCCAGCAGGTGTGTGGCGAAGGCGTGGCGCAGCGTGTGCGGTGACAGCTTCGCGCTGACGCCGGCCTGCTTCGCGTGACGCTTGATCAGCATCCAGAAGTTCTGCCGCGTCATGCCCTCGCCACGGCGGCTGACGAACACCGCTTCGGCCGCAGCGTGGCCGAGCAGTTCGGGGCGGCCCTGGCGCAGCCAGCGCTCCAGCCAGTGCGCGGCTTCCTCGCCGATCGGCACCAGCCGCTCGCGCCCGCCCTTGCCGATGACCTGCACCACGCCGCGCTGCAGGTTCAGCTGGTGCAGGGGCAGGCGCACCAGTTCGCTGACGCGCAGGCCGCTCGCGTACATCAGCTCGAGCATGGCGCGGTCGCGCAGGCCGAGCACGTCGTTGACGTCCGGCGCTGCCAGCAGCTTTTCGACGTCGGCTGCCGCCAGCGTCTTGGGCAGCGAGCGGCCGAGCCGCGGCGCGCCGATCAGCGCGGTCGGGTCGTCGGGCCGCAGCCGCTCGCGCACCAGGAAGCGGTAGTAGCGCCGCAAGGCCGACAGCAGCCGCGCCTGCGAACGCGCCGAGAACGACTGCTTGGCGCCGGCGGCGCGGTGGCGCGCAGCGAGGTACTCCTGGATGTCGCCGGGACCCGCGGCCGGCAGCGCGCGGCTCTCCCGTGCCAGCGCACGCGCGAACAGCACGAGGTCGGAGCGATAGGCCGCCAGCGTGTTGCGCGCCACGCCCTGCTCGATCCAGAGCGTGTCGAGGAATCGCTCGATGCTCGGCTCGG
>JANNKD010000014.1:0-2718 GCA_031396115.1 Gammaproteobacteria bacterium
GTTCCCCTGCGGGAGCCACGCCGACCCGCTCCCGATCGCGCAGTTCGGCTTTGAAGTGGGCTGGTCCACACCACGGTTGGGTCGCGCCTAGGAGGCGCTCCTACAACGTCATTTCGAGACGCGCCGAATCTTCGCGCCGAGTTGCTTGAGCTTCTCTTCGATGTGCTCGTAGCCGCGGTCGATGTGGTAGATGCGGTCCACGCGGGTCTCGCCCTGGGCCACCAGCGCGGCGAGCACCAGCGAGGCCGAGGCGCGCAAATCGGTGGCCATGACCGGCGCGGCCGTCAGCGACTCGCGGCCGGTGACGATGGCGGTGTGGCCCTGCACCTGGATCTCGGCGCCCAGGCGCATCAGCTCCTGCGCGTGCATGAACCGGTTCTCGAAGATCGTCTCGACGATGGTGGCGGTGCCTTCGGCGATGCAGTCCATGGCCATGAACTGCGCCTGCATGTCGGTCGGGAAGCCCGGGTGCGGCTGGGTGTGGATGTCCACGGCCTTGGGCCGCCGGCCCCGCATGTCGAGCTCGATCCAGTCCTTGCCCGTGGTGACGCGCGCGCCGGCCTCGTGCAGCTTCTGCAGCACGGCTTCGAGCAGGTGCGCGTCGGTCTCGCGGATGCGGATCTTGCCGCGCGTCATGGCGGCCCCGACCAGATAGGTGCCGGTCTCGATGCGGTCGGGCAGCACGCGGTGCGTGGCCGCGTGCAGTTTGCCCACGCCCTGCACCGTGATCGTGGTGGAGCCCGCGCCGGCAATCTTCGCGCCCATGCCGGTGAGGCACGTGGCCAGGTCCACGACTTCGGGCTCGCGCGCGCTGTTCTCCAGCACGGTCTCGCCGTCGGCGAGGCACGCCGCCATCATCAGGTTCTCGGTGCCGGTGACGGTCACCGTGTCCATCACGATGCGCGCGCCCTTCAGTTTGCCGGCCTTGGCGTGGATGAAGCCGCCCTCGACCCTGATCTCGGCGCCCATCTTCTCCAGGCCCAACAGGTGCTGGTCCACCGGGCGCGCGCCGATGGCGCAGCCGCCGGGCAGCGACACGTGGGCCTGGCCGTGTTTCGCCACCAGCGGCCCGAGCACGAGGATCGAGGCGCGCATGGTCTTGACCAGCTCGTAGGGCGCCTTGAAGTCGTGCAGCTTCTTCGCGTCCACCACCAGCGTGTCTTTCTCGGCGATCGTCACTTCGCAACCCATCTGCCGCAGCAGACGGTTGCAGGTCGCCACGTCCTCGAGTTGCGGCACGTTCTGCACGCTCAGCGGCTCGTCGGTCAGGAGCGCCGCGCACAGGATCGGCAGCGTCGCATTCTTGGCGCCGCTGGCGCGGATCTCGCCGGAGAGCGCGGTGCCGCCCTCGATCAGTAGTTTGTCCATCGTTCTCCGTCATTCCCGCGTAAGCGGGAATCCAGTCTGGATCCCCGCTTACGCGGGGATGACAGACATCATTGGGGTCGCGTCTTCAGTTGCAGGGCGTGGATGTCACGACCCATCTTGTCTCCCAGCGTTGCATAGACCATGCGGTGCTGCTGGATCACGGACTTGCCGGCGAAGCCGTGGTAAATCACTTCGGCCTCGAAGTGCCGGCCGTCGTCGCCGAGCACGCGCGCCTTGGCGCCGGGCAGGCCGGCCTCGATCAGCAATTTGATGTCGTCTTTGGTCATACGAGAAGGGTCAGGGGCGCAGCCGGTAGCCGGTCGCCAGCATCCACAGGCAGGCCGCCGACAGCACGACGAAGAAGCTGCCGGTCCAGGCAAAGCATTGCCAGATCGGTACGTCGCCGACGCCGAGGAAGCCGCGGCGGAAGCCGTCGATCATGTAGAAGAACGGGTTGAAGTGGCTGACTTGCTGCCAGAACGGCGGCAGCGAGTGGATCGAGTAAAACACGCCCGACAGGAACGACGCCGGCAGGATCAGGAAGTTCTGGAACGAGGCGAGGTGGTCGAACTTGCTGGCGACGATGCCGGCGATCACGCCGATCACGGCCAGGCTGCCGCCGGCGAGCAGGAACATGCCGAGCAGCACGCCGAACGAATCCACCGGCAGGTGCACGAACGGCCAGGTGGCGGCGTACAGCACGAGCGCGACCAGGCCCGCGCGCAGCAGGCTCGAGCCGAGGTAGGCCGCGAACATTTCCCAGGCCGCGATCGGCGCCATCAACACGAACACCAGGTTGCCCATGATCTTGGCCTGGGTCAGCGACGACGACGAATTGGCGAAGGAATTCTGGATCACGCTCATCATGATCAGCCCGGGGATCAGGAACTGCGTGTAGGCCACGCCGGGGTAGACCTCGACGCGGCCTTCCATGACCTGGCCGAACACGAGCAGGTACAACAGCGCCGTCATGACGGGCGCGGTGACGGTCTGGCCCAGCACGCTCCAGAAACGCTTCACTTCCTTGAGCGTCAGGGTGCGCAGCCCTTCGGCGTTCACGTCAACAAGTGGCATGGTGTCCTCCGGTGTCATCCCGAGCGTAGCGAGGGATCTCGTGCGGAACGAGATCCCTCGTCGCTACGCTCCTCGGGATGACACGGGCTTCGCCCGTGTCATCTCCACGAAAATGTCTTCCAGGGTCGGTTCGCGCGTATGCACGTCGTCGATGCGCGCGCCGCCGGCGCGCAGTGCTTCGAGCACCTCGCCGACCGGGTGCCTGGCGCGCTCGAGCTTGAGCTCGATCTCACCGTCCTTCTCGCTGACCACCAGCTCCTTGAGCGCCTCCGGCAG
>JANNKD010000025.1:0-42617 GCA_031396115.1 Gammaproteobacteria bacterium
TCTTCGTCGAGCTGACCGCCGGCGACGAGCCGCGCGACGTGGCGGCGGAGGCTGCATGAACCACGTCCTCGTCATTGCGCGCGGCGAGCTGCGCCGCATCTTCCTGTCGCCGCTGGCGTGGGCGGTGCTCGCCGTGGTGCAGCTGATCCTCGGCTTCGTGTTCATCAACCTGCTGATCGACTACGCGCGCAACGCCGAGCTGGGCGACCAGTTCACGGGCGTCGCCGATTACATGGGCGGCGGCCTGTACGGCTTCGCCATCATCGTGCTGCTGCTGGTGATGCCGCTGATGACCATGCGGCTGTTCTCGGAAGAGAGGAAATCCGGCAGCTTCACGCTGCTGCTGTCGTCGCCAGCCTCGCTGACCGAGATCGTGCTTGGCAAGTTCCTCGGCCTCACCGGCTTCATGCTCGCGCTGCTCGTGCTGCTGGCGATCATGCCGCTGTCGCTGCTGCCGGGCACGGACCTCGACCTCGGCCGCATCGCCGCCGGGCTGCTCGGGCTGTTCCTGATGATGCTGGCGTTCGGCGCGGCCGGGATGTTCGTGTCGTCGCTGACGCGCGAACCGACCATCGCCGCCGTCGGCAGCTTCGGCCTGCTGCTGCTGGTGTGGCTGGTGCAGATCGTCGCCTACCAGGACATCCCGTTCGCCGAGGTGTTCGGCTACCTCTCGCTGATCGGGCACTTCGACAACCTGCGCCGCGGCATCTTCAACACCGGTGACGTCGCCTACTACTTCCTGTTCACCGGCCTGTTCCTGTGGCTGACCGTGCAGCGCCTCGACCTGGAGCGCAGCTGACATGGCCTCCCGCAAGCAGGTGCTGTTGCAGCAACTGTTCAGCGCCGCGCTGGCCGTCGCCGTGCTGGCGATGCTCGGCTGGCTGTCGAACCGCTACAAGGTCGAGCTGGACTGGACCGCGGGCAACCGCAATACGCTTACCGAAGCCTCGCGCAAGCTGCTCTCGGCGATGCCGGATCCGGTCGCCTTCAAGGTGTTCGTCTATCCGCGGTCGGAGATGCGGCAGGCGATCGAAGCCGACATCCGGCGCTACCAGCGCGTGAAAGACAACGTCACGCTCGAGTTCATCGACCCGTCCACCAACCCGCAAAAGGTGCGCGACTACAACGTGCAGCGCGCCGGCGAAGCGATCATCGAGTACCAGGGCCGCCACGAGAACCTCGCCGCCACGACCGAGCAGGCCGTCACCGGCGCGCTGCAGCGCCTCGCGCAGTCCGGCGAGCGCTGGGTGGTGTTCCTCGAAGGCCACGGCGAGCGCTCGATCGGCGACAGCGAGCAGAACGGCTACGCCCAGTTTGCCGACCTGCTGCGCGACAAGGGCCTCAAGCTGCGCACCTTGAACCTGGCCACCGACGCCCGCGTGCCGGACAACACCGCCGTGCTGGTCGTCGCCAGCCCGGCGCGGGCGCTGCTCGAGGGCGAGGCGAAGCTGGTCGACGCGTACGTGCAGCGGGGCGGCAACCTGCTGTGGCTGGTCGATCCGGTCGAGGGCAACAAGGACCCGGCGGCGAGCCTCGGCGTGCTGGCGAAGTCGCTCGGCGTCAGCTGGCAGAAGGGCACCGGCATCCTGCTCGAGTCGGCGTCCCTCGGCCTGCCGCCGTTCATCTACATCACCACGCAGTATCCGCAGAACCCGGTCACGCACGATTTCCCCGAGAACGCGCTGTTCCCGCTGGTGCGCGGCCTGACCTACACGTCCGATCCCGGCGCGCCGTGGACCGCGCAACCGCTGCTGACCACGAGCGAGCACGCCTGGCTCGAGACCGGCGCGCTCGAGGGAGAGCTCGCGCTCGACACGGCCAAGGGCGACACGCAAGGGCCGCTGACGCTCGGCGTCACGCTGACGCGTGAGCTCAAGCCGGCGGCCGCGCCGCCGGAAGGCGAAACGGCGCCGGCGCAGAAGGGCCGCGCGCAGCGCGTCGCGCTGGTCGGTGACAGCGACTTCCTCGCCAATGGCTACGTCGCCCAGCTCGGCAACAGCCTGCTCGGCCTGAACCTGGTGCAGTGGCTGGCCTCGCAGGACGAGCTGCTCAACATCGACGTGCCCAAGGCCCCGGACACCGCGCTGGTGATCCCCGGCTGGGGCATGTACGCGATCTATTTCGGATTCGCCTTCCTGCTGCCCGCCGCGTTGCTGGGTTTCGGCGTGACGCGTTGGGTGATCCGCCGCCGGGCATGAAGCGCGCGCGCCTCAACCTGACCCTGCTCGCCGCGGCCCTCGGCCTCGGCGTCGCGGTCTATTTCGCGCAACAGGCCGAGCCGGCGGGTCCGCCGCTGACCGCCTACAAGCCGGACGCGGTCACGCGCATCGTGCTCGAGCATCCCGGCGCGCCGCCGATCCGCCTCGAAAAGCAGGGCAGCCACTGGCAGCTCGCCGCGCCGATCGTGGCCGAGGCCGATCCGTTCGAGGTCAACGCGCTGGTCGGCCTCGCCGATCGCGAGACCCAGCTCAGGCTCGAGGGCGCCACGCTCAAGGACCTCGATCTCGATCCGCCGCAATTCACCCTGACGCTGAACGACGCCGCGATCGGCTTCGGCAGCAACGAGCCGATCGAGTACCGCCGCTACGTCAAGACCGCGGACGGCGCGTTCCTGATCGAGGACCCGCCCGGCGCGGCGCTCGACAAGGACTACGCCGATCTCGTCGCCAAGGACCTGTTCCCGGCGGGCGCAGAGATCGAGCGCATCGAGCTGCCGCAGCTGACGCTGGCCAAGGGCGCCGACGGTAAGTGGTCGGTCACGCCGGCCGACCCAAACGCCGGCGCCGATTCCATGCAGAAACTGGCCGATGGCTGGAAAGGCGCGCGCTCGATGTGGAACGAGATGGCGCCAGATCCAAAAGTTGGCGCCAAGGCCGGCGGCGACAAGGTGAAGGTCACGCTCAAGGGTGGCGTTGCGCGCGAGTTCGTCGTGGTCGCGCGCGAGCCGCAACTCAAGCTGCGCCGCGCCGACCTCGGCGTGAACCTGGTCATGTCCAGGGCGCTGGCCGACGAGCTGCTCAAGCTGCCGGCGCCGGCGTTGGAAAAGCCGAAGCCGTAGGGGCGATGCCCGAACTCCCCGAAGTCGAAACCATCCGCCGCGGCATCGAGCCGCACGTGGTCGGCCGCGCCATCGACAAGGTGATCGTGCGCGAACGGCGCCTGCGCTGGCCCATCGCGCGCGGCTTCGAGGCCAGGCTCGCGGGACGGCGCATCCGCGCGGTGGATCGCCGCGGCAAGTACCTGCTGCTCGACCTTGGCGCCCCCGCCGGCGCAGCCGGCGGCAAGCGTGATCGCGTGATCCTGCACCTCGGCATGACCGGCAACCTTGCGCTGCAGGAACCGGGCCGCGCGCTGCGCAAGCACGACCACTTCGACCTCGAGCTGTCCGGCGGCCTCACGTTGCGCTTCAACGATCCGCGCCGCTTCGGCGCGGCGCTCTGGTGGCCGGCATCGCAGGCCCATCACGTGCTGATCCGGCACCTGGGGCCGGAGCCGCTCAGCGACGCGTTCAACTCCGACGCCCTCGCGCGCCTCGCGCGCAGGCGCAGCGCGCCGGTGAAGAATTTCCTGATGGACGGCCGCATCGTCGTGGGCGTCGGCAACATCTACGCGGTCGAGGCGCTGTTCCGGGCCGGCATCCGGCCGCGGCGCGCGGCGGGGCGAGTGACCCGCGCCGAGTTTGGCGCGCTGGTCGACGCCGTGCGCGCGGTGCTCAACGAAGCCATCGCCGCCGGCGGCACGACCTTCCGCGATTTCCGTGACAGCCAGGGCGAGCCGGGCTACTTCGTGCAGAAACTTTTTGTTTACGACCGCGCCGGCCAGCCGTGCCGCAGTTGCAAGACGCCGATCAAGCGGCTCGTGATCGGGCAGCGGTCGTCGTATTACTGCCCGAAGTGCCAGAAATGAACCGCGTGTAGGAGCGCCACCTTGGCGCGACTGGATACGCCGCGCCGTCGCGCCTAGGAGGCGCTCCTACAACCTCAATTCAGCGCCGTGGGCACCGCGAGCCGGAACGGCTCGATCTTGGCGTCGAACTTCTCGCCGCTGCCGGGCACCACCATGTTGAACTCGCCGTGCATGGTGCCGACCGGCGTGCTGAGCGGGCAGCCGCTGGTGTACTCGAACTCCTCGCCGGGCTTGAGCACGGGCTGGTAGCCGACCACCCCGGGGCCGCGCACTTCCTCGACTCTGCCTTCGCCGTTGGTGATGACCCAGTGCCGCGAAATCAGCTGCACGGTGTCTTCGCCAAGGTTGCGGATGGTGATGTGGTAGGCGAACAGCCACTGGCCGTTGTCGGGGTCCGACTGCTCCGGGATGAACCGCGGCCGCACCAGGATGCGGACGCCCCGGGTCGTGGTCTCGCTCATGGCGCCCTCATATCAGGCCGGTCTGGAGCCGGGCAGCCTCGGACATCCGGTCCTGGGTCCACGGGGGATCGAACACCAGCTGGATGTCCGCCTCCGCGATGCCCGGGATCTGCAGCACCTTCGTCTTGGCGTCCTGGACCAGGATGTCCCCCATGCCGCACCCGGGGGCAGTCAGGGTCATGCGGATCACGGCCTTGCGCTTGCCGTCAGGCATGGGCTCCAGCTTGGACTCGTAAATAAGACCAAGTTCGACGACGTTGATTGGTATTTCCGGATCGTAGACCGTACGAAGTTGCTCGATGACAGCATTCTCCAGGTCCTGATCCGTGGCGTTCTCGGGCACATCCGGCCCCCGCACGGGCTCCTTGCCCAGGGCGTCCGCGTCCTTGCCCTCGATGCGGAACAGGTGCCCCTCGACCTGGATGGTGTAGCTGCCCCCCAGGGCCTGGGTAATGGTCGCGTCCGTGCCCGACGGCAACTCCACCTTCGTCCCCGCCGGGATGAGGGTGCCGATGACGTCGCGGGTGAGCGCGACCGTTTGCGGGGAGTGATGCATCTAGCTGAAAGACGCCGATTGGGGCGCCAGTTTAAAGCGTCGCTGTAAACGTCGCGCAGCCCTCCTGCATCCAATGGGTGGGCAGATCGCGACGCTGCTCTCGGGAGCCGTCATGCGCCTAACGCAATTCTCGCTACAGAACCCCCCGGCGGTTGCCGCGGCCGGCCTCATCGTCCTGCTGTTCGGCACGCTGGCGCTGATCAAGCTGCCGATCCAGCTGCTGCCCGACACCAGCCGCCCCCAGGTGTGGATCAACGTCGGCTGGCGCGAGGCCGCGCCGTCCGAAGTCGAAGAGGTGATGGTCGAGCCGATCGAAGAGGCCATGCGCGGCATGCCGGGCCTGGTCGAGATGCGCTCACAGTCCAACCGCGGCGGCGGCGGCGTCGGCCTGACGTTCGAGGTCGGCACCGACATGACGCGCGTCATGCTCGACATCGTCGGCCGACTCAATACGCTGCCGCCGATTCCGCTCGAAGCCGAGGAGCCTCAGGCCTTCGGCGGTGACAACTGGCAGGGCGCCAACGCCGCGTCGATGCTGGTGCGGCCGCTGCCGGGCAACCCGGTCACCGACGTGGCCGCCCATTACCAGAAGCTGATGGAGGAGGTCGTCGAACCACGCCTGGCGCGCGTGCCGGGCGTCTCGCGCGTGAACCTCGAGGGCGGGCGCCCGCGCGAGGTGCAGGTGCGCTTCGACGCGCATCGCCTGGCCGCGCTCGGCATCACGCCGCAGCAGGTCGCCTCGACCATCATCGCCGCGCGCGACGCCTCGGCCGGCTTCGTCAACGTCGGCCGCAAGCAGTTCACGGTGCGCTTCACCGGGCGCGAGCCGGTCGAGCAGATCGGCGACCTGATCGTCGGCTGGAGCGGCGACCGCCCGCTGGCGCTGCGCGAGGTCGCCGACATTCGCGTCGGTTACCAGGATGCGCAGTGGTTCAGCTACCGCAACGGCGTGCCGGCCTACTACATGACCGTGCAGCGCACCTCCGAATCCAACACCGTGGAGCTGATCGAGGGCGTGAAGGAAGCCATCGACGAGCTCAACGCCGGCCCGCTGGCGAAAGAAAAGCTGCTGATGGACCTGTCGTGGGATGCGTCGGTGTACGTGCGCCGCGCGATCTCGTTCGTCGAGGAGAGCCTGGTCGTCGGCATCCTGCTGGCGGTCGGCGGCCTGTGGTTCTTCCTGCGCGGGCCGCGCGCGCTGGCCGTCATCGGCCTGTCGATCCCGCTGTCGCTGTTCTTCGCCGTCATCACGCTGCACGTGCTCGGCCGCACGCTCAACGTGATCTCGCTCGCGGGCCTGGCCTTCTCCACCGGCATCGTCATCGACGCCGCGCTGATCGTGCAGGGCAACATCCTGCGCTTCCTGCAGGAAGGCAAGTCGCCGTGGGAGGCCACGGTCGAGGGCGCGCAGGAGGTCATGCCCGCGTTGCTCGCCTCGATGCTGACCTCGATCGCGATCTTCCTGCCGGTGCTGTTCATGGAAGGGCTCGAGGGCCAGCTGTTCAAGGACCTCGCCATCACCATGTCGGTGTCGCACGCCGCCTCGCTGCTGGTGGCGATGACCGTGATCCCGGCGGCCAACCGCTGGGCGCTGGCCAAGGGCTTCCCGGCCGACCAGCACCATCACTGGTGGACGAAGATGACCGCGTTCGCGATGCACGCGACCAACCGGCCGCAGGCGCGCCTGGGCTGGATCGCCGGCGTGGTCGGCGGCAGCCTGCTGTTCATCGTGCTGTTCGTGCCGAAAGTGGACTACCTGCCGGTCGCGCAGACCGACAACGTCTGGGGCCAGTTCCGGCTGCCGCCGGGCGGCAACCTCGAGACCGCCAAGGCCGAGTTCGCGCCGATCGTGATCGAGCGCCTCAAGCCGCACCTCGAGGGCAAAGCCGAGCCTGGCATCAAGTACTACAACTTCTCTGCCTGGGGCGGCGGCGGCGGCGGCGTGGTGGTCGCGTACGCGGCCGATCCGCGCAAGACCAAGGATGTGGTCGACCTGCTGCGCACCAAGATCCTGGCCGACCTGCCCGACGTGCGCGCCTTTGCCAACCAGGGCTCGCTGCTCTCGGTGGACGGCAACAACTCGCGCGAGATCCAGTTGCACCTGCAGGGCCCCGACCTGACGGCGCTGATGAAGTCGGCCAAGGTGGCGATGGCCGAGATCCCGAAGGCGATTCCCGACACCTCGCCGCAGCCGTTCCCGGCGCTCGAGATGAACCAGCCCGAGCTGCAGCTGGTGCCGGACGAGTGGCGCATCTCGCGCGCGGGCATGGACCGCAACGGCGTGGCCAGCGCGCTGCGGGCGTTCACCGGCGGGCTGTGGGCCGGCGAGTACTTCGACGGCAACGAGCGCCTCAACATCATCATCAAGGGCAACGAGTGGAAGAGCGAGCAGGAGCTCGCCGAACTGCCGATCCTGACGCCGGGCGCCGGCGTGCAGACCGTCGGCGAGCTGGCCCGCATCCGCCAGACCGTCGGCCCGTCACAGCTGCTGCGCGTCGGCGGCAAGCGCACCGTGTCGGTGAGCTTCGAGCCGCCCCCGACCATGTCGCTCGACGAGGCGCTGACGTTGCTGCGCGAAAAGGTCGAGCCGCCGCTGCGCGCGGCCATGCCGGCCAACGCGCAGCTGACCTACGCCGGCTCCGTCAACGAGTTGCACCAGGCGCTCGGCGCGATGGCGCAGAACTTCGCGCTGGCGCTGCTGATCCTGTTCGCGCTGATGGCGGCGCTGTTCCGCTCGGTCTGGGATTCGTTCCTGGTGATGCTGGTGCTGCCGGTGTCCACGGCGGGCGGCATCGCCGCGCTGCAGGTGATCGGCCTGTTCAAGTTCCAGGCGCTCGACCTGCTGACCATGATCGGCTTCATCATCCTGCTCGGCCTCGTGGTCAACGCCGCGATCCTGCTGGTGGACCAGACGCGGGCGCGGGAACGTACCGGCCTGCCGCGCCGCGAGGCGGTCCGGCAAGCCCTCGAAACGCGTGCCCGGCCGATCGTGATGTCCACGCTGACGGCCGTGCTCGGCATGCTGCCGCTGATCTTCCTGCCGGGCCTCGGCGCCGAGATCTACCGCGGCCTCGCCGCGGTGGTCGCCGGCGGCATGGTCATCGGCACCGCCTTCACCTGGTTCCTGATGCCCAGCCTGCTGCGGCTGGGAGAAGCGTCCGCCGTGCAGCGCGCCGTCATCGTACCGGCGATGGCGAAATGAGCCGTTGTTTCTGGAGGACCGCAATGCGTAACTATTTCCTGGTGGCCGGCTTGCTGGTCGCGTCTTCGGCGTTCGCCCAGCAGCCGCCGGCGGCCGCGGTCGAGACCGCGCCGGTGGAAAAGCGCGAGCTCGCGCCGCACATCACCGTGACCGGCCAGGTGCGCTCGCGCGCCGCGGCCGACCTCTCGGCATCGGTCGCCGGGCGCCTGGCCTGGGTGGCCGAGCCCGGCACGCGCGTCGGCAAGAACGGCGTGGTCGCGCGGCTGGATACCGACGAGCTCAAGCTGCAGGAGCTCGAACTCGCTGCGCGCGTAAAGCGCGGCGAGATCAACCAGGCGTCCCTGGCGCGCGAGGCCGAGCGGCTCAAGGGCCTGGGCACCGCGGTCAGCCGCATGCAGCTGGAGCAGTCCGAGGCGGCGCGCGACCTGGCGGCGGCGGACCTCGAGATCGCGCGCGCCACGCATTCGCAGATGCGGGACCGCCTGGCGCGCGCCGAGCTGCGCACGCCTTTCGGCGGCGTGGTCTCCGAGCGCATCAAGCGCGCGGGCGAGGAAGTCGCGCGCGGCGAGGTCGTGGCGCGCCTGCTGGATCCCGAGACGCTCGAGATCCGCCTGTTCCTGCCGCTGCGCCACGTGCGCGCGATCAAGGCGGGGGACACGGTCAAGGTGAAATTCGATGGCGGTGAGGGCAACGCGCGCGTGCGCGGCATCGTCCCGGCCGGCGATGCGCGTTCGCAGAGCTTCGAGGTGCTGGTGGACCTGCCGCCGCGCGGCCGCCTGCCGTCGGGCAGCGTGATCCAGGTCGAGCTGCCGCTCGGTGAGCCGCAGTCGCTGCTGGCGGTGCCGCGCGATGCGCTCGTCATCCGCGCCGAGGGCCTCGCCGTGTTTCGCGTCGGGCCCGACAACAAGGTGCAGCGCTTGATCGTGACCACGGGCATCGCCGACGGCGACTGGGTGGCGGTCGAGGGCATGCTGCTGGCGAGTGACACGGTGGTGGTGCGCGGCGCCGAAAACCTGCACGATGGCGCTTCCGTCAAAGTCATCGGCACCCGCACTTCATGGACCCACTCAGCCGCCTTGCCTGCGCGCTCGTCGCGCTGACCTTCAGCGCCGCCGCCGCGGCGCACGATGAACCCAGGCCGCGCCTGCTCGCCGTCTCCGGCGAAGGCGAGGTCGCGGCCGCGCCCGACCGCGCCGACGTGAGCTTCTCGGCCGAGGCGAGCGAGAAATCGCTGGCTGACGCGGAGAGGGCCGTGACCGAGGCAACCGCCAAGCTGCTCAAGCTGTGCGAGTCGCTCGGCATCCCGAAGAGCCAGGTGCGCAGCGCGCAGCTCAACGTCAATCCGCAGTACGACGGCAGCGTGATCAGCAGCCGCCCGCGCATCGTCGGCTACTTCGTCTCGCGCCAGATGGATGTGGACCTGCGCGACCTCGCCAAGCTCGGCAAGCTGCTGCAGGGCGCGGTCGAGACCGGCGCCAACCGCGTGTCCGGCGTGAACTTCGGCTCCACCCGGAAGGATGAGCACCAGCGCGCGGCGCTGGCGCTGGCGGCCCAGGACGCCAAGGCCAATGCCGAAGTGCTGGCCAAGGCCATGGGCGTGAAGCTCGGCCGGCTGCACACGTTGTCGGCGTCGGAGTCGGGCGGGATGCCGCTGATGCAGATGCGGCACGAGTCCAAGATGCAGATGACCTCGGACCAGGCCGCGCAGACCTACCAGGCCGGCGAAATGAAATTCCAGGCGTCGGTCACGGCGGAGTACGACCTGCCGTAGCTTCCTGGGGGAAAGGGGCTACAATGCGCCGCTTTCCCCGCCCCCCAAGGGTCCAGGAAAGTGCCTAAAAACAAGCCTCTGGTCGGCGTCATCATGGGTTCCCAATCCGATTGGGAAACCCTCTCCCACGCCGCCGACACCCTCAAATTGCTGCGCATCCCGCATGAGTGCGAGGTCGTTTCCGCGCACCGCACGCCGCTGAAGCTAGCGCGCTACGCCAGTTCCGCCGCCGGTCGTGGCCTCAAGGTCATCATCGCGGGCGCCGGCGGCGCCGCGCACCTGCCGGGCATGACCGCCGCGAGCACGCGCCTGCCGGTGCTCGGGGTGCCGGTCGAGTCGAAAACGCTCCAGGGCCTGGACTCGCTGCTCTCCATCGCCCAGATGCCCAAGGGCATCCCGGTCGGCACGCTCGCCATCGGCAAGGCCGGGGCGATCAACGCGGCGCTGCTCGCGGCCGCCATCCTCGCGCTCGACGACGCCGGCCTGGCAAGCCGCCTCGAGCGTTACCGCCGCGCGCAGACGCGCGCGGTGCTGAAGAATCCCAAGCCGCGCAAGTGAAGGTCGGCATCCTGGGGGCAGGGCAGTTGGGTCGCATGCTGGCCCTGGCCGGCTACCCGCTCGGTTTCGACTTCGTGTTCCTCGACCCGGCCGCCGAGGCCTGCGCCGCGCCGCTCGGCGAGCACCTCCACGCCGGGTACGCCGACGAAAAGGCGCTTGCCGAGTTCTGCTCGCGCGTCGACGTCGCCACCTACGAGTTCGAGAACGTCCCGGCGAAAACCGCGGCGTTCGTTGCCGCGCGCAAGCCGCTGCTGCCGCATCCGCGCGCACTCGAAGCCGGACAGGACCGCTGGTCCGAAAAACAGCTGTTCGACTCGCTCAGGATCGCGGTGCCGCCGTACGCGGCGGTCGGCTCGCGGGCCGAGCTCGATGCGGCGCTCGCGCGCATCGGCTTTCCGGGCGTGCTGAAGACGCGGCGTCTCGGCTACGACGGTAAGGGCCAGGCCGTGCTGCGCTCATCCGCCGACGTCGCACCGGCGTGGGAGCGCCTGGGCCAGCAGCCGCTGTTGCTCGAGGCCTTCGTCAAGTTCGACCGCGAGATCTCCTGCATCGGCGTGCGCGGCAAGGACGGCGCAACCGCGTTCTACCCGGTGGCCGAGAACGTCCATCGCGACGGCATCCTGCGCACCTCGATCCCGCGCCCGAAGGATCCGCTGCAGAACGCCGCCGAGCGCGCCACGCGCGCCGTGATGGAGCGGCTCGAGTATGTCGGCGTGCTGGCCTTCGAGTTCTTCGCCGCCAGGGGCAAGCTGCTCGGCAACGAGATCGCGCCGCGCGTGCACAACTCGGGCCACTGGACCCTTGACGGTGCGGTCTGCTCGCAGTTCGAGAATCACCTGCGCGCGGTCGCGGGCCTGCCGCTGGGCTCGACCGCGATGCGCGGACCCTGCGCGATGGTGAATTTCATCGGGGCCGTGCCGGATCTCGCGCAGCTGGCGAAGATTCCGCAGCTGCACCTGCACCTCTACGGCAAGGCCGCCAAGCCGGCGCGCAAGATCGGCCACGCCAATCTCACGGCAGCGAGCGAAGCGGAATTGAGGCGGGCGCTGAAGAAGCTGACCGCGCTGCTGTAGGAGCGCCTCCTAGGCGCGACCCGGCCGCGGCAAGGTGCCGCTCCTACACGTCGAGGTTGCCCACCAGCAGCGCGTGCTTCTCGATGAACTCGCGCCGCGGTTCCACCTGCTCGCCCATCAGTGTCGTAAACATCTGGTCGGCGGCGACCGCATCCTCGATCTTGACCTGCACCAGGCGGCGCTGTGCCGGATCGAGCGTCGTCTCGTGCAGTTGCTCGGGATTCATCTCGCCGAGGCCCTTGTAGCGCTGGATGTGCATGCCGCGCCGGGTCTCGGCCATCAGCCAGTCGAAGCCGTCGGCGAAGCTGCCGATCGCGCGCTCCTTGTCGCCGCGGTGAACTGTCGCGCCCTCGCCGACCAGGTGCTTCAGCGCCTGCTGCAGGTCGACGATGCGGCGGTACTCGGGGCCGTTGAGGAACTCCGGCCCGAAATGAATGACGTGCTCGGCGCCGTGCGCGCGACGCGTGACGGTCACGGCCAGGCCGGCCTGCTCGGCGCGCGCATGCACCGAGTACTGGCCCTTCAGATGGCCGCTGGCGTTGAGGTCGGCGGCAAACTTGCCGGACCACGTCGCGAGCGCGGCCGCGTCGGCCGGCACCGGCGAGTGGTCGCGCAACTGCTCGAGCACGAACAGGTCGTAGCGGCGCGAGAGCTTGGCGAGCAGGTCGTTGATCGAGGCGTGCGCACGCAGGAAGCGCTCGAAATCCTTGCCCGGCACCGGCACCTTGCCGGCGCCCGGCGTCCAGCTCGTGTCTTCGAGGGCAGCGGTCAGCAGCCAGTCGTTGAGCTCGCTGTCGTCCTTCACGTAGCTCTCGCTCTTGCCGATCTTGACCTTGTACAGCGGTGGCTGCGCGATGTAGACGTGGCCGCGCTCGACCAGCGCGTGCATGTGGCGGTAGAAGAACGTCAGTAGCAGCGTGCGGATGTGCGCGCCGTCCACGTCAGCGTCGGTCATGATGATGATGCGGTGGTAGCGCAGCTTCTCGGCCTTGAACTCGTCGGCGCCGATGCCGGTGCCGAGCGCGGTGATCAGCGTCGCGATCTCCTGCGACGACAGCATCTTCTCGATGCGCGCTTTTTCGACGTTCAGGATCTTGCCCTTCAGCGGCAGGATCGCCTGGAAGTGGCGGTCGCGGCCCTGCTTGGCGCTGCCGCCGGCGGAATCACCCTCGACCAGGAACAGCTCGGACTTGGCCGGATCCTTCTCCTGGCAGTCGGCGAGCTTGCCGGGCAGGCCGGCGACGTCCAGCACGCTCTTGCGGCGGTTGAGCTCCTTGGCCTTGCGCGCAGCTTCCCTGGCGCGTGACGCCTCGACGACTTTTGCGGCCATCATGCGCGCTTCTTTCGGGTTCTCCATCAGAAAATCGCGCAACTTGCCGCTAATTACCGCCTGGACGACCGGGGTGACCTCCGACGACACCAGCTTGTCCTTGGTCTGCGACGAGAACTTGGGATCCACCAGCTTGATCGACAGCACGGCGGTGAGACCTTCGCGCGTGTCATCGCCGGTCATGGTGATTTTTTCGCGCTTGGCCACGCCCTCGGACTCGAGGTAGTCGCCGATCGTGCGCGTCAGCGCGTTGCGAAAACCGGTCAGGTGCGTGCCGCCGTCGCGCTGTGGGATGTTGTTGGTGAAGACGAACACGTTCTCGACGTAGGAGTCGTTCCACTGCAGCGCAGCCTCGACCACGATGCCGTCCTGCTCGGCGGTGAGGTTCAGGATCGTCTCGTGGATCGCCTGCTTGCTGCGGTTCAGGTACTGCACGAACGCCGCGATGCCGCCCTTGTACTCGAAGACGTCCTCCTGGCCGGAGGTCTCGTCCTTGAGCACGATGCGCACACCCGAATTCAGGAACGACAGTTCGCGCAGCCGGCGCGCCAGGATGTCGTAGTCGAACTTGCGGTTGGTGAAAACCTGGCCGCTCGGATAGAAGCGCACCAGCGTGCCGCGCTTTTCGGTGGGTTCCAGCCTGGCGAGCGGCGCCTGCGGCGCGCCGTCGCGGTACTCCTGGCTGTGGTGGTGGCCGTCGCGCCAGATGTCGAGGATCAGCAGCTCGGACAGCGCGTTGACGACCGACACGCCGACGCCGTGCAGGCCGCCGGACACCTTGTAGCCACTGCCGCCGAACTTACCGCCGGCGTGCAGGATGGTCATGATGACCTCGGCCGCCGAGCGCCCCTCTTCCTTGTGCGTGTCGACCGGGATGCCGCGGCCGTTGTCGGACACCGACACCGAGCCGTCGGCGTGCATGATCACGACGACCTCGGTGCAGTAACCGGCCAGGGCCTCGTCGATGGCGTTGTCCACCACCTCGAACACCATGTGGTGCAGGCCGGTGCCGTCGTCGGTGTCGCCGATGTACATGCCGGGACGCTGGCGCACGGCTTCCAGCCCCTTCAGCACCTTGATGCTGGAGGAATCGTAGGTTCCGATTTCGGACATTGGGCCCTGGTTTTGCGCGGTCCGGACAGGCCGTTCCGCGGATGTTTTTACGAGGTGGAAATTATACCAGCGAAGGGCCCGAAACGGCCCCATGTTCCACGTGGAACACCGCATTTTTCGGCGTATTTTGCGGGGCACTTTCGGTCACCCGCGCGAGCGCCGGGGTGCGCTCGATCGAGGTCACGAAACTCTGTCCTGGATAGGCCAGCAGCGCGCCGATCAGGGCCTGCTGGAACGGCGCGCCGAGCTCGGCCGGGAAGTCGTCCACCAGCAGCACCGGGGAAAGCCCTGCTCGCTCCTGCACCAGGCGCGCCTGCGCCAGCAGCAGCGCGGCGATCAGCAGCTTCTGCTGCCCGCGGCTGACCTGGCGCTTGGCCGAGCGCCCGGCCAGCTTGAGCTTGAGCTCCGCGCGGTGCGGCCCGGCCACGGTCTTGCCCTGACGGCAGTCCTGCTCGTAGTGCTCGGCGAGCGCCTGCTCGAGCGATTTGCCCGCGGTCCAGCCGCGCGCCAGCTCCAGCGACCAGTCCAGCGGGCCGAGCAGGGCCTGCAGGGTTGCCCCCAGGCCCTCGCGCAGGTGCTGCAGGTGCGTTTCGCGGGTTTCCTGAACCTCGCCGCCGGAGGCGATGAGCTCCGCGTTCCAGGCTTCGACTTCGGCGCGGCCCGCGCGGGAGCGCAGCGCCTGGTTGCGCTGCTTGAGTGCGCGCTGGTAGCGCCGCCAGGCCGGGTAAAACCGATGTTCCACGTGGAACACGCCTCAGTCGAGGTAGCGGCGCCGGTAAACCGGGCCGTCTTCCAGCAGACGGTGCGAGTCGGGCTCGAGGATCTGCACCGCCACGCGGCTGACCAGGTCCTGCACGCCGGCCGGCGACTGGTCGAGCCGCAAATCCATCGCCCCGGGCTCCCATTTCAGCCCGACCGCGAGCGCCGGGCCGGCGGACGTGGCAAGGCGGCCGTGCAGGCGCCAGTGGGTTCCGGCGACGCCGGCCTGCTCAGGGGGGGCGCCGCGAAAGCTCTTGGCGCGGCCCAGCGCGTAGATCGCTTCCAGCAGCGTGGTCTTGCCGGCCGCGTTGGCGCCGAGCAGGAGGTTGACCCCGGGGCGCGGCTCCAGGCTGAAAGCGGGGAAGAGCCGGAAGTTCTCGCCGGCGACGCGCGTGAAGTGCAAAGGACTTGCTCGCGGCTAAAGCCTGTCCTGAGCTTGTCGAAGGACCGCTCCTACAGCCGCATCGGCATCACGACGTACTTGCTGCTGGCGTTGGCCGACTCCTGCAGCAGGCCACTCGCGTCGGGGCCCTTGAGCTCCATGTGGAAGTCCTCGGACTGCATCGCGCCGAGCGCATCCAGCAGGTAGTTCACGTTGAACCCGATCTCGAGCGCCGCGCCCGTGTAATTCACGTCGAGCTCTTCCTCGGCCTCTTCGTGTTCCGGGTTGTGCGTGGACAGGCGCAGCTTGCCGTCGGCCAGTTGCAGGCGCACGCCACGGAATTTCTCATTCGACAGGATCGCGGCGCGTGACAGCGCGGAGCGCACACGCTCGCGATTGGCCTTCATCTTGCGATCGCCGGCCTCGGGGATCACGCGCTCGTAATCCGGGAAGCGGCCGTCGATCAGCTTGGAGGTCAGGCGGATCACGTCAAGGTCGGCCTGGAACTGCGTATCGGACAGGCGCAGCTCGACTTCGGCGTCGGTCGGCTCGAGCAGGCGCTGCAGTTCGAGCACGGCCTTGCGCGGCAGGATCAGCTGCGTCTCTTCCTTTTGCTTGGTGTCCTTCACCAGCTCGCTCATCGCCAGGCGATGCCCATCGGTAGCGACGGCGCGCAGGCGCTTGGCCGTGACGTGCAGCAGCATGCCGTTGAGGTAGTAGCGCACGTCCTGGTTCGCCATCGCGAACTGCGTCTTCTCGATCAGGTCGCGCAGGTCCTTCTTCGCCAGGCGAATGACCTTGCCGCCGCTGACCGTGCCCATCGACGGGAATTCGTCGGGCTTCAGCGTCGCCAGCGTGAAGCGGCTCTTGCCGGACTTCAGCACCAGCTTGTCGCCCGAGCTGTCGAGCGTGAGCTCGGCGCCCTCGGGCAGGCCGCGGCAGATGTCGAACAACTTGCGCGCCGGCACCGTGGTCTTGCCCGAGGCCTGGCACTTGATGACCGCGCGGCTGACCAGCTCGATCTCGAGGTCGGTGCCGGTGATGATCAGTTCGTCCTTTTGCGCATCGAGCAAGAGATTGGACAGCACCGGCAACGTCTGGCGGCGCTCCACCACGCCGATCACGGCTTGCACCGCGGTGAGGAGTTCGTTTCTCCCAACTTGAATTTTCATGTGCTCACCAGTCTTTTTCGTTTATGTTTAAAAGAAGAAACAGCAGTAGTAATAGGCGCAGGCCCCTTTTGGGGGTAAGTTAACTAATAGCCTTGTGCATCAACGCGTTAAATGGTCCTACCAGTCCAAACACATCCCCTCGAACGGCCCCTGCACCCTTGTGCGCAAGTTGTGCCCGTTTGTGCGTCGTTAAAACACTCCAGCGTTTTCCAACGGCTTGTCCACAGCCCCGCGCGCAACTTGTTCAGTGACTCAGCAAGCGCAGCAGGTTCTCGTAATCCTCGCGCACGCGCGAATCGTCCTTGCGCAGCCCGGCGACCCTGCGGCAGGCGTGCAGCACTGTCGTGTGGTCCTTGCCAAAGGCGTGCCCGATCTCGGGCAGCGAGTGCTGCGTCAATTCCTTGGCGAGCGCCATCGCGATCTGGCGCGGGCGCGCCAGCGAGCGGGTGCGGCGCGCCGACGAAAGATCCGTGACGCGGATGTTGAAGTAGGTGCTGACCTGGCGCTTGATGTTGTCGATGGTGACCAGGCGCTCGTAGGCCGCGAGCATGTCGCGCAGCGTCTCGCGCGCGAAGTCGATGTTGATCGGCCGGCCGGTGATCTGGGCCGAGGCGTCGAGGCGGTTGAGCGCGCCTTCGAGCTCGCGCACGTTGGAGCGGATGCGCTGCGCCACGAAGAAAGCGACGTCCTCGGGCAGGCGCGTCTTGCGGCTGGAGGCCTTGCTCAGCAGGATCGCCGCGCGATGCTCGAGCTCCGGCGGCTCGACCGCCACCGACAGGCCCCACGTGAAGCGCGACTTCAGGCGCTTGTCGAGGTTGTCGAGCTCGGCCGGGTAGCGGTCGCAGGTCAGCACCATCTGCTGGCCGCCGTCGAGCATCTCGTTGAAGGTGTGAAAGAACTCTTCCTGCGTCACGGCCTTGCCGGCAAAAAACTGGATGTCGTCGATCAACAGCGCGTCGGCCGAGCGGTAGTGACCCTTGAACTCCTCGGTCTTGCCGAGCTTGATGGCGTTGACCATGTCGCGGAAGAAACGCTCGGCCACCACGTACAGGACGCGGGCCTTGGCGTTCTTGCTGCGGATGCGGTTACCGATGGCGTGCATCAGGTGGGTCTTGCCCAGGCCTGACTCGCCGTAGATCAGCAGCGGGTTGAACTCGCCGCCGGGCGCCTCGGCCACGCGCAACGCGTAGGCGCGCGCCTGGGCGTTGGATTTGCCCTCGATGAAGGCCTCGAAGGTGTACTTGGGGTCGAGCTTGCCGCTCTCGGCGCGCGGCGCCGGCTCGGGGGCGTGCCCGCCATTGACCGGGGCCGGGCGGCCCTCGGTTTCGCTGCGCGGGGCGGTCAGCGAAACGTCCACGCTTGGCGCCTCTTCGCCGGCCAGCGCGGCCAGGCCCTTCTTGATGGCCGGCAGGAAGTCCTGGCGCACGCGGTTGAGCACGAGCTTATTGGGGGCGAGCAACAGCAGGTGCTTGTCCTGCAAGTGCGGCTGCAGGGGGCGCAGGTAGGTGCTGAGGTCCTTGCTGGGGATCTCCCCCTCGAGGCGCCGCAGACACTTGTGCCAAAGCTCTACCACCGCTGAGTCCCCGCGAATTTGGGTTACGACGAGAGGGGTGCCGCAAAAAGAGGGCGCCAGTCTATACCCCTTCGCGCACAGTTATCCACAGGTCTGGCGGCGGAAATTTCTTGCTGGGGAGGGGCGCGACGGCTAAAATCCGCGCCCTTTTGAGAAGAGCCGGCGAGCCGCCATGAGCAAACGTACTTATCAGCCCAAGAAGCTGCGCCGGAAGCGCACCCACGGGTTTCGCACCCGCATGAAGAGCGCCGGCGGCCGCCGGGTGCTGGCGCGCCGTCGCGCCAAGGGCCGCAAGAAACTGATCCCCTAAGCGGCGATCGAGTTGCCACTGGCCTTCCCGCCGCGCGCGCGGCTGCGCAATCCGCGCGAGTTCGAAGCCGTGCTCAAGCAGGGGCGTCGCGTCCAGGAGAAATTGCTGAGCGCCGCGGTCCTCGCCGGCGCCGCGACCGAGGCGCGCCTCGGCCTCGCCATCTCCGCCCGCGCCGTGCCGCTGGCCACCCGCCGCAACCGCATCAAGCGCCTGGCGCGCGAGAGTTTTCGCGCGCGCCGAGCGTCGCTGCCGGCGGCCGACATCGTGCTGCAGGCGAAGGCCGGCGCCGGCGCCGCGGCGAGCAGCGAGCTGCGCGCCACGCTCGAGCGGCTGTGGCGCAAGGTTGCGGACGGCTGACATGCGCGTCCTGCTGATCGGCCTGATTCGCCTGTACCAGCGCCTGCTCAGCCCGCTGCTCGGGCCGCGCTGCCGCTTTCACCCGACCTGCTCGGCGTACGCCGTTCAGGCCCTCGAGCGCCACGGCGTCGTGCGCGGCTCGGTACTCGCGGCGCGCCGCATCGCGCGCTGCCACCCGCTCAACGAAGGCGGCTTGGACCCGGTTCCGGAAAAGTAGATGACGACGATCGAAAACCGCCGCTTCGCGCTGATGGTCGCCATCGGCGTGGTGCTGTTCCTGCTGTACCAGGCCTGGCAGAAAGACTTCGCGCCCAGGCTGACGCCGGTGGTCGAGGCGCCGCTGGCCGAGGCCGGCCAAGCCGCGGCCCCGGGCGACGACGTCCCTTCCGCGCCGACCGACCTGCCGGCGCCCTCCAGTGCCACGGCCCAGGCCGTCGCGACGCCCGCGGCCGCGGCCGCGCAGCGCATCACGGTGCAGACCGACAAGTTCACCGCCGTGATCAGCGCGCAAGGCGGGGACCTGCGCCGGCTCGTGCTGCTCGGATACCCGGTCGCCAAGCAGCGCCCCGACGAACACGTCGCGCTGCTCGACGACACCCAGGGCCGCCAGTTCGTCGTGCAGTCGGGCCTGACCTCGGGCGCGGGACCGCTGGTGACACACAACGACCTCTATCGCGCGGCGCAGTCGAGCTACGTACTGACCGAAGGCGCCAACACGCTCGAGGTGCCGCTCGAGTTCACCGACGCGCACGGCCGCAGCCATCAGAAGACCTGGCGCTTCACGCGCGGCAGCTACGTCATCGAGCTGTCGCAGCGCGTGGTCAACGCCGCTGACGCACCGGTCGCCGCCAAT
Source organism: Gammaproteobacteria bacterium (assembly GCA_031396115.1). Lineage (GTDB taxonomy): Bacteria > Pseudomonadota > Gammaproteobacteria > Nevskiales > Nevskiaceae > JACPFV01. The sequence goes on from JANNKD010000025.1 coordinate 19,377, forward strand.
GCGTACGTGCAACTGGCGAACGATCCCTTCGCCGCCGGCGAGGCGCCGCCGTTCACGCCCACGTTCGCGGGCATCGGCCTCTACGAGCAGAAGGGCGGCACCGGCAGCTATCGCTTCAACAAGGTCGCGTTCGAGGACCTGGCGGAGGAGCCGGTCAAGGCCAGCCAGGCCGGCGGCTGGGTGGCCATGCTGCAGCACTACTTCCTGGTCGCGGTGATCCCGCCGCAGGACGAGACCCACACCTTCACCGCCAAGCCTGGCAGCAAGCGCGGATACCTGGGCCAGTACGTCGGCGCGGCGCGCGAGCTCGCGCCCGGCGCCGAGCACACGTTCACCGCACGCCTGTACGTCGGCCCCAAGCTGCAGCAGGAGCTGGCCGCGATCGCGCCGGGCCTCGAGCTCACGCTGGACTACGGCATCCTCGGCGCCCTCGCCAAGCCGCTGTTCTGGCTGCTCGACGGGTTCCACACGCTCACCGGCAACTGGGGCGCGGCGATCATCCTGCTGACCTTCGTGGTCAAGCTGGTCATGTACAAGCTGTCGGAAGCGCAGTACCGCGGCATGGCCAAGATGAAGAAGTACGCGCCGCGCATCCAGGAACTGAAGGAGCGCTACGGCGACGACCGCGAGCGCATGCACAAGGCGATGATGGAGCTGTACAAGAAGGAGAAGTTCAATCCGCTGGCCGGCTGCTGGCCGCTGCTGGTGCAGTTCCCGGTGTTCATCGCGCTGTACTGGGTGCTGCTGGAATCGGTCGAGCTGCGCCAGGCCGATTTCGCGCTGTGGCTGAACGACCTGTCCTCGCCGGATCCGTACTACGTCATGCCGGTGCTGTTCGGCATCAGCATGTACGTGCAGCAGAAACTGTCCGGCAACGTCGCGATGGACCCGATGCAGCAACGCGTCATGAACCTGATGCCGGTCATGCTGACGGTGTTCTTCGCCTTCTTCCCGGTGGGCCTGGTGCTGTACTGGTTCGTCAGCAACCTGATCGGCATCGCCCAGCAGTGGTACATCACGCGCAAGCTCGAGCGCGAAGGCCTCACGCATCGCTGACGCGATGAAGCACGTCCTGGTGGTCAGCTACTCGCAGAGCGGGCAGCTCGAGCGAGTCGCGCAGGCCATCGCCGCGCCGCTGGCGGCGGCCGGTCATCGCCTCGATGTCCTGAAGCTCGAGCCGCAAACGCCGTACCCGTTTCCCTGGGACTTCTGGGGCTTCCTCGATGCGTTTCCGGAAGCGGTCTTCCTGGATCCGCCGCCGCTGAAGCCCTGGTCGGTGCCGGCGGCGCGCTACGACCTCGTGCTGCTGTGCTACTCGCCCTGGTTCCTGTCGCCGGCGCCGCCGACCACCGCCTTCCTGCAGTCGGAGCAGGGGCGCGCGCTGCTCAAGGACCGTCCGGTCGTGACGGTGACCGCGAACCGCGGCATGTGGGTGCAGGCGCAGGAGCAGGTCAAGGCGCTGTTGGCCGCCGCCGGCGCGCGCCACTGTGACCACGTCGCGCTGGTGGACCCGCACCGCCTGGCGTCGTTCATCACCACGCCGCACTGGCTTCTGACCGGCCGTCGCGAGCCGTTCTGGGGCCTGCCGCGCGCCGGCGTGCCCGATGCCGAGATCGCCCGCGCCGGCCGCTTCGGCCGCGCGCTGGCGCAGGCGCTGGCCGCGAACCGCCTCGACGGCGCCGCGCCGGTACTGACCGGGCTCGGCGCGGCACAGGTCGATCCGGCGCTCCTCGCCAGCGAGAAAATCGGCCGCCGCAGCTTCCGGGTGTGGGCTAGAATCGTTCGCTCTGCCGGGGGGCCGGGGGCGCTATCACGACGTCCAGTGCTGGCGGTTTATCTCGCCTTCCTGACGCTGATGATCGTGACGGTGGTTCCCGTGTCGTTGCTGCTCCGCTTCCTGCTGCGACCCTTGTTGCGCACGCGTCTCGCCGCCCTGGCGGCCGCCTACGAGCGCCCGTCCGGTTCCGGCACCGGACGCCTGAAGGATTTCGACTGAGATGAACCCGGTCTACATCCAGCGCCTCGCCGCATTCCTGCCGAATGCCCCGGTCTCGAACGACGAGATGGAGAAGGCGCTGGGCCAGATCAACGGCAAGCCCTCGCGCGTGCGCCGCATCATCCTGCGCAGCAACGGCATTCTCACGCGCCACTACGTGCTCGACCCCGCCACCGGCGAGCCGCGCTACAACAACGCGCAGCTGACCGCCGAGGCGGTGCGCGCGCTGGCCGGCGACGGCGTGTCGCTGGCGCAGATCGACCTGCTGGCCTGCGGCACCAGCTCGCCCGACCAGCTCGCGCCGGGGCACGCCGTGATGGTGCACGGCGAGCTCGGCACGGTGCCGTGCGAGGCCGTGTCGTTCGCCGGCATCTGCTGCGCGGGCATCGGCGCGATGAAGTACGCGCACATGGCCGTGGCAACCGGCGCCGCGAAATCGGCGGTCGCCACCGGCTCCGAAGTGGTCTCGACCTTCCTGCGCGCGCGCCAGTTCCGGGTCGAGAGCGCGGCCACCGAGAGCGATCTCGAAAAGCGGCCGGAGCTGGCGTTCGACCGCGACTTCCTGCGCTGGATGCTGTCCGATGGCGCCGGCGCGATGCTGCTCGGCCCCGATCGCGTCAGCAGGAACGGCGTGGCGCTGCGGCTCGACTGGATCGAGATGATTTCCTACGCGCACGAACAGCCGGCCTGCATGTACGGCGGCGCGGAGAAGATGGCGGACGGCCGCCTGCGCGGCTGGCGCGAATACGAATCGACGATGGACGCCGCGTCCCGTTGCGTGTTCACGGTCAAGCAGGACGTGCGCCAGCTCAACGAACAGGTATCCAAGTACTGTGTCGAGCGCGCGCTGCCCGAAGTGCTGCGGCGCCGGCCGATGAAACCGGAGGACATCCGCTGGTTCCTGCCGCATTACTCGTCGGAGTACTTCCGCGAACCGTGCTACCAGGCGCTCAAGCGCGTCGGCTTCGATATTCCGCAGGAGCGCTGGTTCACCAACCTGACGACGGTCGGTAACGTCGGCTCGGCCTCGACTTACCTGATGCTGGAAGAGTTGGTGCGCCGCCACGGCGTCGAGCCCGGCGACCGCATCCTGCTGTTCGTGCCGGAGAGCGGCCGCTTCTCGGCCGCCTATGCGCTGATCACCGCCGTCAACGGCGCCGGATGAAGCGCGGCGAAGTTCCGCAGGACAGCCGTCCCGAGTACGGCGGCGAGCGCCGGGCGCTGTACGCGCTCGACGAGAAAGGACGCTACACGACCGCGCCGTCGGCCGGCTGGAGCGCAGACGGGATCGTCAACCAGCAGGCGGTCGAGGAGTACGCGCGCCTGGCCGCCGGCGCGCTGCAGCGCGCGCGGGCCGGGCTGGCCTCGCCGCTGGAATTCCACATGTATGACTGCCGCATGGAAGTCGAATCGCTCGCGCCGACGGTCGGGCTGTGGCGCTGGCGCGTGCGCCGGCACCTGAAGCCGCACGTGTTCGCCGCGCTGCCGCCGGAACTGCTGGCGCGCTACGCCGACGGGCTCGGCATCCCGGTGCAGCGCCTGACGACGTTGCCGCCGCCGTGACCGCCACCTTCGACCACCGGCATTCCGGCCACTGCGAGAGCGGCGTCACCTCGGCGCTGCTGCGCCAAGGCGGCCTGGAGTTGAGCGAGCCGATGGCGCTGGGCCTTTCCGCCGGCATGACGTTCGTGCACATCCCGTTCTTCAAGATCGGCGGCCTGCCGCTGACCAGCTACCGGATGCCGCCCGGCGCGATCTACAAGGGGCTGGCCAAGGCGCTCGGCTTCAAAGTGCACCGCGAGAAATTCTCGACGCCCGAAGCCGGCATGCGCGCGCTCGATGCGCACCTCGCCGCGGGCCGCGTGGTCGGCGCGCAGTCGTCGGTGTTCTGGCTGCCGTACTTCCCGCCGCCGCTGCGCTTTCACTTCAACGCCCACAACCTGATCGTCTACGGCAAGGACGGCGGCGACTACCTGATTTCGGATCCGGTGTTCGAGCATCCCCAGCGCTGCGCGGCGCCCGACCTGGCCAAGGCGCGCTTCGCCAAGGGCGCGCTGGCGCCCAAGGGCCTGCTCTTTTATCCCGAGGACCTGCCGGCGTCGGTGGACTATGCGCGCGCGGTACCGCGCGCGATCAGGAAGACGGTGAACATGATGCTGCGCGCGCCGCTGCCGTTCGTTGGGCTGCGCGCGGTCCGCTGGCTCGCCCGGCGCATCGAAAAGCTCAAGGCCGGCGATCCGCGCTACGCGCGCCTGTACGTCGGCCAGGTCGTGCGCATGCAGGAGGAAATCGGCACCGGCGGCGGCGGCTTCCGTTTCATGTACGCCGCGTTCCTGCAGGAAGCCGGCGCAAAGCTGAGCAACGCGGCGTTACTCGAGGCTAGCGACAAGATGACCGCAACCGGCGATGCCTGGCGGCAATTCGGCCTGGCCGGCGCGAAATTCGTCAAGGACAAGGACCATCCCGACTACGCGGCGCTGACCGCGGCGTTGCTGCGCTGTGCCGACTCGGAAGAGCAGGTCTACCGTTTCCTGCTGGCCTCGTACCTGTAGCCGCGCGGCGGCGGCTAGCGCGTGACGTAAACCGCGTAGCAGCCGTAGGCCCCCTCGGCAACGTGCAACAGGCACGGCCCCGCCGGCGACTCGATGAAGCGGCAGATGCGATGGGCGGTCCACTGCCCGGAATAAACGTCGTCCGGATCCACCAAAGGCGCCAGGCCGGTGAGCTGCGACCAGCGCCCCTGCTGATCGCGCAGGTTGGAGCTCACCGCGAGCTGCCCGCCCGCCGGCCAGCGCTCGCGCGCGAGCGCGGCGCGGGCCACGCCTTCGTTATCGTACCGGCGCACCCATTGCACGGTCGCCAGCGGGCGGGCCGCGGCCTGGTCCACGAACAGCCAGTGGCTGCACTCCGACAGCGCGCGGTCCGCCGGCAGGTCGAGTCGCCGGCGGTGCTCGGCCAGCGGCCAGGCGCACTCCTCGACGGCACCGATCAGGCCCTGCGGGCGGTGCTCGCGGCCGAGGCTGGCGAGCTCGAGCGCGGCCTCGAAGGAAAAATCGTCGGCCGCCAGCGCCTGGTTCGAGCCCTGGATGCCGAGGGCCGCGGCGACGTAGAAGCCCGCCATGTTGCTCGACATGTTGATGAAATTCACCGGCGGCGGCGGCAGCTCCCGCGTGATGACGTGGGTCACCAGCGCGACGCCGTCGGCGACGCAGCCGTGGGTCAGCGCGAGATACAGCGGGCAGCGCGGCTCCGGCCGCACACCGTTCAGGCACTGGTGCGCGCCGAGCAACGCCAGCTCGATCAGGCGGTTGATGCGGCGCGGCGGATTCGCCATGGCCTGGTGCAAGCGCGCACGCAGCGGCTCGGGCGGCTCGCTCGCGGTCAGGCGCAGCGCGGCCGCGGCGGCAATCTTAAGCGGCGTCACTGGCCGTGCCTCAGCACGAGGCTCGTGTTGTTGCCGCCGAAGCCGAAGAAATTGCACAGCATCGCCCCGGCGCTGGCGTCGCGGCACTGCGTCAGCGCCGACAAGCCGAACGCCGCGTCGGGCTCGGCGAAGCCGGGCGTCGGCGGCAGGAAGCCCTCGCGCCAGCAGGCCAGCATGCACAGCACCTCGATCGCGCCGCAGGCGCCGAGCGTGTGGCCGGTGTACGGCTTGACCGAGGTCAGCGGCGGCGGCGCATCGCCGAACACCAGGCGCACCGCCTGGCCCTCGGACAGGTCGTTGCCCGGCGTGCCCGTGCCATGGGCCTTGATCGCGACGAGTTGCGACGGCGCGAGGCCGGCGTCGTCGAGCGCCTCGCGCATGACGCCCGCGATGTGGCCGGGTTGCGAGTTGGTCGGGCTCGACGCATCGCACGCCGTCGCGGCGCCGATGAGCGCCGGCGCCTGTGCCGGACCGGAGCGCCCCAGCACCAGCGCGCCGACGCCTTCACCGAGGATCAGGCCGTCGCGCGCGCGATCGAACGGTCGATAGCCCTCGCGGGTCAGCAGCATCAGCGAGGCGAAGCCCAGCAACGACAGCCGCGTGTAGCCCTCGGCGCCGACCACCAGCGCGTGTTCGATCCGCCCCTCGGCCAGCATCGCCCGCGCGTACAGCGCGGCGTTGGCGCTCGACGAGCAGGCGGTGTTGAACGTGTACTGCGGCCCGGCGATGGCAAAGCGCGCAGCGATGTTCCGCGCGAGGTAGCCGTAGCGGGGCGCCGCGACCAGCGGCATCGAGCCGCGCGCGTGCTGCGTCGCGTAGCCCGCCTCGATCAGCGGCAGGTCGATCGAGGTGCTGCCGACGAAGATGCCGAGACGCGCGATGGCCTCGGGCGGCAGGCGGGCCTCGGTCAGCGCGTCGCCGACGGCGTGCTCGATCAGCCGCAGGAAGGAGGCCCCGGCGTCGTCGCGCGGCTCGGCGGCGAAATGAAACGGCAGCTCGCGGCCGGCGAAGCGCAGCGGCGAACGTCCGGGGTGCGCCTGGCCGGCGGCGAGCGCCCTGGCGTGCGCCGGCAGGCCGCGGCCGAGCGAAGTGACCAGGCCGCCGCCGAGGATGACCGCGGGGAAGCGCGCCACGGGCTCAGCCGGGCTGCAGGTGATCGGCCAGCGTGTTGATCGAACGCATCAGGCGCACCAGTTCCTTGGAGTCCGTGATGCGGATGTCGAACTGGTACTGCAGCGCCATCGAGATCTGCAGGCCGTCGATCGAATCCAGCTGCAGCCGCGCGGCGGGGCCGAACAGCCCTTCGTCGTCGCCGATCGACTCCGGCGCGACGTCCTTCTTGTCGGCCTCGGTGACGATCAACTGCTTCAGCCGCAGCTTCAGCGCGGGATCCTGCGAGCCTTTCATGCTTCGGTGCGCGGCAAGAGGCGGGCGGCGATGGTAAACGAAACCAGGCCGAAGGCGGCGAGGGCCGCCGCCTCGGGCAGTACGTCACGCACGCCCCCGCCGCGCAGCAGGATGTCCCAGCAGCCCTCGAGCGCCCACGACATCGGCGACAGCACGCTGGCGGCCGCCATCGCCGGCGGCATCACCAGCTTGGGCACCATCACGCCGCCGATCGCGCCGAACAGAAGGTTGGCGACGCCGCCGAGCGTGGTGGCCTGCACGGCGCTGCGCGCGGCTACCGCCACCAGCAGGCCGAAGCTGATCGCCGCGAAGCTCAGGGCTGTCGCGATCAGCCACAGCCCGAGCGGGCTGTGGCCAAGGGCCAGCGGCTGTCCGCCGAGGGCGGGCACGAGGTATGCGCCGACCGCCAGCATCAGCGCGAACTGCAGCAGGTTCAGCAGGTAGTACGCCGGCAGCTTGCCGGCCAGCAGCTGCGCGGGGCCGAGGTTCAGCAGCGCGAGGCGCTGCACCGTGCCCTGCTCGCGCTCGGTCAGCACGCTGGTGGCCAGCGGCAGCACGACGAAGAACATGGCGAACACCAGCCAGGCCGGAACGCTTTGCTGCACGGCATTGGGCTGCGCCACGGCGGCGGCTTCCGCGCCGACGAACGTCTGCGTCAGGTTCAGGCGCGCCGGATCGGTCTGCGCGCGCAGCGCCAGCGCTTCCTCGTGCGGCACGCCCATCTGGTCTTCGAGCAGGTATTCGGCCTGCACCGCGGCCAGCGCGCCTCGCACCTCCGCGGCGAACAGCAGGCGCGCCTGCCCCGGCGCGGTCGGCGACAGGTAGAGCTGGACCAGCGGCGCCTGCCCGGCGGCGGCGATCCGCTGCGACAGGCCCGGCGCGATGCGCAGTGCGAACGGCGCCGCGCCGGCGCGCAGGCGCGCGAGCAGCGTGGCTTCGTCGGCGACGTCGTCGCGAGCCAGCGCCGGTCGCAAGGCCAGCGCATCGCCGAGGGCCAGGGCGAAGTAGCCGCGATCCTCGTCGAGCAGCAGGTACGGCAGCGTGCCGCGCCGATCCAGGTCCATCGCATCGCGCAGCGCCAGCGACATGATCAGGATGAACACCGCCGGCATCACGAACAGCACGGCCAGCCCGTGCCGGTCGCGCAGCAGCAGCCGCAGCTCCTTTACGGCCAGTGCCCGGAACGCCCGCATGCCGGAGGCCATCAGTCGCGCAAGCGCCGGTGGGTGAGCTGCAGGAACAGGTCTTCGAGGTCGCGATAGCCGCGCTGGCCGGAGGGTCCGATCAGTTCGCGCAGCGTGCCTTCGGCCAGCACGCGGCCGTAATCGAGTATGGCGACGCGGTCGCAGAGCTGCTGGACCTCGTCCATGTAGTGGCTGGTGTACAGCACGGTGATACCGCGCTCGTCGCGCAGGTGGCGGATCACCTCGAGAATGAAGGCGCGCGACTGCGGATCGACGCCGACGGTGGGCTCGTCGAGCACCAGGATTTTCGGCGAGTGCAGCAGGGCGAGCGCGAGGTTCAGCCGCCGCTTGAGCCCGCCGGACAGCGCCTGCGCGCGCTTGCGCCGGTGCTCGGCCAGCTGCGCGGTGTCGAGCGCGAACGCCAGCGCCTGCGCCAGCGCGGTTCCGGCGAGGCCGCCGGCGGCGCCGTAGAACCGCAGGTTCTCCTCGACCGTCAGGGTCGGATAAAAACCATAGTCCTGCGGCGCCAGGCCGCACAGCGCGCGGATCGCCGGCAGCTCCCGGTCCATGTCATGGCCGCCGATGCGCACCTGGCCCGCATCGCGGCGCACGAGTCCCAGCAGCACCGAGATCAGCGTCGTCTTGCCGGCGCCGTTGGGGCCCAGCAGACCGTAGATCAGGCGCTCGCCGATGGCGAGGGTCACGCCGTCGAGTGCCGGGCCCTCGGCGTCGCGATAGCGCTTGACGACGCCGTCGATCTCGATCAGGGCGGGCATGCCGCGAGTATACAATCCGGTCATGCGCAAGCCGCTGTTTTTCCTGGCGCTGTTCGCCTGCGTCGCGCCGGTGCGCGGGGCGCCCCCGGCGCACCCGGATGCGCAACTGCGCGAAAAATGGGAGCAGCAGTTTCGCGCTGCCGACCAGGACGGCAGCCGCTCGCTGGATCGCGCCGAAGCGCAGGCCGGGCTGCCGAAGATCCTGTGGCGCAGGTTCGACCGCATCGATACGGACGCCAGCGGCGCGATCACGCCGGAAGAGCTGTGGGCGATGCACCAGCGCGAAGTCGCGGCGCGCGAGCAACGCCGCGCCGCTCGCGTCGGCCCGCCGCGCTGACGCGTGAATGACACGATCGCGGCGGTCGCGACGCCGCCCGGCCGCGGCGCGGTCGGCATCGTGCGGCTGTCCGGCCCGCAGGCCTTCGCCATTGCCGGCAAGCTCACCGGCGCATTGCCGCCGCCGCGCCAGGCGGCGCTGCGCATTTTTCGTGACGACCAGGGCGAGTCCCTCGATGAGGGCCTCGTGCTGCTGTTTCCGCAGCCGCAGTCCTACACCGGCGAGGACGTAGCGGAACTGCAAGGCCACGGCGGGCCGCTGGTGCTGGACCTGCTGGTGCGCGCGGCCTGCGCGCTGGGTGCACGGCCCGCGCGGCCCGGGGAATTCTCCGAGCGCGCGTTCCTCAACGGCCGGCTCGACCTCACGCAGGCCGAGGCCATCGCCGACCTGATCAACGCCGCGACCGAGCAGGCGGCGCGCGCCGCGCAGCGCTCGCTGCAGGGCGAGTTCTCGGCGCGCGTGCGCGCCCTGGTGGACGAGCTGATCGGCCTGCGCATCTTCATCGAGGGCGCGCTGGATTTCTCCGACGAGGACGTCGACTGGCTGGCCGACGACGCCTTGCGCGCGCGCCTGGCCGCGCTGCTGGCGCACCTGCGCGAGTTGCTCGGCGCGGCGGCGCAGGGCCGGCGCCTGCGCGAAGGCCTGGTGGTGGCGCTGGCCGGCGCGCCGAACGTCGGCAAGTCCACGTTGCTCAACCGCCTGGCCGGGGCCGAGGCCGCTATCGTGACCGACATCGCCGGCACCACGCGCGACGTGCTGCGCGAAAACCTCAACCTCGACGGCCTGCCGGTGACGCTGGTGGACACCGCCGGCCTGCGCGACAGCGACGACCCGGTCGAGAAGATCGGCGTCGAGCGCGCCTGGCAGGCCCTCGGTCACGCCGAGCTGGTGCTGTTTTTGGTGGACGATCGCGCGGGCGTGACCGAGGCCGATCGCGCGCTGCTGGCGCGCGTGCCGCAGGGCGCCGAGATCATCGTGCTGCGCAACAAGTGCGACCTGTCCGGGGAGCCCGCCGGTCTTGTAGGAGCGCCTCCCAGGCGCGACTCGCATGCGGAACTGCGCCTCTGCGCCAAATCCGGAGCGGGTCTCGACCTGCTCAAGCACGAGATCCGCCGCGCGGCTGGACTTTCCGCCACCGGCGAGTCGCTGTTCTCCGCGCGCACGCGCCACGTCGACGCGCTTCAACGCGCTCTGGCGTGCGCGCAGGACGCCGAGAAACGGCTGCGCGAGGGCGCCACCGCCGAGCTCGCCGCCGAAGACCTGCGCCTGGCGCAGCAGGCGCTGGCGGAAATCACCGGCGCGTTCACGTCCGACGATCTGCTCGGGCGGATTTTCAGCGCGTTCTGCATCGGCAAGTGAAATCGTCCCCACGGGCGGGCTAAACTCGGCTCCCTCCCGGGGGTCGGGAGCAGGGGGCTTCACCGATGCCGGCGTACTGTCGCAGCTGCGTCCTGCCGGACACGCGTCCCGGCGTGCGGCTGGACGCCGACGGCATCTGTGCCGGCTGCCGCTACGCCGAGCACAAGCGCGCGATGGACTGGAGCGAGCGCGCCAGCGCCTTCAAGGACGTGGTGCGCGCGGCCAAGGCCAGGAAGCGGCCGTACGACTGCGTGATTCCGGTCAGTGGCGGCAAGGACAGCTACTGGCAGGTGGTGACCTGCCTCGAGCACGGCCTGCATCCGCTGTGCGTCACTTACGTGTACCCGGGCCGCACGGCGCTGGGTGAGCGCAACCTGCACCAGCTCGTACGCCTGGGTGTGGACCATCTCGACCTGCGCATCAATCCCGAGGTCGAGCGCCATTTCATCGCCAGGGCCTTTCGCCGCTTCGGCATCAGCGGCCTGCCGGCGCACATGGCGATTTACGCCTGGCCGCTGCAGGTCGCGGTCGACCGCGACATTCCGCTGGTCATCTACGGCGAGAACTCCGCGTTCGAGTACGGCACGCGCGACGAGAGCCTCATCGGCGCGCGCGTGGACCGCAAGTGGCTCAAGGCCTTCGGCGTCACCGCCGGCACCGTCGCCGAGGACTGGGTGGACGAGGTGCTGACGGCGCAGGCGCTGACGCCATTCCGGCTGCCGAGCGACGAGCAGCTGGCCGCCCGCGACGTGCGCGCGCTGTTCCTCGGCTATTACTTCAAGTGGGATCCGCACCACTCGCGTCGGATCGCCATGCGGCACGGCTTCCAGGCGCGCGCCGAGGGCGCGCGCGTCGGCCACTACGACTTCGTCAACATCGACGACGATTTCATCGGCGTGCACCACCACCCGAAGTGGCACAAGTACGGCATGACGCGCAGCTGGGACACCCTGTCGATGGAGATCCGCGCCGGGCGGCTCGGCCGCGCGCAGGCCATCGAACAACTGCGCGCGCTCGGCGACGAAACGCCCTGGGCCGATATCGAGCTGTTCTGCCGCTACCTCGGCATCGCGCGCGCCGAGTACCTGAACGTGGTCGAGGGCTTCCGCAACCGCGAGCTGTGGTCGCGTCGCGGCGAGCGCTGGGCCATCGACCACTTCCTGCTGCCGGACTATCCATGGCCCGCGGACCTCGCAGCCGCGTAGCGCGCCTCGCGCTGGGCACGGCGCAGCTCGGCATGCCCTACGGCATCGCCAACCGGCGCGGCCCGCCGGGCCGGCGCACGGGACTGAGCATCCTGGCGCAGGCCCACGAGGCCGGCATCGAGTGGCTCGACACGGCGCCGGGGTACGGCGAGGCCGAAGCACTGGTCGGCCGCTTCTTTAAATCCGGCAACGGCACGAGCGCGATGCGCGTGTGCACCAAGCTGCCGGGACTGCGCGCAGACCTGTCGGCCGCGCAAGTGCGCGCGGTGGCCACGCGCTGCATCGAGCGCTCGCGCCGCACGCTGAACCGCGACACCATCGATTTGTACCTGCTGCACCAGGGCGCCGACCTGCAGCGCCACGGCGCGGTGCTGGCCGACTGCCTCGGCGAGTTCAGCCGGCGCGGCTGGATCGGGCGCTACGGCGCGTCGGTGTATGCGCCGGCCGAGGCGCGTGCCGCGATCGACGGCGGCCTGGGCCAGGGGATCCAGTACCCGTTCAACCTGCTCGACCGGCGCTTCGTGACCAGCGGCTGCGCCGCGGCGCTGCGCGCCGCCGGCAGCCTGTCGTTCGCGCGCAGTCCCTTGCTGCAGGGCGTGCTCGGCCTCGCGCCCGCACAGTTGCCGGCGCCGGTGTCCGCCGCGGGGCGCTACCTGCGCGACCTGTCGGCCGTGGTGGCGCCGTACCGGATGTCGACGGTCACGGCCGCGATCGCCTTTGCCGCGCAGGAGTCCGGCGCCGACTGGATTGTCGCGGGCGTGGAGCGGTCCGGGCAGGTGGCGGAACTGGCCGAGGCGATGCAACTGCGCCTGCCGGCCGAACTCGTGCGCCAGGTCGAACGCCGATTTGCACGCGTGCCGGCCCGCGTGCGCGATCCGCGGCGCTGGACGCGCGCATGAGCTCGCGCACCCAGGATTTGTACGAGCGCGCGCGCCGCATCATCCCCGGCGGCACGCAACTGCTGAGCAAGCGCCCCGAGCTGTACCTGCCCGCACAGTGGCCGGCGTACTTCCGCCGCGCGCGCGGCGTGGAAATCGAGGACCTCGACGGGCGCGTGTACGTGGACGTCTCCAACCACTCGGTCGGCGCCTGCCCGCTGGGCTACGCCGACGCCGAGGTCAACGCCGCGGTCGCCGCGGTCGTCGACAGCGGCAACATCAGCTCGCTGAACCCGCCGGAAGAAGTCGAGCTGGCCGAGCGCCTGTGCGCGCTGCATCCCTGGGCTGAGCGCGCGCGCTTCGCGCGCGGCGGCGGCGAGGCCATGGCCATCGCGGTGCGCCTGGCGCGCGCGGCCACCGGCCGCGACACCGTGGTGTTCTCCGGCTATCACGGCTGGCACGACTGGTACCTCGCCGCCAATCTCGCCGACCGCTCCGCGCTCGACGGCCACCTGCTGCCGCAGCTCGACCCGGCCGGCGTACCGGCGGCGCTGGCCGGCTCGATCGTGCCGGTGCCCTGGGGCGACGCCGCCGGCATCGAGGCGGCGCTCGCCACCCACGGCCCGCGCGTGGCCGCGGTGGTGCTCGAGCCGGCGCGCTACCACGTGCCGCCGGCGGAGTACCTGGCGCGGGCACGCGTTGCGTGCACGCGCGCCGGCGCTGCGCTGGTGATCGACGAAATCACCACCGGTTTTCGCCTGGCGCACGGCGGCGCGCACCTGCTCGCCGGCGTCGAGCCGGACCTCGCCGTATTCGCCAAGGCGATGAGCAACGGCTATCCGATGGCCGCCGTCATCGGCCGCGCCTCCGTGATGGACGCCGCGCAGCGCAGCTTCGTCAGCAGCACCTACTGGAGCGAGCGCATCGGTCCGGCCGCGGCGTTGGCCACTATCGCCAAGCTGCGCCGCGAGGATGCACCCAGGCGCCTCGCCGCCGCCGGCGCGCGCATGCGCGCAACCTGGGAGCAGGGCGCCGCGCGCCATGGCCTGCGCATCGCAACCACCGGCATCGCGCCGATGCCGCGCTTTTCGTTCCAGCATGGCGATGACAACCCGTACCTCGCCGCGCTCTTCACGCAGGCCATGCTCGACGCCGGCTACCTCGCCTCGGGCGCGTTCTACGCGACGCTCGCGCACGACGCCGCCGTGCTCGACGCCGCGCACGCAGCGGTGGACGCTAGCTTCGCCGCGCTGGCCGGCGCGCGCGCCGCAGGCCAGCTGCGCGCCGCGCTGCGCGGCCCGTTGCCGGAAGCCGGCATGCGCCACAGCCCCGCGCCCCAGGAGAAGGCATGAGCGTTGAGACGCTGGACGCCGTCGTCCTCGGCGGCAACATTCGCGGCCTGCTGACCGCCTATGTGCTCGGCATGCTGGGCTACCGCGCCGCGCTGATCGAGCGCTCGCCGCGCCTGGGCGGCGCCGACGGCTCGTTCCGCACGCCCGGCGGCGCCAGCTTCGAGCTCGGCATGCACGTGCTCGACGACGACCGCATGACCATGGCCACGCGCCTGTTCCGCCACGTGCTCGACGACCAGGTACACCGCGTGCAACTCAAGCGCGGCCTGGTGCTGCGCGGGCACCAGGTGCCGTACGCGCCCACGCGCGAACAGCTGCCGCCCGGACTGCGCGAGCTGGTCAAGGAAGGCGCGCTGATCGACGACATCGGTGATCGCCTGCCGACGCGCGCGGCGCTCGGCGCGATCTACGGCAGCGGCTTCGCCGATTTCGCCTTCGACGAGGTGCTGTCCTCGTTTCCGAGCGAGGCGCGCCACCGCCAGTTCGGCGTCGACGAATCGCGGCTGATGGCGAACATCTATCCGTGGTTCTTCCCGCGCGCGGCCAAGCGCGCCGCCACGCACGACGAGTCGCGCACCTTCCACGACCGCCTGCGCGCCGGCATCCCGCAGTACATCCTGTACCCGCGGCAGGGCGGCTTCGGCGGCTTTGCCCAGGCGCTGCGCGACAAGCTGCCGCGCGGCATCGAGGTCGTGACGGGCGCCGCCGACGTGCAGGTGCAGCTGGCGCCCGGCACGCACACGGTCGAGCACGTCAGCGCGCTGGGCCGGCGCCTCAAAGCGCACAGCTACTTCTGGGCCGGGCCGTGGGAGGCGCTGGCGCGCATCACCGGCATCCCGTGCCAGAAGATCGCCACCGACCGGGTGATGATCGGCAGCTTCGTGCTGGACCGCCCGCCGCACTGCGACTACAACGAGCTGCTGACCGGCGACCCGACCCTGCCGATGGGCCGGTTGTACTTCCCGGGGCAGTTCCGCGAGTCGGACGACCCGGTGCTGCAGGTCGAGTACGCCGTGCCGGCCGCGAGCGATGCGCCGGCGGACGCCGCGCACTGGCGCGCAGCCTGGTGGGACGGGCTCACGCGCCTGGGCATCGTCGGCGCCGCGCACCAGGTCGTGGAGTTCGACTTCAAGAGCGTGAACCTGCACTTCAACGGCTACGGCATGGAAGGCGAGGCGCTGCGCGACGCCGACGTCACATTGTTACAGCCCGGCTCCAACCTGCATCCGGTGGTGCCGTCGATGGCCAACCTGAACCTGAACCGCTACGTGCCGCGAGTGGTGGCGCAGGTCGCGGACATCCTCGCGCGCGATTAAGATTCAGCACCATGCTCGTCAGTTGCGCGGCCTACCAGAACGGCAAGAAGCTCGCCGACATCGGCGAGAACGAGATCCACAACTACGTCTCGCGCCCGGACACCTTCGTCTGGGTCGCGCTGCGCGATCCCGACAAGGCCAAGCTGGACGAGATGAAGCAGGCCTTCGGCCTGCATCCGCTCGCGGTCGACGACGCGCGCAACGGCCACCAGCGGCCCAAGATCGAGGAATACGGCGATTCGGTGTTCGTCGTCATGCACATGCTGGAGCTCGATCCCAGCGGCGCGCTCAAGCTCGGCGAGCTCGACATCTTCGTCGGCCGCAACTACGTGCTGTCGGTGCGCACGGTGGCCGAGAAGGGCTTCCAGGACGTGCGCGCACGCAGCGAGCGCGAGCCGGAGCTGCTCAAGCACGGGGCCAGCTTCGTGCTGTACGCGCTGATGGACGCGGCGGTGGATCGCTATTTCCCGGTGCTGCAGGCGCTCGAGGTTGAGCTGGAGGACATCGAGGAGCGCATCTTTGCCGGCGGCAGTCCGCGGCGGAACCTGAAGTCGCTGTACGCCCTCAAGCAAAAGCTGGTGACGATGAAGCACGCCGTGGGTCCGCTGCTCGAGGCCATCGGCAAGCTGTTCGGCGGGCGCGTACCGCAGGTCTGCGCCAACCTGCAGGATTATTTCCGCGACATCAGCGACCACCTGGTGCGGTTGAACCAGACCATCGACGCGGTGCGCGACATGATCATCACCGCGATCTCGGTGAACCTGTCGATGATCACGCTGGAAGAAAACAAGACCATGAAGCAGCTGGCCGCCTACGCGGCCCTGATCACGGTGCCGACTCTGATCGCCGGCATCTACGGCATGAACTTCGAGCACATGCCGGAGCTCAGGTGGTTGTTCGGGTATCCGGCGGTGCTGACGATCATGGTCGTGCTCGACAGCTACATCTACTACAAGCTCAAGAAAGCCAGGTGGCTGTGAGGCGCTAGCGCGCGCTGCGCATGCGCAGCGTGCCGATCACCGGCTGCGTGCGCGGCCGCTTGCCGTGCCACAACTCGAACGACGCGGCCGCCTGCTCGACCAGCATGCCCAGGCCGTCGGCCACCACGCGCGCGCCGTGCGCCAGCGCCCAGTCGCGGAACGGCTCGAAGGCGCGCCCGTACGACAGGTCGTAGCACGCGCCGCCGTCCTTGAGCAGGTCCGCCGGCAGGCGCGGCACCCGGCCGTCGTGGCCGGCCGAGGTGGCGTTGATCACCAGGTCGAAGCGGTCGCCCTTGAGCGCGAGGTGCGTGGACGGCAGCACCGGGCCGTGCGCCTTGAACTCCTCGGCCAGTTTCTCCACCACCCACGGCGTGCGGCTCGAGATCACCAGCTGCGCCGGGTGCTCGTCGAGCAGCGGCTTGAGCACGCCGCGCGCGGCGCCGCCGGCGCCGAGCAGCAACACGCGCTTGCCTTCGAGCGACAGCCAGTGGTTGCCGCGCAGGTCGCGGATCAGGCCCTCGCCATCGGTGTTGTCGGCGCGCCAGCCGGCGCCGGTGCGTACCAGCGCGTTGGCCGCGCCGGCGAGCTGCGCCCGCGGCGTCTGTTCGGCCGCCGCGGCCAGGGCGGCGAGCTTGTGTGGCAGCGTGATGTTGAGCCCGCGATAACCCTCGGCGTGCAGGCGCGCCAGCGTCCCGGCGAGCTGCTCCGGCGCGACCTCGAGTTTTTCATAGGACAGCGCGAGGCCGAACTGCTGCGCAAAACCCTCGTGGATCTGCGGTGACAGGCTGTGGGCGACGGGCTGCCCGAGGACGGCGAAACGGTCCATCGAATCGCGCCTAAGAGGCGCTCCGACCCCCGAGCCAGGTCGCGGCCTGCTTCGCGAAGTAAGTCAGGATCGCGTCGGCGCCGGCGCGCCGCAGGCACAGCAGGCTCTCGAGCACGGCGGTGCGCTCGTCGAGCCAGCCTTTTTCCGCCGCGGCCTTGATCATCGAGTACTCGCCGCTGACCTGGTAGGCGAGCGTCGGCACTTTGAAGCGGTCCTTCACGCGCCGGATGATGTCGAGATACGGCAGTCCCGGCTTGACCATGATCAGGTCCGCGCCTTCGGCGATGTCGAGCGCGACCTCGCGCAGCGCCTCGTCGGTGTTGGCCGGGTCCATCTGGTAGTTGCGCTTGTCACCCTTGAGCGCGCCCTTGCTGCCGACGGCGTCGCGGAACGGGCCGTAGAAGCCGCTGGCGTACTTGGCGGCGTAGGACAACAGCAGGGTGTCCTTCAAGCCGGCGCGCTCGAGCACGGGGCGGATCGCGCCGATGCGCCCGTCCATCATGTCCGACGGCGCCAGCACGTCGGCGCCGGCGCGGCCGTACAGCACGGCCTGGCGCGTGAGGATCTCGACGGTGGCGTCGTTGTCGACGTTGCCGCGCGCGTCGAGCACGCCGTCGTGGCCGTGGCTGGTGTACGGGTCGAGCGCGATGTCCACGATCACGCCGATGTCGGGGCAGGCCTTCTTGACCGCGGCGATGGCGCGCGGCACCAGCCCGTCGGCGTTCAGCGCCTCGCCGCCGCCGGCATTCTTCTTGTCGGCCGGGATCACCGGGAACAGCGCGACCGCGGCGATGCCGAGCTTGTGCAGCGCGCGCACCTCGGTGCCCAGCGCGGTCAGCGACAGCCGCTCGACACCGGGCATCGACGCCACCGGGCCGACCTGCTTGCCTTCGGCCACGAACAGGGGCTGGATCAGCTGCGCCGGGTCGATGCGCGTCTCGCGCACCATGCGGCGGATCCAGTCGGCCTGGCGCGTACGGCGCAGCCGGGTGTTCGGAAAACTGCCGGTCGTCACGTGACTTGGTCCGGGGGTGCAGGACGCGGGATTATAGCGGCCCATCCCCGGATGGCCCCGGAGCGCCGATGCACGACTGGATCCTGGCCCACGAGCCCTGGCTGCGCTTCGGCGCCTTCGCCTCCGTGCTGCTGCTGCTGGTGCTGGCCGAACACTTCTGGCCGCGCCGCGGCGGCCCGATGCAGCGGCGGGCGCGCTGGGGCACGAACCTGTCGATCGTGGTCCTGGACGTGCTGATCGTGCGGCTGCTGATCCCGCTGGGCGCGGCCGGCACGGCGATCTGGGCCGAGGTTCGCGGCTACGGGGTGTTCCACGACACGGACTGGCCGCTCGTCGTCGAGGCCGTGCTGGCCTTCCTGGCGCTCGACCTGCTGATCTACTGGCAGCACCGCCTGTTCCACCGCATCCCGCTGTTCTGGCGCCTGCACCGCATGCACCACAGCGATCTCGAGTTCGACGTGACCACCGGCGTGCGCTTCCATCCGGCCGAGATCCTGGCCTCCCTGCTGATCAAGCTGGGCGCCGTCATCGCGCTCGGCGCGCCGGCCGTGGCCGTGATCGCCTTCGAGATCGCGCTGAACGCGACGTCCTTGTTCAACCACTCGAACCTGCGCCTGCCGGCGGCGGCGGATCGTGCGCTGCGCAAGCTGATCGTGACACCCGACATGCACCGGGTGCACCACTCGGTGCACCGCCACGAGCACGACAGCAACTACGGCTTCAACCTGTCGTGGTGGGATCACCTGTTCCGCAGCTACACCGCGCAGCCGCGGGACGGACACACCACGATGCAGATTGGGCTGGAACGTTTCCGCGGCCCGGGCGAGCAACGGCTGCTGGCGTTGCTCGTACAGCCCGTCAAGTAGCCTACTTCGCGTCGTTCAGCGACCAGTCGTATTTGTCGTCGTCGATGCGGCGGACGTCGGCGAGCGCTTTCTTCAGCGCCGGCTCGGCGTACTTCTTCAGGTGCTCGATGACGCCGGCTTGGCCGCCGAAATCGGAGCCGAACCAGACGTAGATGCTCGATACCGTCAGCCGGCCTTTCGCCACGCGCGCGCCGCGCGGATGGTTGACGTACGCGCGCGCGCCGGCCTCCAGCAGCTCTTCCATGTTGGCGGCGGTGAAGGCCTGCGCCGGCAGGTTGGGGCAGCCGATCGAGGCGCAGTTCACCGAATAGTGGGTGCGCGGATCCTTCCAGATCGGCCGCAGGATGCGGTGCTCGATGTCGTCGAGCGACGCCTTCTCGCCCTCGACCTCCAGCAGCTTCTTCTTCCACGGCCCCTTGGCGAACAGGCCCGGAGAGATGTTGATCTTCATGATGCTGTCGACCGGGTAGTGGTCGAGCACGACCTTCACCGTCGCCGCGTTGTACAGGTTGATCCAGTAGGCGCGCTGCTCGGCGCGACTGAACTTGCGGATCGGCACGGCCTGCATCTTCTCCAGGTACGCGTTCAGCGCCTTGCGGTCGTCCTTGCTGACCTTGCCGTAGGCGATGCGGGAGATGCCGTCCTTGCCGGTCTTGACGTTGCGGGCCAGGAGCAGGTTCCACGCGGCGTGGTCGATGCCGGCCTTGTTTTGCGAGGACTGCGCCCAGCGCTCCCACAGCTCGGCTTTGGGCGCGGCCAGCGCGGCGAGCGAGAGGGCCATCAGCGAGACAAACGCGGCGATGCGCATAGGGGGATCACGGAGTCTGCGCCTTCGGCCCCGGCGGCGCCAGATGATCCTCGAGCCAGGCCAGCAGGTCGGCGGTGACCTGGTCGCGGCAGCGGTCGTTGAACAACTCGTGGCGCGCGCCGGGATAGATCTTGACGCTGACGTCGCGCAAGCCGACCTGCTGGTAGTGGCGCTCGAGCGTGCGCGGCCCGCGCGCGCCCTTGCTGACCGGGTCGTCCTCGCCGGCGATGAGCAGCGCCGGCAGGGTCTTGGGCACGCGCCGCAGGCGGTTGGGGTGGGTGATCCTGCCGCCGGCGTCGAGCAGGTCGATCCACAGGCCGGTGCTGCAACGAAAGCCGCACAGCGGGTCGGCCGCGTACTTGTCCACCTCGGCCGGATCGCGTGACAGCCAGTCGAATCGGGTGCGCGCCGGCGCGAAGGCCCGGTTGAAGGCCTTGAACGAAAGCGCCTCGCCGACGGCGCTGGGATGGCGCCGGCCCCACAGCGCGGCCTCGGCCCGGATCAGGCCCAGGCCGACGCGGCGCAGCGCGCCGAAATCGCCGGTCGTGGCCGAGAACACCGCGCCCGCCAGCGTGTTGCCCGAGTCGGCGACGAAATGCTGCAGCAGGAACGAGCCCATGCTGTGGCCGAGCATGAAGAACGGCTTGCCCGGCTGCTCGCGCTGGGCGATGCGCTGCACGTCGCGGATCGAGGAGATCGCCACGCGCCAGCCGCGGCGATCGGCGAAGTGGCCGCGCGGTTCGGCATGCGGGCCGTGGCCGGGCAGGTCGTGGGCGTAGACGGCAAAGCCGCGGGCGGTCAGCGCGCCGGCGAGGCGCTCGTAGCGCCCGCTGTGCTCGGCCATGCCGTGGATGATCTGGACCACGCCGCGCGCCGTCGTGTCCGGGCGCCAGCAGTGCACGCGGGCGTGCAACCCGCCCGCGACCCGCTGCTGGAACTCGGTGCTTTGCACGGTGTATCGTCCCCACCCTCGCCCCAGCCGACGCTAACACAACGAGGAGGGACCGGCGATGACGGCGCTATTGGCGATCGACCAGGGCACCACGAGCAGCCGCGCGATCGTGTTCGACCGCAAGGGCCGCAAGCTCGGCGTGGCGCAGCAGGAGCTGCCGCAGTCGTTCCCGCAGTCAGGCTGGGTGGAGCACAACCCCGAACGCATCTGGAAGGACACGGTCGCCACGGTGCGCGGCGCGCTGCGCAAGGCGCGCACCGGCGCGCGCGAGATCGCCGCGCTCGGCATCACCAACCAGCGCGAGACCACCATCGTCTGGGACCGCGCCAGCGGCAAGCCGGTGCATCCGGCCATCGTCTGGCAGGACCGCCGCACCGCGGACTTCTGCAAGGCGCAGCACTCGGACAAGACCGAGCGCTGGCTGGCCGACAGGACCGGGCTGCTGCTCGATCCGTATTTCTCCGCCACCAAGATCCGCTGGATCCTCGACCACGTGCCCGGCGCGCGCGCCCGCGCCGAGCGCGGCGAGCTCGCCTTCGGCACCGTGGACAGCTGGCTGTTGTGGAAGCTCACCGGCGGCAAGGTCCACGCCACCGACGCCACCAATGCCTCGCGCACGCTGCTGTTCAACATCCGCACGCAGCGCTGGGACCCCGAGTTGCTGCAGTTCTTCGGCGTGCCGGCCGCGCTGCTGCCGGAAGTGAAAGACTGCGCCGCCGAGTTCGGCCGCACCGACAAGAAACTGTTCGGCGCGCAGATCCCGATCCGCGGCATCGCCGGCGACCAGCAGGCGGCCACCGTCGGCCAGGCCTGCTTCACGCCCGGCATGGCCAAGAGCACCTATGGCACCGGCTGCTTCCTGGTGCTCAACACCGGCACGGAACTCAAGCTGTCGCGCAACAAGCTGTTGTCCACCATCGCCTACAAGCTCGACGGCCAGACCACCTACGCGATGGAAGGCAGCATCTTCATCGCCGGCGCCGCGGTGCAGTGGCTGCGCGATGCGGCGCACCTGATCCGGCGCGCCGGCGACACCGAGAAGATCGCGCGCAGCATCAAAGACACCCAGGGCGTGTACCTGGTGCCGGCATTCACCGGGCTCGGCGCGCCGTACTGGGACCCGCAGGCGCGCGGCGCGATCTTCGGCCTCACCCGCGACGCCGGCCTCGCGCACATCGTGCGCGCCGCGCTGGAATCGGTGTGCCACCAGACGCGCGACCTGCTCACCGCCATGGCGCAGGACGCGGTGGTGCCGGTCGAGCTGCGCGTGGACGGCGGCATGGTGGTCAACAACTGGCTGACGCAATGCCTGGCCGACATCCTGCAGGTTCGCGTGGTGCGGCCGCAGACCGTGGAAACCACCGCCCTCGGCGCGGCCTTCCTCGCCGGGCTGCAGGCGGGCGTGTACGGCTCGCTCGCGGAAATCTCGCGGCTATGGCAGGTCGACCGGCGCTTCAAGCCCAGGCTGGCGCGCGCCAAGGCGGACGCGCAGTACGCGGGCTGGCAGAAGGCGGTCGCGCGCGTACGCGGCTAGGGTGCCGGCAGCTTGACCAGCGTGCCTTCGAGCGTCACGCCCGCGGCGAAGTAGCCGAGGCGGCATTCGTACTGCGTCGCGCTGCGGAACTCGCGGTTCTTGTACAGGCTCTTGATGTCGACCACGGCGTTGCCGCCGGCCGCCCGCGCGGCGTCGCGCAGCGCGGCCAGCGCCTCGAGGAACGACTGGTCGCAGGCTTCCTGCTCCGTGCGCGTCGGCGAGAACGTCTTGCGCTCGCTGGTGTGGATCTTGAAGGTGTGCAGCGGCGTGGGCGCCGCCTGGCCCGACCAGTAGAAACGGATCGTGTCGTCGAACCGCTCACGGCCCTCGGGCGAGGCCATCACCAACGCAATGTCGAACAGGTGCTGTTCGTCCTTGGCGTGTGCTGCGGCCGGCAGCAGCGCCAGCAGCAAGAGACTCAGGCTTCGGTTCAGGTTCATGGGCGGTTACTTTACCAACGGCCGCGCTCCGCCGCGCGGGCGTTATCCACTGCGCCGCGACCGGTATAAACTGGCCGCGCGGCGTTCGTCGCACGAAAGGAGGATCGGTAATGAGGAATCTGTCGATGCTGGTGCTGGTGGCGGCGCTGTCTGCGCCGGTGGCTTTTGCAGGAGACATGCCCAAGGCTTCGGTTGGGGGTTACGTCACGATGACGGATGTGGATTTCGGCGGTGGCGTGCAGGACGACGGCATGGGGTTCGGCGTACGCGGCTGGGCTGTGATCAGCGCGCCCTGGTTCGTGCACGGCGAATACCAGACCACGTCGCTGGATGATTTCAACACCGACATCGACCAGTTGCGCCTCGGTGGCGGTCTCGCGGGCGACATCCAGCCGGGCATGATGTGGCTCGCCAAGGGCGAGTACATCAGCGTCGGCAACGACTTCGTCGACGACCAGACCGGCTTTGGCGTGCATGGCGGCATGATGTTCCATCCGTCGCAGCAGTTCGGCCTGTTCGGCACGCTGGGCTACCTGACGACGTCGGACACCGACGGCCTCGAGTTCAACATCGGCGGCTCGTTCTC
>JANNKD010000031.1:0-9621 GCA_031396115.1 Gammaproteobacteria bacterium
TCCGGGTCGACGCTTCGCTGCAGATCGGGACCGGTCATGTGATGCGCTGCCTCGCGCTCGCCTCGGTGCTGCAGCAGCGCGGCGCGCGCTGCCACTTCATCGGCCGCGAGCTCGACGGCCATCTGCTCGAACGCATCGCCGCCAGCGGCCACGAGGTGCACCGGCTGCCGCCGGCGCCGGCCGCGCGCGCGGAGGCGGACTCGCTGGCCCACGCCGCGTGGTTGCAGGCCGACTGGCGCGAGGATGCGCGGCAGACTGCGCAATTGCTCGAAGCCGTTCGGCCGGACTGGCTGGTCGTGGACCACTACGCGCTGGACGAACGCTGGGAAACCCGCCAGGGCGGCGTGCGCAAACTGGTCATCGACGACCTTGCGGATCGCCGCCACGCCTGCGAGCTGCTGCTCGATGCGAACCTTGGGCGCGCGCCGTCCGACTACCTTGCGCGGGTGCCGGCGGGCTGCGCGCTGCTGCTCGGCCCGCGCCATGCGTTGCTGCGGCCCGAGTTCGCACAGCTGCGCGCGTCCAGCCTCGAGCGGCGGCGCACGGCAGCGCTTGCCCACGTGATGGTCACCATGGGCGGCGTGGATGCACCCGATGCCACCTCCGAAGTGCTGGGCGCGCTCAAGGGCGCGCCCCACCTGCTGCCGGCGCAGTGCCGGCTGACGGTCGTGATGGGGACCGCGGCGCCGCGCCTGGCGGCAGTGCGGACGCTGGCGGCGACGCTGCCGTGGCCGGCGGACGTACTGGTCAACTCGCCGAAGATGGCGCAGCGCATGGCGGACAGCGACCTGTGCGTCGGCGCGGCGGGCACGACGGCCTGGGAGCGGTGCTGCCTCGGCGTACCGACCCTGTTGCTGGCCCTCGCCGACAACCAGCGTCCCGGGGCGCGCGCCCTGCACGCCGCGGGCGCCGCGACGCTGCTGAGCTCGGTCCAGGCGATCCGCGACGAGCTGCCCGGTGCGCTGCAGGCGCTGCGCGACGACGGCGCGCGCCGCGCGATGAGCGATCGCGCGGCGGCGCTGACCGAAGGCACCGGCTGCGAGCACCTGGCGCAGCGACTGGCGAGGACCGCATGAGCGGCGGCTCGGTGCGGCGCATGGTCGCCGCCGACCTCGACGCGGTGCTGCGCTGGCGCAACCATCCCGACGTGCGCCGCCACATGTTCACGCAGCACGAGATCACGGCCGCGGAGCACCGCGCCTGGTTCGAGCGTGCCGGCTCCGACCCGCGCCGGCACCTGCTGATTTTCGAATCCGGCGGCACGCCGGCCGGCTTCGTCAGCTTCGCGCTCGGCGACGATTCGGGCGTGGCAGACTGGGGTTTCTACCTGGCGCCCGAGGCGGCCCGGGGCCAGGGCCAGGCCCTGGGGACAGCGGCGCTGGAGTTCGCATTCAAGGAGCTGAAGGTGCGCAAGGTCTGTGGCGAAGCGCTCGAGGACAACGAGCGCTCCATCAAATTTCACGAGCGGCTCGGCTTCGCGCGCGAGGGCGTGCTGCGCAAGGCAGCCGGCGGCCGGGCGGTCGTCGTGGTGCGCTTCGGGCTTGCCGCCCCGGCCTGGCGCGGAGCGGCGGCATGACGCTGGCGATTGCGGGACGCCGCATCGGGGCGGACCAGCCGCCGTACATCATTGCCGAGCTGTCGGCGAACCATAACGGCAAGCTGGAGACCGCGCTGCGCATTGTCGAGGCCGCGAAGCAGGCCGGCGCCGACGCGGTCAAGCTGCAGACCTACACCGCCGACACCATCACGCTGAAGGCCGACAGCGAGGACTTCCAGATCCACGGCGGCCTGTGGAACGGCCGCACGCTGTACGACCTCTACCAGCAGGCGCACATGCCGTGGGACTGGCACGCGACGCTGTTCGCGCACGCGCGCAAGCTCGGCATCACCCTGTTCAGCTCGCCGTTCGACACCACGGCCGTGGACCTGCTCGAGAAACTCGACGCGCCGGCCTACAAGATCGCCTCGTTCGAGGCCATCGACCTGCCGCTGATCCGCTACGTCGCCGCCACGCGCAAGCCGATGATCATCTCCACCGGCATGGCCAGCACCGAGGAAATGGGAGAGGCGGTGGCCGCCGCGCGCGACGGCGGCTGCAAGCAGCTCGCGCTGCTGCACTGCGTGAGCGGGTACCCGGCGCCGGCCGCGGAGTACAACCTGCGCACCATCCCCGACATGCAGCAGCGCTTCGGCGTCGTCATCGGCCTGTCCGACCACACGCTCGACAACACCACCGCGGTCGCCAGCATCGCCATGGGCGCCGCGCTGATCGAAAAGCACTTCACGCTCGACCGCAAGGGCGGCGGGCCCGACGACAGCTTCTCGCTGGAGCCGGCCGAGCTCGCCGCGCTGTGCCGCGACACGCGGACCGCGTGGTCGGCGCTGGGCCAGGTGGACTACTCGCGCGCGCCCAGCGAGCAGGCCAACGTCAAGTTCCGCCGCTCGCTTTACTTCGTGAAGGACCTTGCCGCCGGCGCGGTGATCACCGCCGACGCCGTGCGCAGCGTGCGGCCCGGCTACGGCCTCGCGCCCAAGCTGCTGCCCAGGGTCATCGGCCGCAAGCTGAAGGCGGGCGTCGCGAAGAACACTCCGGTGACTGCAGCCGTCATCGAAGGTGGGCTCTGACAGCCCCGGCCGGCGTGCTCGGCGCGTCCTTCCGCGATCCGAGCGGTTTCGTCTACCGCGAGGGCGGCGTCGTCTACCGGCAGGTGCAGCAGCGCTACGCGCCGCACTATGACCGGCTGATGCAGGGCGGGCTGTACGCGGAGCTGACCCGCGCCGGCCTGTTGTTGCCGCACGAGGAGGTCGCGCACCGCGGCGCCGCACCCGGCGGCTACAAGACGCTGCGCCCGCAGCAGTTGCCGTTCGTGTCGTATCCGTACGAGTGGTCGTTCAGCCAGCTCAAGGACGCGGCGCTGCTGACGCTCGACATCCAGGCGCGCGCGCTGGCGGCCTGCATGGTGCTGAAGGACGCCAGCTCCTACAACGTGCAGTTCGCCGGCGGCAAGCCGGTGTTCATCGACACGCTGTCGTTCGAAGTGCGCCGCGAGGGCGAGCCGTGGATCGCCTACGGGCAATTCTGCCGGCATTTCCTCGCGCCGCTGGCGCTGATGGCCCGGACCGATGTGCGCCTGGCCGAGCTGCTGCGCAATCACATCGACGGCGTGCCGCTGGACCTCGCCAGCCGCCTGCTGCCGTGGCGCACGCGCCTGGCGCCGGGCCTGGGCATCCACCTCCACCTGCACGCCGGCACCCAGACCCGCTTCGCCGGCAAGCCCGCGGCCAGGGCGCGCGTGCCCAGCGTCAGCCTCACCGGCGTGCGTGCGGTCGCCGACAGCCTCGCGTCCGCGGTGCGCGGCCTCGACTGGAAGCCGGGCGGCACCGAGTGGTACGACTACTACGAGGCCAACAACAACTACGGCGACGCCGGCCTCAAGGAAAAGGAGCGCCTGGTCGGCGAGTTCCTGGACGCGGCACGGCCCGCGCTGGTCTGGGACCTGGGCGGCAACACCGGCCGCTTCAGCCGCATTGCCGCCGCGCGCGGCGCGCAGGCGGTCTGCTGGGATATCGATCCCGGCTGCGTCGAGGCGAATTACCGGCAGGTCCGCAAACAGGGCGAGACCGGCGTGCTGCCGCTGCAACTCGACCTGACCAACCCGAGCCCCGCGCTGGGCTGGGCCCACGGTGAGCGCGACTCGCTGGCGGACCGCGGGCCGGTGGACCTGGTGATGGCGCTGGGCCTGATCCACCACCTGGCGATTCCGAACAACGTGCCGCTGGACCGGGTCTGCGCGTTCCTCGCGCGCCTGTCGCGGCGCGTGCTCATCGAGTTCGTCCCTAAGCAGGATTCGCAGGTGCAGAAGCTGCTGGCCACGCGCGAGGACGTGTTCCCGGATTACGACGAGGCCGGCTTCGAGCGGGCGCTGGCGGCGCGCTTCGACGTCGAGCGCAAGGCGCCGATCGCCGGTACGGTGCGCACGCTCTACCTGGCCCGGCGCAAGTCCTGAGGGATGCCGGCGGCGTGCTGCGCGCCGGTCAGGCCTTGGGCTTCCAGGTGGTCGCGATGAGGTCCTTGAGGTCGGTGGTCGAGGTGCCCTCGGTGCGCGGCAGGTAGGTCACCTCGCACAGCTTGCTCAAGGGGTCGAACTTGCCCTCCCAGTCCGACCCCATGGTGAACACCTTGACGTGGTAGTTGCGAATGTCGTGCTCCTTCTGCTCCCAGCTCTCTTCCGGGATCACCAGGTCCACGTAGCGGATCGACTCGACCACGAAGCGCCGGTGCTCGAACGACATCGCGCACTGCTTGCCCTTGACCTTGTTGAACTCGTCCGTCGACAGGCCGACGATCAGGTAATCGCCGAGCGCCCGGGCGCGCTGCAACAGCAGCACGTGGCCGTAGTGCAGCAGGTCGAAGGTGCCGTAGGTCAGGACCACTTTGCGGCGCATGGAGGGCTCCCGGTGTCGAGCGATTGTAACGAGACGCCGCTTGGCGCTCGCCGGCGGCGGTTGCGGTTACAGTAACGGAATGACGCTCTCCAGCGCGATGGCATTCGCGCCGGCGCGCGGACGCCACGTCTTCCTGACCCAGACGGTCTATCACTTCATCCTGGCGGCCGGCCTGGCGGCGCAGGCGCGGCGCGCCGGCGGCAGCGCGACCGTGCTGTTCATCCGCGATTTCGACGGCGCCGCCGAACTCCTCGACGCCGTGCGCGGCTGGGCGTCGTCGCCGTTCGAGCAGCTCATCGACCTCGGCGCCTACGACCGCAACGCGACGCGCAGTGCCCGGCGGCTCAGTTCGGGGCGGCTGGCCGACGCCATCGCGGGGTACGGCCGCAGCCTCGCGCCGGCCGCCGTGCACGTCTTCAACGACCGCCACGAGTTCGCCCAGCAGTTGCTCGAGTCGGCCGCCGAGTCGCATCCGCGGGCCGACCGCGTCTGCGTCGAGGACGGCACCGCGTCCTACTCGCGCTACCTGTTCAGGCCGCGCAACCTGCTGCAGCGCATCGAACGGCGCTGGCGCTACGGCCGCCGTTGGGTGGACCTCGTGTGCCTGGGCACGCATCCCCTGGTGCAGCAGCGCGTGCTGCTGTTCCCGGACGCGGCGCGCGAGGAGCTGCAGCGGCTCGGCGGCCTGCGCACGTATCCGCTCGCCGACCTGCGCGACGCCGGCCTGGGTTCGCTCGCCGCCACGCTCGCCGGCGCCCTGGGCTATGGACCGGCGCGGCTGGAGGGCGCCGGCGTCATCCTGGCAATCGCCTCGAGCAACTACGGGCAACGCGTGGCGGGCTACCGTGAGCGCGTGCGCGCGCTGCTCGCCGAGCTGCGCCGCCAGAGCCTCGGCGTCGCCTGGAAATACCATCCGCGCGAGCTGGAGCCGGATTTCGTCGGCGCGCGAGACTTCTATCCGGACGGGGAAATCCCGCGCGGCCTGCCGGCCGAGTTCGTCACGCTGCTGGCCGACGCGCGGCCACGGCTGCTGCTGGTGGACTTCTCGACCGCGCTGCTGCTGAGCCCCCAGTTGAACTCCGCCGTGCGCGGCGCGGCGTTCATCGCCCCGGGATTCAACTATCTCGGGCTGCCGGACCTGTACGAGCGCCTGCGCATCCCGGTGCTGCGGGATGCGGCAGCCGTGATCGAGTTCTGCGCCGGGCTGGCCCGCATCAGGCCGGCGTGAGCAGGCCGCGCCAATAGCGCAGGCGCCAGCGCATCTGCAGCTTGCGCCACGCGTTGAACGGCTTGGCCCGCGGCGGCGTGCTGGCGGCGAAGGCGTCGATGGCATCGAGCACGCGCTCGCTCGAGCGGCCGTCGCGCGCCGGGTGGATGGCGCGGCCGAAGCGCTCGATCTCGTCCAGCGGCGCCGCTCCGGACAGCGCGCGCTCCAGCGCCGCCGGCACGTCCGCCGGCTCGCGCACGTCGATCAGGTAGGGACCCGGCTCGCCGTTGCGCAGGGTCACGACGGGTTTCCCCAGCAGCAGGAATTCCCAGGCGATGGAGGAGGTGTCCGACAGCAAGACGTCGGCGCCCTTCATCGCCCACAGCGCGTCGGGGCCTTGCACCCAGGTCGCGTGCGCGCCGCACAGCGCGCGGTACTGGTCCGCCCACTCGCGCTCGAGCTTCGGATGCAGGTTGAACAGGAAGTGCCAGCGGCCCGCGCCGACCAGGGCCCGGATCGTGTCGAACAGCGCCGGCGCCGAGGTCAGGGAGCGGGTGAAGGTCGGCGCGTACAGCACCACGCGCCGTGGCCCGCCGCGCAGCGCGCCCAGGTAGCCGGGGCAGGCGTCGCCGAAATCGCGGAACAGCGGGTCGAGCTTGGGCCAGCCGGTCTCGACCACGGCGAAATGCGGCGCCCGGCGCTGCTGCTCCTGCATCTGCGGCGTGTTGGAGTCGCCGTGCGTGCAGTACAGGTCGAACAGCCCGCGCACCTTGTGCGCGTTCTTCTTGCCGAGCGTGCCGAAGCCGTGGAACACCTGCGCCTTCACGCCGGGAAAGAAGTGCGGCACCCAGTTGCCCGGCACGATCACGGCTTCGGGCGCGAACGCCACGACCTCGCGCGCCGAGGCCAGCCGCGGCTCCTCGGGCCGCAGGTACTGCGCGCCATCGCCGTGGAAGAACCAGCGCGCCTCGGCGCCGCGCGCGCGGAGGGCGGCCTGCAGCGGGCGCAGGATCGGCAGCGCGTAGGGCAGGTTGCCGAACAGCAGGTAGCGCTTCATCGCGGCATAATAGCGCCCGTTTTTCGACCCTACGGAATCGGACGATGAGTTTCGCGGACCGCGACGGATTTATCTGGTACGACGGCAAGCTGGTGCCGTGGCGCGAGGCCACCACGCACGTGCTGACGTACACGCTGCATTACGGGGTTGGCTGCTTCGAAGGCGTGCGCGCCTACGAGACGCCCAAGGGCACCGCGGTGTTCCGGCTCGCCGAGCACACCCGGCGGTTGTTCAACTCGGCCAAGATTCTCGGCATGCCGATGCCGTGGAGCCCGGAGCAGGTCAGCGCCGGGCACCTCGAGGTGCTGCGCGCCAACACGCTGGCGTCGGCCTACATCCGGCCGATGGTGTTCTACGGCGCCGAGGGCATGGGCCTGCGCGCGGCGGGGCTGAAGACCCACGTGATCATCGGCGCGTGGACCTGGGGCGCCTACCTGGGCGCCGAGAACATGGAGAAGGGCATCCGCGTCAAGACCAGCTCGTTCTCGCGGCATTACATCAACGCCGCGCTGTGCCGGGCCAAGGCCAACGCCAACTACCTCAATGCCTCGATGGCGCTCAACGAGGTGCTCAAGGACGGCTACGACGAGGCGCTGATGCTCGACCCGGACGGCTTCGTCGCCGAGGGCAGCGCCGAGAACGTGTTCGTGGTCGCCAACGGCGTGATCAGCACGCCGGACGTGACCAGCGCGCTCGACGGCATCACGCGCCGCACCGTCATGCAACTCGCCGAAGAGCAGGGCTACAAGGTCGTCGAGCGGCGCATCACCCGCGACGAGCTGTACATCTGCGACGAGGCGTTCTTCACCGGCACCGCCGCCGAGGTCACGCCGATCCGCGAGGTGGACAACCGCCCGGTGGGCAGCGGCACGCGCGGCCCGGTCACCACCAAGCTGCAGAAGCTTTATCTCGACGTGGTCCAGGGCAGGTCGGCGCAGCACGGCGATTGGCTGACCGCCATCTGACCAAGCCCTAGGGCGGGCACGGCGGCGCCGCGGGCCGGTGCTCCAGCGCCTGCACGCGCGTCTGCCAATCCAGCAGGGCCACCGTCGCGCGCTCGCGATCGGCGCGCGCCTTCAGCGCAGCCGGCGGCGTCCCCTCGATCGGCTCGAGCTTCCGCTTCGTTGCGTCGCTCCAGCGCAGGAACTGCGGCGCTGCCGACGACAGCTTTGCGATGGCGCCGTCCGGCGTAAGCACGTGATCGTAGATCGCCATGCCGGCGCCGGGAGCCGGTGCGAAGGGTGAGGCCGGTCCCTCGGCGAACAGGTCGTTGCCGACCACGAGATAGCACGCGCCCGACAGCGCGTGGTGATAGAGGGTGGGGAACACGTCGCGGTGGCTGGCGAAGCGCTCCGGGTCGTAGTGCAAGCCCGCGCGCAGCGCCGGCGGGAAGTAGAAGTACGCCGGCACGCCGAAGGCCAGCGGCAGTTCGTTGTAGCCGGTGTAATTGAAGAAGCTGCGCACGCTGTGGTCGCCGCTGGCGACCAGCACGGTGTGGCCGGCGAGCTTGGAGGCCTTCAACCCGTCGAGGAAACCGCCCAGCGCGTCGCTCGCGTACTGGTAGGTCTGCAGGATCTTCAGCCCGAGCGCGGGGTCGGCCGGCGGGCGCGCGGCGTAGGCGTCGAGGCTCAGCGGCAGCGGCACGTAACCCTCCGGCACCAAGTGCGGCGGATGGTTGTTGGTGGTGAAGATGAACACGAACAGCGGCTTGCCGGACGCGTCGGCCTCATCGAGCAGCAGGCGCGCATAGGCGAAGGTGACCTCGTCCGCGGCGCCGCGCAGGTTGAACGGCGCGTCCGGAAAGCGCGCGCGCAGGTGCGCCTGGTCGTGGATCTCGTCAAAGCCCTGGAACTTGAGGATGTCGGCGATGTTGCGCCAGGCCGACGGGCCCGAGGTGAGGAACACGGTGCGGTAGCCGGCCTGCTGGAACGGCAGCGCCGCCGCGCCGGCAAACGTGTGGTAGCCGTAGCGGCCCTGCGTCAGCGGCGTCACCGGGCTGTTCATCAGCAGCGACTCGAAGGTGCGGTGCGTGCCGTTCTGGCCCGAGACGAAATTGCGGAAGGTGTAGTCCTCGCGCAGGTGCCTGCGCAGCCGGCCGAGCAGGTCGTTGGTCTTCGCGTCGTCGTACTCGAGCACGTGCCGGCCCATCGACTCCATCATCGCGAACACCACGTGCGGCGGCCGCTGCGCGAGACCCGGGTCCTGGGGTGTGCGTGCATACAGCTGGGCGATCAGCGCGTCCTCGTCCGGCGCCGGCGGCAGCCCGACCGCGGCGGCGGCGAGCTGCGGCGTCTTGAAGCCGATGCTGCGCAGCCCGGCGTGCGGGTCGGCGCTGATGCCGGACTCGAGACGGTTCTTGACCGTGAGATAGGTCGCCTGCAGGGCGTTGGGCACCAGCTGGTTGATGAAGCCGTCGGACGACACGCTCATGTGCTTGGTGCCGAGCGGGAAGCTGCCGAGAGCGCCCCGCGCCAGCAGCGCGCACAGCAGCACGGTGGCGGCGTAGCCCAGGCGCGGCCGCGCATCGAGCGCACGGGGCAGGTGCGCCGCGAGTCGCAGTGTCAGCCAGGCCTCGAACAGGCTGATGGCGAGCCACGCCGCCAGGATTCGCACGATCGGGAACTCGTGGATCATCGTGTGCACGACGATCCGGGTGTCGTCCTCGAACGCGCCGAAGATCATCGGGTCGATCGGCCCGCCGAAGTAGCCGAAGTAGAAATGATTGACCACGGCCAGCCAGTTCAGCGACAGGTACAGCAGCGCCGCATACACGGCCAGTGCCGTGCGCCGCCACGCCAGCGGCAGCGCCCAGCCGAACAGCAGCACCGGCAAGCCGAGCGTGGCCAGCCACTTGAGGTCGAAGCGCAGCCCCATCCAGAACGCGCGCGCCAGCTCGCCGCCGGCGGGGCTG
>JANNKD010000043.1:0-2408 GCA_031396115.1 Gammaproteobacteria bacterium
GGTTGGGGATACACGAGTCGACGGTTTCAAGAGCGACAGCCAATAAATACATGCTCACCCCGCGCGGCCTCTACGAACTCAAGTTCTTCTTTTCCAGCCACGTCCAGACCGTGCAGGGTGGCACCTGCTCCGCCACCGCCATCCAGGCCATGATCAAGCGCCTGGTCACCGGCGAGCCGCCCGACGAGCCGCTGTCCGACAGCACGCTCGCCGACCTGCTGCTGAAAGACGGCATCCGCGTCGCGCGCCGCACGGTCGCCAAGTACCGCGAGGCGCTCGGCATCCCGCCCTCGCATGAACGAAGGGCGATGTCCTGACGTCCAAATGACTCACCGGACCCGGAATCCGCCGGATCCGCCGCGAGGAGGCAAGGCACAATGAATCTGAACATCGCAGGACATCACCTCCCTCTCACCGACGCGCTGAAGAGCTACGTTTCGGAGAAGATCACCCGGCTGGAACGCCATTTCGGCCACCTGATCGGCGCCAGCGTGGTGCTGTCGGTCGAGAAGCTGCGACACAAGGCGGAGGCGACACTCCATACGCGCGGCGCGAACCTGCACGCGGAAGCGATCGACGAGAACATGTACGCGGCGATCGACCTGCTCGCCGACAAGCTGGACAGCCAGACCCGCAAGCACAAGGAGAAGGCGCGGGACCACCACGCCAAGGACGTCCACAAGGGCACCAAAGCCAGCTAGGGGTAGAATGCGGGGAAAGGGGACAGATGCGGATCTGTCCCCTTTTTTTCTAACAACTAGGGACCGCCATGAAACTGAACGCGATACTCACGGCCGACCGGGTGTCTTCCGGGATCACCGTCACCAGCAAGAAGAAATCGCTCGAAGAGCTCAGCAAGCTGCTGGCCAAGGGGGCCGGCTCGCTGTCGGGCACCGACATCTTCAACGGCCTGACCGCGCGCGAGAAGCTTGGCAGCACCGGCCTGGGCCACGGCGTGGCGATCCCGCACGGGCGCATGCCGGGCGTGACCGGCAGCGTCGGCGCCTTCCTGCGCCTCAAGCACCCGGTGGATTACGACGCCCACGACGGCCAGCCGGTCGACCTGGTGTTCGGCCTGGTGGTGCCCGTGGCCGCCACCGAGGAGCACCTCAAGCACCTCGCAGCCATCGCCGAGAAATTCTCCGACGACGAGTTCTGCAAGAAGATGCGCGCGGCGGACAACGACAAGGCCCTGCACGCGTTGTTGGTGGGATGACCCGCGGCGGCCCCACGGCCGGCCTGTTCAATCCCGTTCACCCCTGGACCGTCCAGGTCCTGGGCGAAGCCGGTACCGCCTACCTGGCGAGCCTGAGGCCCGCGGCGCGCGCCGCGCTGCCGCGCAAGCTGCGTGACGCCGGCATGACCACGCTGATCGTCGCCGCCGGCGGGCAGCTCAAGGATCCGCGCCCCTGGTCTGCCGCGCGCATCGACGTCCAGTACGACACCACGCCGGGGCACGAGCTGGTCCATACGCTGCGTCGCAACGCCGCGCTTGGCGGGCGCCACGCGGTGCTGCATGGCGTGCTGCTGCACGTGCACGGCGCCGGCCTGCTGATCGAAGGCCGTCCCGGCGCCGGCAAGAGCGCACTGGCGCTCGACCTCATCGGCCGCGGCCACGCGCTGGTTGCGGACGACGTCGTCGAACTGGCGCGCCCCGCGGCAGGGGTGCTGATCGGGCGCAGCCCCGGCGTGATCAAGGGCTACCTCGAGACCCGCGGCCTGGGCGTGCTCGATGTGCGCCGCATGCACGGCACGCGCGCCGTACGTGCCCACGCGCGGCTCGACCTGATCCTGCGCCTGGTGCCGGGACGACCGCGCCCGCTGACGGCGGCGCAGCGCCTGGCCGGCCGGCGCGGCACGCGCCGGGTGCTGGGGGAAATGGTGCCGGTGCTGTCGCTGCCGCAATCGGGACATAATCTGGCGGCGCTGGCGGAGGCGGCCTGCCTCGACCGGCGCTTGCAGCTCGACGGCGTGGACGCTCCCGCGGCGCTGGCGCAGCGCCAGGCGCGGGCCATCAAGAAAGGGACATGAAGCTCGTCATCGTCAGTGGCCTCTCGGGGGCCGGCAAGACCGTCGCCCTCAAGCAGTACGAGGACCTGGGCTATTACTGCATCGACAACCTGCCGCTCGGGCTGCTCGGGCCGCTGTCGCTGCGGGCGCTGCACAACAAGCGCTACGCCAAGCTCGCCGTCGGCATCGACGCGCGCGCCAGCCCGCGTGAGATCGCGCGCTTCCAGAACATCCTGGCGCGACAAAAGGCACGCGGCGCCGAGACCCAGGTGCTGTTCCTGACCGCGTCGGATGCCTCGATCCTGCGGCGCTACCACGAGACGCGGCGCAAGCATCCGCTGACCGGCCGCAAGGTATCGCTGGCCGAGGCGATCCAGCACGAGCGCGCGCTGCTGTAC
>JANNKD010000053.1:0-7547 GCA_031396115.1 Gammaproteobacteria bacterium
CTGCACGTCGGCCTTGACCATCAGGTTCAGCAGCTTCTCGTCGCCGCCGGCGCCCATGCGGGCGAACACCTGCTCCATTCGCACGGCCTGCTGCTGGGCCAGCTTGGTCTCGCGCAGGCGCGCCGAGCGCACCTCGGCCAGCTCGCGCGCCTTGCGCTCGTCGGACACGACCATGACCTCGTCGCCAGCCTCCGGCACGCCCGACAGGCCGAGCACCTGCACCGGAATCGAGGGCCCGGCTTCCTTCACCGGCTTGCCGGCCTCGTCGAACATCGCGCGCACGCGCCCGAAGTACGCGCCGGTCAGCAGCATGTCGCCCTGCCTGAGCGTGCCGTTGCGCACCAGCACCGTCGCGACCGGGCCGCGGCCCTTCTCGAGGCTCGACTCGACGATCGCGCCCTTGGCCGGCGCATCGATTGGCGCCTTGAGCTCGAGCACCTCGGCCTGCACCAGCACCGCGTCGAGCAGCGCGTCGATGCCGGCGCCGCTGTGCGCCGAGACGCCCACGAACTGCGTGTCGCCACCCCAATCCTCGGGGATGACCTCTTCCTTGCTCATGCCGGTCTTGACCCGATCGAGGTCCGACTGCGGCTTGTCCATCTTGGTCACCGCCACGACCATCGGCACCTTGGCGGCCCTGGCGTGCTGGATCGCCTCGCGCGTCTGCGGCATGACGCCGTCGTCGCCGGCCACCACCAGGATCACGATGTCGGTGACCTTCGCGCCGCGCGCGCGCATGCGCGTGAAGGCGGCATGGCCCGGCGTGTCGAGGAACGTGATCGTGCCCTTGGACGTCTTCACGTTGTACGCGCCGATGTGCTGCGTGATGCCACCCGCCTCGCCGGCGGCGTCGCGGGTCTTGCGGATGTAGTCGAGCAGCGAGGTCTTGCCGTGGTCGACGTGGCCCATGACGGTCACGATCGGCGCGCGCGGCTGCGCCGCGACGTCCACCTTCTCGCCGGCGGCGGCGATCAGCAGGTTGTCCTCGACGTCGCTGGCCTTGGTGGCCTTGACCGTATGGCCCATCTCCTGCACTGCCAGCGTGGCGGTGTCCTGGTCGATGGACTGGTTGATGGTGGCCATGACGCCCAGACCCATCAGCACCTTGATGACTTCGGTCGCCTTGACCGCCATGCGGTTGGCGAGCTCGCCGACCGTGATGAACTCCGGCACCTCGACCTCGCGCACCACTGGCGCCGTCGGCTGCTGGAACGCGTGCTGCGTCTCGACCTGAATCGGCGCGCTCTTGCGCGGGCTGATCTTGCGGTCGTTGCGGCGCAGCGACTTGCCCGGAGCGACGTGCGGCTGCGTGCGCTGGATGCCCTCGCGCTCGTTGCGGCGGATCACCGTCGGCTCGACCCGCTTGATCTCGGCGGAACGGCGCAGGTTCTCCTCGGCGCGCTTGCGCGCGGCCTCGCCCTCGGTGCGGGCCGGCACGTCCACCCCGGTACGCGCGGCTTCGGTGGCCTTGCGCAGCTCCTCCTCGGCCTTGCGCCGGGCGTCCTCTTCCTCGCGCAGCTTGCGGCCGGCGTCTTCCTGCTGCTTGCGGGCCTCGGCCTCGGCCGCAGCGCGTGCCGCCGCCTCGTGTTCGGCCTGCTCCTTGGCGGCCGCAGCGGCGTCGGCGGGCGACTCTTCGCCCTCGGCGCCGCGCTTGACGTAGGTGCGGCGCTTGCGAACCTCGATGCTGACCGTCTTGGCCGGCGCGCCGCGCCCGCCGCCGAGGCGCAGCTCGGTGGTGTCCTTGCGCTTGAGCGTGATGCGCCGCGGCTCGCTGCCGCCCGCTGCTACCGCGCCGGCCTTGCCCAGGTGCGTGAGCAGCGCGGCCTTGTCGGCGGCCGTCACCTGCGACTTCTCGCTGTCCACGGTGACGCCCGCCTGGTTGAGCTGGGCCAGCAGCAGGTCGACCGGGATTTTCAGCTCGGTCGCAAATTCGCGGACGGTCGTGCTCATGGGGCGCTATTGTCCGGTCAGGCCTGCGCGAACCAGTGGGCGCGCGCGGCCTTGATCAGCGCGGCGGCCCTCGGCTCGTCCAGCGTCACTTTCTCGAGCAACTCGTCGGTGGCGAGATCGGCCAGGTCGTCGCGTGTGAGCACGCCCTTCTCGGCGAGCTTCTGCGCGAGGTCCTGATCCATGCCCTCGACGGCCATCAGGTCCTCGGCCGGCTTGACGTCGCCGGCGTGCTCGACCTTGGCGATGGCCTTGGTCAGCAGCACGTCGCGCGCACGGTTGCGCAGTTCTTCGACGATCTCCTCGTCGAAGCCTTCGATCTGCGTCAGCTCCTGCGCCGGCACGTAAGCCACTTCCTCGAGCGTGCTGAAGCCTTCCTGCACCAGCACCGTGGCGACGTCCTCGTCCACGCCGAGCTGGTCCATGAACACTTTGAGCGTGCCTTCGCTCTCCTGCTGCTGACGCGCCTGCGCATCGGCGGCAGTCATCACGTTCAGCACCCAGCCGGTCAGTTCGGACGCCAGGCGCACGTTCTGGCCCCCACGGCCGATGGCCTGGGCCAGCTTGTCCTCGGCGACGGCGATCGCCATCGAGTGGGCTTCCTCGTCCACCACGATCGACTCGACTTCCGCCGGCGCCATGGCGTTGATCACGAACTGCGCGGGGTTCTCGTCCCACGGCACGATGTCGATACGCTCGCCGGCGAGCTCGTTGCTGACGCTCTGCACGCGCGAGCCGCGCATGCCGACGCAGGCGCCGACCGGATCGATGCGCTTGTCCTTGGCCTTGACCGCCACCTTGGCGCGCAGGCCCGGATCGCGGGCGGCGCCCTTGAGCTCGATCAGTCCCTGCGCGATCTCCGGCACCTCGAGCTTGAACAGCTCGACCAGGTACTTCGGCGAGGTGCGCGTCAGGAACAGCTGCGGACCGCGGATCTCGGAGCGCACGTCGTAGAGGAAACCGCGCACGCGGTCCCCCGGGCGCAGCGGCTCGCGCGGGATCAGGTGCTCGCGCGGCACGATGGCCTCGGCGGTGCCGCCGAGGTCGACGATGACGGCGCCGCGCTCAAGGCGCTTGACCAGGCCGGTCAGCAGTTCGCCGATGCGATTCTTGTAGGCTTCGACGATCTGCGCACGCTCGGCTTCGCGCACCTTCTGCACGATGACCTGCTTGGCGGCCTGCGCGGAGATGCGGCCGAACTCGACGTTGGGGAGCTTCTCCTCGATCACGGCGCCGGCTTCGAGCGCCGGGTCTTTCTTGACCGCATCGGCCAGGTACAGGTGGCGCTCGGGCGATTCGAAGGTCTCGTCGCCGTCGGCCAGCACGGTCCAGCGGCGGAACGTCTCGTATTCGCCGGTGGCGCGCTCGATGGCGACGCGCACGTCGTATTCCTCGCTGTGCTTCTTCTTGGTGGCGGACGCGAGCGCGGCTTCCAGCGCCTGGAAGATGATTTCCTTCTCGACGCCCTTCTCGTTCGAGACGACGTCGACCATCAGCAGAATGTTCTTGTTCACGATCCGCTCAGCTCCATTTCATAGTCGGGCACCAACCGCGCCCGCTCGATCTCGTCCAGCTTCAGTTCGACCGTTCCCGCGTCCGGGGTATCCAGCACGACCTGACCGTCCTTCAGCCCTTTCAGCACGCCTTGAAACTTGCGCCGGCCGGCCTTGGGCGCAATCAGCTGCACCTTCGCCACTTGCCCGGCGAACCGCTCGTAATGCGCCGCCTTCACCAGCGGCCGGTCCAGCCCAGGCGACGACACCTCTAGGCGGTAGTTCTGCGGGATGGGATCCTCCACATCCAGCACGCCTTCCACCTCGCGGCTCACCCGCTCGCAGTCGCCGAGCGTGATGCCGCCGGGAGCGTCGATGAAGAGACGCACCATCGCCGAACCCTTATGGGGGCTAAACTCAAGCAAAACAAGCTCATAACCCATGGTCTGCACCAAGGGCCCAATCAACGTTTCCAGCTTGTCCTGCACTGACGCCATCGCTGCCACCGCCGCCTTGCGGGAACAAAAAAGGGCCCCGAAAGGCCCTGGTTGTTCCAACCCAGTTTGTTCTTGGTAGCGGGGGCAGGATTCGAACCTGCGACCTTCGGGTTATGAGCCCGACGAGCTGCCAGACTGCTCCACCCCGCACCGGGGCGCGCATGATAGTGGGTCAGGCCCTCTGCGGCAAGCGATTTCTGGCGTCAGTCGTTGACCGTGACCAGCAGGGAATCGCTGTAGAAACCGGGCGTTACGTCACTAAAAAGAAAGCCGGCTCGCGCCGGCTTTTTGTTCTGCTGCGTGGTGCCCACGGAGGGACTCGAACCCCCACGACTTTCGCCGCTACCACCTCAAGGTAGTGCGTCTACCAATTCCGCCACGTGGGCCTGAAACCCGCGGCCCGCTTCGGCGGGCCGTTCCAAACTTATTCGGGGACCTTCGGGGTCTCCGGCTGCTGTTCGGGCGCGGCCGGCTGCTCGGAGGGCACCGCCGGCATGTCCGCCTCGGCCGGCGCCGCGCTGTCGGTCACGCTATCCGGCGCCTTGCGCACCTGGACCACGTAGGCCAGCGACAGGCTGACCACGAAGAACACCGCCGCGCAGACCGCCGTTGCGCGACTCAGGAAGTTGGCCGAGCCGCGCGAGCCGAACACCGTGCCCGACGCGCCGCTGCCGAAGGCCGCGCCGGCGTCGGCGCCCTTGCCGTGCTGCAGCAGCACCAGCCCGATCAGCGCGATGGCGGCGAGCACCTGGACGACCACGAGAACCGTATGCATGACTGACTTACCTTCAGGACTTGGTGACCTGCGCCTGCGCGGCGGCGCAGATCGCGAGAAACTCATC
This sequence comes from Gammaproteobacteria bacterium, assembly GCA_031396115.1. Taxonomy (GTDB): domain Bacteria; phylum Pseudomonadota; class Gammaproteobacteria; order Nevskiales; family Nevskiaceae; genus JACPFV01. The sequence goes on from JANNKD010000053.1 coordinate 4,780, forward strand.
GGCTTTCAGCGAGGCCCCGCCGATCAGCCCGCCATCGACGTCCGGGCCCGCGAACAACACCGCGGCATTGCCGGAATTGACGCTGCCGCCGTACACGACCCGTAAAGCGGCGGCGATTCTAGCATCACGTGACGCGACCTGTGCACGCAAAAACGCGTGCGCGTCCTGGGCCTGTTGGGGTGTAGCAGTCCGGCCCGTGCCGATGGCCCAGACCGGTTCGTAGGCGACCACCGCTCGCGCCAGGCTGGCGACGCCGCACAGTTGCAGCACGGCGTCGAGCTGGCGCTGAAGCACCGCCTCGGTCTGTCCGGCTTCGCGCTGCGCCAGCGTTTCGCCCACACACAGGATCGGCGTGAGTCCGAGCGCCTGCGCCGTCTTGAATTTGCGCGCGACGATTTCATCCGTCTCGCCATACAGCGCCCGGCGCTCGGAGTGGCCGACGATGACGTACTCGCACGCCAGCTCAGCGAGCATGGCGCCGTGGATCTCACCGGTGAACGCGCCGGGCTTCTCCTGGTCGGCGAGATTCTGCGCGCCGAGCCGGATCGGCCCGCCCTTCAGCGCCTGCCCTACCGACTCCAGGAACACGGCCGGTGGGCAGACCAGCGCCTCGACGTCGGGGCACCGCGCCAGTCCGGCGGCGATCTTTTCCAGCAGCGCGGCGTTGGCCGGCCGGCTGCCGTTCATTTTCCAATTGCCCGCGACGAGATACCGGCGCATCACGCGCTCCTTCTTCCGTGAGGTTCAGTGGGCAGCAGCGCGGACTTCGGCCGCAATGGACTCGGCAGTCTCGCGCGACTCGCGCTCGTCCTGCGATTCGACCATGACCCGCACCAGCGGCTCGGTGCCCGACGGACGCAACAGGATGCGCCCGCGGCCATCGAGTCGGCGCTCGCCGGCCTTCACGGCCGACTGCACGGCGGCGGCCTCGACCACCGCGCGCGCCCGCCCCTTCACTGGCACGTTGATCAGGACCTGCGGATACTTGTGCATCGGCGCGACCAGTTCGTCCAGCGACTGGTGCGCGCGCACCATCTCGGCCAGCACCTGCAGCGCCGACACGATGCCGTCGCCGGTCGTGGTGCGGTCCAGGCAGATGATGTGGCCGGAGGATTCGCCGCCGATCAGCCCGCCCGCTTCCTCGAGCTTCTCCAGCACGTAGCGGTCGCCGACCGCGGCGCGCTCGAAGGCGACGCCGAGGCGCTGCAGCGCCAGCTCCAAGCCCAGGTTGCTCATCAACGTGCCGACCACGGGGCCCTGCAGCTTGTGCGTGTCGTGGCGCGAGCGCGCGATGACGTAGAGCAGCTGGTCACCGTCCACGGCTCGCCCGTGGCGATCGACCATCAGGCAGCGGTCACCGTCACCGTCCAGCGCGATGCCGACGTCGGCCTTGCGCTTGATGACCTCGGCGCGCAAGGCCTCGAGATGGGTCGAGCCGCACTCGGCATTGATGTTGAGGCCGTCGGGATGGACGCCGATGGCGTGCACGGTCGCCCCGAGCTCGCGAAACACCGGCGGCGCGACCTTGTAAGCCGCCCCGTTGGCGCAGTCCACGACGATCTTCACGCCGTCGAGCGAGGCGTTGAGCGGGAACGCGCGCTTGCAGAACTCGATGTAGCGCCCGGGCGCGTCGTCGATGCGGCTGGCGCGCCCGACCGCGTCCGGGGCGACCGTCTCGAGCGGTTGCTCGAGCAGCTGCTCGATCTGCGCCTCGACCTCGTCCGGCAGCTTGCGGCCGTCAGCCGAGAAGAATTTCACGCCGTTGTCGTGATACGGATTGTGCGAGGCGCTGATGACCACGCCGCAGCTGGCGCGGAAGGTACGCGCGAGATAGGCGACCGCCGGCGTCGGCAGCGGGCCCACCATGCTGACCGAGACGCCGGCCGCGGCGAACCCCGCCTCCAGTGCCGACTCGAACAGGTAGCCCGACAGGCGCGTGTCCTTGCCGATGATGACCATGGGATGCTCGGACGACTGCGCCAGCGCGCGGCCCGCGGCCCAGCCGAGCTTGAGCACGAAATCGGGCGTCATCGGTGGCTGGCCGACCCGTCCGCGCACGCCATCGGTTCCAAAATATTTTCGGGTCATTCTGATCGCGCGGCCTCGACCGCGGCGGTGACCTTCAGGGCATCCATTGTCGCACGCACGTCGTGGGTGCGGACGATGCGGGCGCCCTGCCAGACCGCCAGTGCCGCCGCCGCCAAACCACCGGCCACGCGTTGGTCGGCTGGCCGCTCCAGCAGGGTCCCGAACATTGATTTGCGCGAGACCCCGACCAGCACCGGCAGCCCCAGGTCCGCGATGACGTCGATGCCGGCCAGCAGCGCGAGGTTGTGGTTCAGCGTCTTGCCGAAGCCGAAGCCGGGATCGACCGCGATGCGCTCGCGTGGAATGCCGGCCGCCACGCAGGCCGCGGCGCGCTCGCGCAGGAAGGCGCAGACGTCCTCGACCACGTCGGCGTAAACCGGCGCCTGCTGCATGGTGCGCGGCTCACCCTGCATGTGCATCAGGCAGACGGCGGCGCCCGTGTCGCGCGTCGCCTCCAGCGCACCCGGCGCGCGCAACGCCATGACGTCGTTGATCAGCTCGGCGCCGGCGGCGCAAGCCGCGCGCATGACGGCCGGCTTCATCGTGTCCACCGAAATCGCGCAGCCCAGCTCGCGCCTGATCCGCTCAATCACCGGCAGCACGCGATCGAGCTCTTGCTGCTCTGGCACCGGCGGTGCGCCGGGCCGCGTCGACTCGCCGCCGACGTCGATGATGGCCGC
>JANNKD010000077.1:0-49286 GCA_031396115.1 Gammaproteobacteria bacterium
TTATGGCCAGAGGCCCGAGACGTGTTCTTCGAAGTCTTTGTCATAACTCAAGAGTCCTTTCAGGGAGCTAAAGCGCCATGGAGCATTGCGCGCGGCGGCGCCCGCTACGGAAGCCGGGCGCCTCATCTATGCGCGCGATACCCCAAGGCATCTGTCTGCCAGCACACGGAGTCGCGCTTGAGACGCTCAGGTGTCGATCTAGGCCTGTCTCGAACGTCTAGTAAGTGGAAGGTTGAATGGTGGCCATGGCCGGAATCGAACCAGCGACACGCGGATTTTCAGTCCGCTGCTCTACCAACTGAGCTACATGGCCACTTGAGGGGTGCCGGCCCGGGCCAGGCCCGACCGGGGGCGCGCATTCTAATCAAAAAGCCCCGGTGCCGGTAGCTATGATGGGCGCCGTGGATTCGACCCGCCTGCTGGCCTTCAGCGGAACATTCTTCCTGGTGGCGTTCAGCCCCGGCCTCTGCATGACGCTGGCGATGTCGCTCGGCATCAGCATCGGCGTGCGGCGCACACTGTGGATGATGCTGGGCGAACTCACCGGCATCGCGCTGGTCAGCGTCGCCGCGATGGCGGGCGTTGCGGTGCTGCTGGTCGGTGCGCCCCAGGTGTTCGGTGCCTTCAAGCTCGCCGGCGCCGCCTACCTGCTGTGGATGGCGTGGGGCAGCTGGAACGCGCCGATGGGCGCTCTGACGGCGCCGCCGCGGATGACGCGCACCGCCCTGTGCGCGCAGGGCTTCATTACGGCGGTCTCGAATCCGAAAGCCTGGGCCTTCCAGGCCGCGCTGCTGCCACCGTTCATAAACACGGCCGCGCCGCTGTGGCCGCAAATGGCCGTGCTGCTGACGCTGATCATCGTCATCGAGTTCGCCTGCCTGCTGATCTACGCGCAAGGCGGGCGCAGCCTCAGCGAGCTGCTGGTTCGCCGAGGGCAGGGCAGGCTGCTGAACCGGATCTCCGCGGTGCTGATGGCGGCTGTTGCGATATGGCTGGTGCTAGCCTGAAGGCGGCACGTAACCGGTCGTCGCCAACTCACCACCGAAGAAGTACTTCTCCATCTCACCGGCCAGGAACTTGCGCGCGGCGGGGTCGGCCAGCGCCAGTTTGTATTCGTTGATCAGCCGGGTCTGGTGCTCGACCCACTCGTGCCAGGCCTGTTTCGAGACGTTCTCGAAGATGCGCTGGCCGAGCGGGCCGGGGTAGGGCGGGCGGTCGAGGCCTTCGGCTTCTTTGGCGAGTTTTACGCAATTGACCATTCGGGGCATATCGGTCGCGCCTGAAGGCGCTCCTACAAGGAGAGAAGAAGTTTCTTCACGGGGGCCGGGAGGCCGTAGCGCGAGAGGGCGCGCAGCTTAACCCAGTCACCTGCGCGGCGCGTTGCGCTTGCGCGCACGCGCACCGGCCGCAGCTCGAGGTCGTAATGCGTGAAGGCGTGATGGATGGCGGGCAGTCGCGCGATGACGCGGGGGCCGGCGCGACGCCCTTCGACCACCGGCGGACACCACAGTCCGCCCCAGATGCCGCGGTCGGGACGGCGCTCGAGTAGCAGCTCGCCGCGCGCGTTCTCGATCAGCAGCAGTTGCGCGATGCGCTGCGGCCGCGCGCGACGTGGCGGCGGCGAAGGCAGGCGCATCACCAGGCCGCGCGCCAGCGCCACGCAATCCGCGGCAACCGGGCAGCGCGCGCAATCCGGCGCACGCGCCGTGCACACGGTGGCGCCAAGGTCCATGACGGCCTGCGTGTAATCGGCCAGGCGCGCCTTCGGCAAGCGCGCTTCGGCGATCTGCCAGAGCTTGTGCGCGACGCGCGGTTCGCCGGGCCAGCCCGCGATCGCGGCATGGCGCGCGAACACGCGCCGCGCATTGCCTTCGAGGATCGGATGCCGCGCGCCAAAGGCCTGCGCCAGGATCGCGCCGGCGGTGGAGCGGCCGATGCCGGGCAGTTCGAGCACCGCTTCGAAGTCGCGCGGAAATTCGCCGCCGTGCTGCTCGACGATCTGCTGCGCGGCGCGATGCAGGTTGCGCGCGCGGGCGTAGTAGCCCAGCCCCGACCACAGCGCCAGCACCTCGTCGCGTGGCGCGCGGGCGAGCGTGGCCAGGTCCGGGAAGCGCGCCAGGAAGCGCTCGTAATAAGGAATGACGGTGGCGACCTGGGTCTGCTGCAGCATGATTTCCGCGACCCACACGCGATACGGCGTGCGCGGGTGCTGCCAGGGCAGGTCGTGGCGGCCGTGGGCGCGGTGCCAGCGGAGCAACCGCGCAGCGAAGGTCATTGCGACGGCGGCGGCGTTTCCGTCTTCGGCTCTTCGCTCGGCGCGGGAGCCGGAGCCGGCTCGGCGGGTTTGGTCTCTGCCGGTGCCGGTGCGGGCGCCGGCTTGGGCGGCTTGGGCGCGAGCTGCTTCTTGAGGAAGTCGTCGAGCTTGCTCTTGGCCTTTTCCTTGACCTTTTCTTCCTGCTGCTTGATCTCTTCCTTGGCCGCGCCCCTCAGTGCGCCCTTGAGGTCCACCTTGACCTTCGGCGCGTACCAACTGCCGCTGACCAGGATCGGCACCTTCACGCCCTTCAAATCCTTGTGCTTGTCGCTGTTGAACGTCGGTAACAACGTATACGCCACGGTCTGCTCGACCAGGTTGACCTTGCCGTCGCCGCCGAGCGCGTACCAGGTGCCCTTGACGTCAAGCGTGTCGGTGTTGAGCACGCCGTCGACGATCTTGCCGGCAGCGGCAAGGTTGCGGAACTCGGTACGCTTGGGCTGGTCGGCGGCTGCGGCGGGCATCGGCTCGCCGCGGAAGGTCGCCTTGGCGCTGGCCAGGGTCTGGTCGAGGTTGAAGCCCTCGATCGCGCCTTCCTTGAAGCTCGCGCCGAGCCCGCCATCCATGGCCTGCAGGAAGGCGCCGACGGTTTCGCCGCCGGACGTGAGGTTGAGGTCGAAGGTGCCGAGGCCCGAGAGATAGCTCTTGCCGAGCATGTCCTTGAGCAGCGGCGCGCTGTTGACCGCGTCGAGGCCGATCTTCATGTCGTACTTGACGGGACTGTTGCGCGTGAAACGCGCGCTCTGCGTGATCTTGCCGCCGTACAGCATCCCGGTCATTTCCTGCGTCTTGGGCTGGCCCTTGGGCGCGGTCAATACCAGGTGAATGTTGGTGAGGCTCAGGCCCTGCATCTTCAGCGCGCCCAGGTCGACGGTGCCGGTCGCGTTGACCGCATCGAGCGCCTCGACCGGAATCGGCGTGTTCTTGAAGTCGTCGCCGCCGCCTTCCTTCGGCGTGTCCTTGGACTCCGGCGCGAGGTAGCGATCGAGGTCGAAACTGTCGGCCTTCAGCGCGAAGTCGATGCGCGGATCGGCCAGGTTGCGCACCGACATGCCGCCGGTCGCGGTGGTCTGGTCGAGCCTCAGCGTCAGGCTGTCGAGCTTGATGTTGTCGGGATCGCCGGCGATGGCCGCGTTGAAGCTGGCCTGGGTCAGGGCCCTGGGATCGGCGGTCGGCGGCAACTCCACGCCGAAGCTCTTGGCCAGTTCCTTGGGGTTGAAAGTATTGGTCGCCAGTTTTCCGCTCAGGCTCGGCGCTTCGCCATTGAGGTTCGCGCCGTTGACCGTGGCATAGAGCGTGAGACCGGCGGCTTCGAGCACGCCGTCGCTGAACGCGAACGTGCCCTGCTTGCTGTCATGGCGCGCGTTGCCGCGGATGGTGGCGGTCTGCGAGCCGCCCGGCACGCCGGGGCCCTTGGACTTCGTGTCCACCCTGAGGTTCTTGATCAACGTGACCTCGCCGCCGGCCTCGCCCGCGGCCGTGAAGGCGATCTTCACGTCGGACTCGAGTTGCGGTTTCGCCGAGTTGACGATGAAGGCGATGACGAAGTCGATCGGGTCGCCCGGCTTGATCGCACCGGTCTGGACCGACAGGTTGGCGACCTTGTAGGCCTCGCCGCTCTGCTGGTCGGTGTAACTGAGGGTGACGTTCTCGATGTCGATGCCGCCGATCGAGACCTCCATCGGCTTGCCTTCCGGCGTCTTCGGCGTCTCCGGCGTTTCTTCGGGCGTCTCGGGGTGGTGCGACTCGTGGTCGTCCGCCAGGTCGGACCAGTTGTTGGTGCCGTCGGCCTTCTTGGCGAGGTTCAGCGCGAGGCCGTCGACGCGGATCTTGGAGACCTCGACGCGGCGCTTGAACAGCAGCGGCATCAGCTTCACGCCGACGTTGACCTGCGCCACCTGCATGAACGGCTCCGGCCCGAAGCCCTTGGCGTTCTCGAGCTCCACTCCGCTGACGCTGGCCCCGAGCCAGGGGTACAGCGTCAGTTTCATGTCGCCCTTGATCTCGAGGTCGCGCCCGGTCTTGTCCCTGGCGGCCTTCGCGGCGTCGTCCTTGTAGTCGTTGGGATTGAAGATCAGCGTCAGCGTGATCGCGGCCAGCGCGAACAGCGCGACGAAGCCGCCGACGATCCACAGGAAAATCTTGAAGGGCTTGGCCATCTTGGAAGAGCGTAGGGGTGGGGGTCGAGGGGGGTCAGTGTAAACTGCCGGCCCGCGCGGGCGTAGTTCAATGGTAGAACTGTAGCTTCCCAAGCTACTAACGTGGGTTCGATTCCCATCGCCCGCTCCAACACCTACGAGCGCGTCATGCAGATCGTCGTCAACGGAAACCCTCGCACCGCCGCCGAGCAGCTTGCGCTGCCGGGCCTGCTCGAGGAGCTCAAGCTCGGCGACCGCCGCGTGGCGGTCGAGCTCAACGGCGCGATCGTGCCGCGCAGCGCCTGGCCGCAGACGCGCCTGGCCGACGGCGACCGGCTCGAGATCGTGCAAGCCATCGGCGGCGGCTGACATGAACGCGCCCGAGACGCTGAAAGACCGCCCGCTGATCATCGCCGGGCAGAGCTACACCTCCCGCCTGCTGGTCGGCACCGGCAAGTACAAGGACCACGACGAGACGCGCCGCGCCATCGAGGCCAGCGGCGCGCAGATCGTGACGGTGGCGATCCGGCGCACCAACATTGGCCAGGACAAGAGCCAGCCGAACCTGCTCGAAGTGCTGCCGCCTTCGCGCTTCACGATCCTGCCGAACACCGCCGGCTGCTACACCGCCGACGATGCCGTGCGCACCTGCCGGCTGGCGCGCGAACTGCTCGACGGCCATCAACTGGTGAAGCTCGAAGTGCTGGGCGATCCCAAGACCCTGTACCCCGACATGCCGGCGACGCTCGCGGCGGCGGAGCTGCTGGTCAAGGACGGCTTCCAGGTGATGGTGTACTGCACCGACGATCCGATCGCGGCGAAGCGCTTCGAGGACATGGGCTGCGTCGCGGTGATGCCGCTGGCCGCGCCGATCGGCTCGGGCCTGGGTATCCAGAACCGCTACAACATTCTCACCATCGTCGAGAACGCGAAGGTGCCGATCCTCGTGGACGCAGGGGTCGGCACCGCGTCGGACGCGGCGATCGCGATGGAGCTGGGCTGCGACGGCGTGCTGATGAACACCGCCATCGCCGAAGCCAAGAACCCGGTGCTGATGGCCTCGGCCATGAAGCACGCGATCATCGCGGGGCGCGAGGCGTTCCTGGCCGGGCGCATGCCGCGGCGGCGCTACGCCAGCGCGTCGTCGCCGACTTCCGGCCTTCCTTTCTGACGGAAAAGGGGACGCACGCATTAAATAAAATGCGTGCGTCCCCTTTTTCGGGGGTGACGATGACTGTCTACATACCGCGCCATTTCGTGGGCGACGAGGCCACCGGCCGCGAGCTGATCGCGCGGTTCCCGTTCGCGACGATGGTCACGACGACACCTTCCGGCCCGCACATCACGCACCTGCCGCTGCTGCTGGACGACGCCGGCGCGGCGCTGATCGGCCACGTCGCCAGGCCGAATGCGCACTGGCAGGCCTTCGCCGGCGGCCAGACCGTGGCGATCTTCCATGGGCCGCATGCGTTCGTGTCGCGCGGCTGGTATCGCGATCCGGGTGACAACGTACCGACCTGGAACTACGCCGCCGTGCATGTCGTCGCCGGCCAGGCGCACCTCGCCGACGCGCGCGAGACGCGCGCCGCGGTCGAGCGGCTGACGGCGCGTTTCGAGCCTCAAGGAATTAAGGGGGGCCTGCCGCCGATCAGCGAGGAGAAGCTCACGCGCCTGCTCGGCGGCATCGTTGCCTTCCACCTGCCGATCGAGCGGCTCGAGGTCAAGCTCAAGATGAGCCAGAACAAGCCGGCCGAGATCGCCGGCGTGATCACGGGCTTGCGCGCCGCCGGCGGTACCGACGAGCTCGCCACGCTGCAGTGGATGGAAGCGCACGCTCCCCGCTCGCGGGGAGAGGGCTAGGGTGAGGGGCGTGGACGTCGAGCACCGGCGCGAGATCCGCTCGTTCGTGCGGCGCGAGGGCCGCATGACGGTGGCGCAGAAGCGGGCCATCGAGGAGTTGTGGCCGAAGTTCGGGGTGGAGGCTCCAAAGAGTCGCGCCCAAGGGGCGCTCCTACAAAAGATATTCGGGCGGGAGGGGCCGGTGGTGATGGAGATCGGCTTCGGCAACGGCGAGCACCTGCTGGCGCGCGCGCAGGCCGAGCCCGACAAGGATTTCTTCGGCGTCGAGGTGCATCGCCCGGGCGCGGGGCGCGTGATGAATCGCGCGCAGGCCGCGGCGCTCACCAACCTGCGCGTCGCCTGCGACGACGCGGTCGAGGTGCTGCGCGACTGGCTGCCCGAGCGCTGCCTCGCCGAGATCGTCATCTACTTTCCCGACCCGTGGCCCAAGAAGCGCCACCACAAGCGGCGCCTGGTGCAACCGGTGTTCGCGGGCCTGGCCGCGTCGCGCCTGCGCGCGGGCGGACTGCTGAAGCTCGCCACCGATTGGGCCGAGTACGCGCAGCACATGCGCGCGACGCTCGACGCCGAGCCAATGCTGCGCAATCTCGTCGGCGCCGCAGGCTTCGCGCCGCGACCGGCGCAGCGGCCGCCCACGCGCTTCGAGACGCGCGGGCGAAAACTCGGCCACGCGGTGTTCGACCTGGTCTACGAGCGTGTCGGCTAGCTTCCCGATCGTCGCCGTCACCGGCTCCTCCGGCGCCGGCACCAGCAGCACGCGCGGGCTGTTCGCCAAGGCGTTCACGCAGCTCGGCCTGCGCGCCGCGTTCGTGGACGGCGACAGCTTCCACGCCTACGACCGCGAGCAGATGCGCGTGGTGATGGAGCGCGCGCGCATCCGCGGCGAGGACTTCTCGCACTTCGGCCCGGCGGCCAACCTGTGGGACCGGCTCGATGCGCTGTTCCGCGACTTCGGCGAGAAGGGCACGGGCTCGGTGCGCAGCTACCTGCACACCGAGGCCGAGGCGCGCCAGGCCGGCCTGCCGGTCGGCACCTTCACGCCGTGGGCGCCCCTGCCGGCAGGAACGCAGGTGCTGTTCTACGAGGGGCTGCACGGTGGTGTCGTCACCGACGAGCTCGACATCGCCGGCCACGCCGACCTGCTGATCGGCATGACGCCGACGGTGAACCTCGAGTGGATCCAGAAGATCCGCCGCGACACCGACGAGCGCGGCTACGACGCGCAGGAAGTGATGCGCACCATCCTGCGGCGCATGCCGGACTACGCGCAGTACATCGCGCCGCAATTCTCCCGCGCCGACGTCAACTTCCAGCGCGTGCCGCTGGTGGACACCTCGAACCCGTTCACGCTGCAGGACATCCCGCACGCCGGGGAGAGCCTGCTGGTGATCCACGTCAATGCGCGCGGCCGGCAGCCGGTGGACCTTTCGACGACGCTCAAGGCAGGTTTCGACGACCTGCTCGCCGGCCTGCAGGGCGCGTTCCGCTCGCGCCCCGACACGCTGGTGGTGCCGGGCGAGCACATGGCGCAGGCCATGGAGCAGGTGTTGATGCCGGCTCTCGAGCGCCTGGCGGCAGCGCGCAAGTGAAGCGCCGGCCGCTGGGCGCGACCGGCCTGCAGGTCAGCGTGGCCGGCCTGGGCACCATGACCTGGGGCGAGCAGAACACCGAGGCCGAGGCGCACGAGCAGCTCGACACCGCGGTCGCCGCGGGCGTGAATTTCATCGACGCGGCCGAGATGTACCCGGTGCCGCCGAAGGCCGAGACGCAGGGCCGCACCGAGCAGTGCATCGGCACCTGGCTCAAGGCGCGGCGCAACCGCGACCAGGTCCTCGTCGCCACCAAGGCCGCCGGGCCGTCCGACATGCCGTGGCTGCGCGGCGGGCCGCATCCGTCACGCGCGCAGCTGCGCCAGGCGCTCGAGGCCAGCCTGCGCCGCCTGCAGACCGATTACGTGGACCTCTACCAGGTGCACTGGCCCGATCGCAGCACGAATTTCTTCGGGCGGCTGGGCTACGAGCATCGCGACGGCGAGAGCGCGGTGCCCATCGAGGAGACGCTCGAGGCGCTGGCGCAGCTGGTGAAGGACGGCAAGGTCCGCCACGTCGGCATCTCGAATGAGACGCCGTGGGGCCTGGCCGAATACCTGCGGCTTGCGCGCGAGAAGGGCTGGCCGCGCGTGGCCTCGATCCAGAATCCCTACAGCCTGCTCAACCGCAGCTTCGAGGTGGGGCTGGCGGAGTTCGCGCACCGCGAGCAGGTCAGCCTGCTGGCCTACTCACCGCTGGCGTTCGGCGTGCTGTCGGGCAAGTACCTCGACGGCGCGCGCCCCGCCGGGGCGCGGCTGACGCTGTTCAGCCGCTTCCAGCGCTACACCGGCGAGCGGGTCGAGCGCGCGGTGCGCAAATACGTCGAGTTGGCGCGCCAGCACGGCCTCGACCCGGCGCAGATGGCCCTCGCGTATGTCTGCTCGCGCACATTCGTGGCCTCGACGCTGGTCGGCGCGACGAAAATGGCGCAGTTGCGCGACAACCTCGCCGCCGCGCAGCTCGTTTTGCCCTCGGAAGTCGTCGCAGGCATCGAAAACATTCACCGCGAGCACAGCAATCCCGCGCCGTGACGAAAAGAATCAGCACCTTGCCCGGAAGTTGCGAGACAGCGCCTGAAGTCGAGCTTGCATGACAGCGCGCACAGGCCTAGTCTGGATTTGCGGAGTGGAATGGAGGTGCGAGATGGCTGACTGGCTGCGCGGCATGGCGGTAGGAGATTGGTACCAGGCCGCATCGATAGGCGACGAATCCTTCGAGATCGTCGCGGTCGACGTCGAGAACGAGGTCGTTCTCGTGCAGCACTATGACGGCACGCTCGAGGAATTCGACTTCGACAGCTGGATGGAGCTCGGCGCGAAACCCTCGGCCCCGCCCGAGGACTCCTACGGCGCCATGGATGTGGACAAACGCGACTCCAGCTTCGGCGCCGAGGAGCCTTCCTCCAGCCGCTGGGAAGATCCGCTCGACTTGCTGGATCAACGCCACTCGTAGAAGCTGCTGTAGGAGCGCCTCTCAGGCGCGACCGGTGCCCGGGAGTGAGCCTTGTTCCTGCTGGACTACATCGTTTCGCCGCAACTGCCCGGCGCTTTCAAGACCACGCTTCCCAGCGGCATCCCGGTGCTCGTGCGCCACGTCGGCACGGCCGACGCGTCGCGGCTCAAGCAAGGCTTCAAGCTGATCTCGTCGCTGGCGCGCCGCCGTCATTTCCCCGGTGACGACGTCACGGAGCTCGGCGCCGACCAGCTCAGGGCGCTCGACAGCGTCGACCAGAAGAACTACTGCATCTGGGGGGCGCTGAACCCGGCCAAGTCCGAGGAGCCCGGCATCGGCATCGCGCGCTATCGCCGCATCGAGCAGGAACCGTCGGCCGCCGACGTCGCGATCACGATCCTGGACCAGTACCAGGGCACCGGCGCGGGCCTGCTGCTGCACGCCTGCCTGCACTACACGGCGGCGCACAACCGCATCCGGCACTTCTACTACGAAGTTTCGGGCGAGAACCAGCGCTTCATCCGCCACCTCGAGCACCTCGGCGCCGAGTACATCGGCCGCGCGATCGGCGTCACGCGCCTGCGCATGCGGGTCTACGCGCGCGCGCTGTCCGTGCCGCAGTACAGCGCGGCCGGCTTCAAGTTCTCCCAGGCGATGCGGCGGGTGTCGTCGGGACGCGCAGTCGCCGCGTAAGCCACGCCAGCAACAGCAGGGCCGGCACGCCGATCAGCGCGGAACCGGTGAAGAAGGCGGCGTAGGCCGGCAGCAGGCCGGTCGACGCCGTCAGCGAGTCGACGATGGCGCCCGAGAAGCCCTTCAGGGCCTTGCCGAGCAGCGCATAGAACGAGCTCAGCAGCGCGTACTGCGTCGCCGTGTACCCCACGCTGGTCAAGCTCGACATGTAGGTCACCAGCGCCACGCCCGCGAAGCCGGTGGCGAAGTTGTCGATGAGGATGGCCGCCGCGAACACGTCGATGCGCGGCCCGGCCAGCGCCATCACCGCGAAGGCGAGGTTCGAGCCCGGGCTCAGCACCGCGCCGATCACCAGCGTGCGCACGAAGCCGAAGCGCACGGCGCTGAGGCCGCCCAGGGCGATGCCCGCCACGGACGCGAACAGGCCGATCGATCCGCGCACCGCGCCCACGGTTTCCTTGGCCAGGCCGAGGTCGGCATAGAACGGGTTGATCATCGGGCCGATGACGAAGTCGGCGAGCCGGTAGAAGCTGATGGCCGCGAGCATCAGCAGCGCGGTCCAGCCGTGGGCGCGGAAGAACGCGATGAACGGCCCGGCGATGGCGTCCCACAGCCCGCGCAGCGAGGTGAGCGGCTCCGTCACCGCCGCGCGTCCGCGCGGCTCGGCGGCCCACAGCACGGCGGCGATGCCGACGCCCATCGCGGCGGCGAGCAGGACGTAGGACGCCTCCCAGCCGATCGCGGCGGCGACGATCAGGATCAGCGCCTCGGTGATCAGCAGCGCGGCGCGGTAACCGAGCTGGTGCGCGGCCGTCAGCAGCGCGAGCTCCTCGGCGTCGTCGGCGATCTCGATGCGCCAGGCGTCGATGACGATGTCCTGGGTCGCCGAGGCGAAGGCCGTGGCCAGCGCGAACGCGCCGAACATCACCAGGCCGCCGCCGGGCCCGACCAGCGCCATTCCCGCCAGGCTGACGATCACGCCGAGCTGCGCGGCGAGCATCCAGCCGCGCCGGTGGCCGAGCGCGCGGCCGGCGACGGGCACGTCCACCTTGTCGATCAGCGGCGCCCACAGGAACTTGAGCGAATAGGCCAGGCCGACCCAGGACAGGAAGCCGATGGCGGTCAGCGCGATGCCTTCCTCGCGCATCCAGAACCCCAGCGTGTTGCCGACCAGCAGGAACGGCAGACCCGAGGCGAAGCCCAGGCCGAGCATCACCGCGACTTTCGGCCGGCGCAGGCCGCGCACCACGTCGCGCCAGCCCGGGGATGCGCTACTCATAGTCGAGCGTCAGCGGTGCGTGGTCGGAGAAGCGGCCCGCCTTGTAGATCGCGGCGCGCCTGATGCGATCCCGCAGCGATGGGGTCACGACCTGGTAGTCGATGCGCCAGCCGACGTTCTTGAGCCAGGCGGCGCCGCGGTTGCTCCACCAGGTGTACGACGGGCCCTCGGTGGCCGGGTGCAGGTGGCGGTAGGCATCGACCCAGCCGGTGTCGCCCAGAACGACGTCCATCCAGGCGCGCTCGTGCGGCAGGAAGCCGGAGTTCTTCTGGTTGCTGCGCCAGTTCTTGAGATCGATCTTGCGGTGGGCGATGTTCCAGTCGCCGCACAGCACATAGTCGCGGCCGTTGCGGCTCCAGTCCTGCAGGCGCGGCAGGAAGAACTCGAGGAAGCGGTCCTTCGAGGCCTGGCGCTCGGGGCCCGCCGAGCCCGAGGGCAGGTACAGCGACACCACCGACAGCCTGCCGAAGCGCGCCTCGAGGTAGCGTCCCTCGGCGTCGAACTCGGGCGCGCCGAGCGTGGTCAGCACTTCGTCCGGCTCACGGCGCGAGTACAGCGCGACGCCGGCGTAGCCCTTCTTCTCGGCGCTGTTGAAGAACATGTACCAGCCGCGCGGGAAGCAGGCGCGCTCCGCGTCGAGGTCGGCGCGTTGCGCCTTGGTTTCCTGCAGGCAGAGCAGGTCCGCCTTCTGCTTCGCGAGCCAGTCGAACAGGCCCTTGCGCGCGGCGGAGCGGATGCCGTTGCAGTTCAGCGTGATGATGCGCATGCGGCGGGCATCCTGACATACTGAAACCATGCAGGACTACAAAGCCGCGTTCCTGAAGCTCGCCCTTCAGCACGGCGTGCTCAAGTTCGGCGAGTTCAAGCTGAAGTCGGGGCGCATCAGTCCGTATTTCTTCAACCTCGGCCTGGTCAGCAGCGGCGCGGCGCTGCGCGAGCTCGGCCAGGCCTACGCGGAGGCGCTGCTGCGCTCCGGCGTCGGCTTCGACGCCCTGTTCGGCCCGGCCTACAAGGGCATCCCGCTGGTGGCCGCGGTCGCCATCGCGCTGGCGGAAGGGGGGCGCGATGCGCCGTACGCCTACAACCGCAAGGAAGCCAAGGACCACGGCGAGGGCGGCACCCTGGTCGGCACGCCGCCGCAGGGCCGCATCGTCATCGTCGACGACGTGCTCACCGCCGGCACGGCAATGCGCGAATCCGTACACCTGCTGCGTGCGGCCGGCGCGACGCCGGTGGCGGCAGTGATCGCGCTGGACCGCCAGGAACAGGGGCCCAACGGCGCCTCGGCGGTGGCCGAAATGGAACGTGAGCACGGCCTGACGATGATCGCGCTCGTTAACGTGCGGGAAATGCTGGAATTTCTGGAACATGAACAGCAGCCTGCGGCAACCGTCACGGCCATCCGGAAATATCAGGCGCAGTACGGGGTTCCGGCGTAACATGACCGGTGTGATTTTCCGAGGGGGCCGGGGACCGATTTCATGAGATTCGCAGCGTTGGTGATGGCGGTGTGCGCGGCGCTGGCAGCGGTGCCGGCGGAAGCCCAGAAGGGAAAGAAAATCCAGTGCTGGACCGACAAAAACGGCCAGCGCATGTGCGGCGACGCCATCCCGCAGGAGTACGCCGGCCAGAAGCGCGACGTCATGAAAGATGGCCGCGTGATCGACACCATCGACGCCTCGAAGTCCGCCGACGAGCGCGATGCCGAGAAGATAAGGCTGGCCAAGCAAGAGGAGCAGCGCAAGGCGGCCGAGTACGACCGCGCGCTACTGGAGAGCTACCGCTCGCAGACCGACATCACCGCTACGCGTGACGAGCGCGTTTCCCTGATCGACTTGCGCATCCAGGCGGCGCAGAAAGGCGCGTCCGACACCGACCGGGCGCTGGTCGGGCTGCGCGCGCGTGCCGAGGCACAGCAGCAGAAGGAAGGGGCGGTGGATCCCGCGCTGGCCAAGCAGATCAAGCAGTTCGAGAAGTCGCAGAAGGACAACGCCAAGGCGCTCGAGCGCTACAACAAGGAGCGCGACGCGCTGCTGGCCAAGTTCGAGAGGGACTACATGCGCTACAGCGAGTTGCGCGGCCTGCCGAAGACCACGCCGCCGCCGCCCAAGCCGCTGGTGGCGCAGGACGCAACGCCCGCGACCCCGGCCAAGCCCGCGGATCCCAAGGCGGGCACGCCCGCGAAGCCCGCCACGCCGGCGACGCCGGCCAAGAAAGGCTAGCCGCGGATCAGCGTCCCGACGCCCTCGTCGGTGAACAGCTCGAGCAGCACGGCGTGCTGCACGCGGCCGTCGATGATGTGAGCTGAACGCACGCCGCTCTTCACCGCATCCAGCGCGGTGCCGATCTTCGGCAGCATGCCGCCGCTGATGGTGCCGTTGGCGATCAGCTCGTCCACCTGCTGGTAGGTCATGCCGGTCAGCACCTTGCCGGAAGCGTCGAGCACGCCGGCGGTGTTGGTCAGCAGGATCAGCTTCTCGGCCTTCAGCACCGTGGCGATCTTGCCGGCGACCAGGTCGGCGTTGATGTTGTAGGACTGGCCCTCGTCGTCGATGCCGATCGGCGCGATCACCGGGATGAAGCCGCCGTCCTCGAGGTGCCGGATCACTTCGGGCCGCACCGCGGCGACCTCGCCGACGAAGCCGAGGTCTTTCCTGCCGGCGAGCTTCCTCGCGCGGATCAGGCCGTCGTCCTTGCCGGTGACGCCGATGGCGCGGCCGCCGTGCTGGTTGATCAGCGCGACGATCTCCTTGTTGACCTGCCCGCCGAGCACCATCTCGACGATCTTCATCGTCTCGGCGTCGGTCACGCGCATGCCATCGACGAACTCGCTGCCCTTGCCGAGCTTGCCGAGCAGCTCGTCGATCTGGGGGCCGCCGCCGTGGACGATGACCGGGTTCAAGCCGACCAGCTTCATCAGCACGACATCGCGCGCGAACGAGGACTTCAGCGCGTCGTCCTCCATCGCGTTGCCGCCGTACTTGATGACGATGGTCTTGCCGCCGAAGCGCCGGATATAGGGCAGCGCTTCGGTCAGCACGCGCGCAATCGCGCCGGCTCGGGTCTGGTCAATGCTCATGGGACGCGGATTCTACGGTCAGTTGCGCCCGCTGTGTCCGAAGCCGCCCGCGCCGCGCTGGGACGTTTCGAAGGAATCCACCGGCATCAGCTTCGCCTGCACCACCGGCACGAATACGAGCTGCGCGAGGCGCTCGCCGGGCTGGATGGTGAACTCGGCGTTGCCGCGGTTCCAGGTCGAGACCATCAGCTCGCCCTGGTAGTCGGAGTCGATCAGGCCAGTGAGGTTGCCGAGCACGATGCCGTGCTTGTGGCCCAGGCCCGAGCGCGGATAGATCATCGCGGCCAGCCCGGTGTCGCCGATGTGGATGGCCAGGCCGGTCTTGATCAGCACGGTCTCGCCCGGCTTGAGCACCAGCGGCGCGTCGAGGCAGGCGCGCAGGTCGAGGCCGGCCGAGCCGTCGGTGGCGTGCGCGGGCAGCGGCCAGGTCGTGCCGATGCGGGGGTCGAGGATCTTGCAGGGAATTTCGCGCATTCTGTTGTAGGAGCGCCTCCTAGGCGCGACTCTTGTAGCGGTTCGCAATCAGGTCGGCCAGCGCGCGGGCGAGGTTGATCTTGGAGTCCTTGCCCAGCGCCTTGCCGCCCTTGTTCCAGTAGACGTGCAACTCGTTGTCGTCGCGGTCGAAGGCGCGGCCGTTGCCGACCAGGTTGGCGGCGACCAGGTCCAGCTTTTTGTCCTTCAGCTTGGCGCGGGCGTTGGCCTCGAGCTTCTCGGTCTCGGCGGCAAACCCGACCATGAACAGCGAGCGGTGCTTCTGGCGCACGGCGGCAAGGATGTCCTTGGTGCGCTCCATCGGGATCGACAGCGCGGCGGCCTTTTTCTTGATCTTGCCGCGCGCGGCTTTGACCGGGCGGTAGTCGGCGACGGCTGCAGCGCCGACGAAGATCTTCGCCGGCCTGGCCGCCTTGATCGCCGCGCGGTACATCTCCTCTGCCGTCTCGACGTCCACCCGGTGCACGCCGGCCGGCGTCGCGACCGCGACGGGACCCGCGATCAGCGTGACCTGCGCGCCCAGCCCGGTCAGCGCCTCGGCGACGGCGAAGCCCATTTTTCCGGACGAGCGGTTGGTCAGCACGCGCACCGGATCGATCGGCTCGCGGGTCGGGCCGGCCGTGACGACCACCGGCACGCCGGACAGCGGCCCGGTCTGGAAATGCGCGATCAGCGCGTCGCGGATCTGTGCCGGCTCGAACATGCGGCCGCGTCCGACTTCGCCTTCGGCCAGCTCGCCGTGGTTCGGGCCGAGCAGCTTCACCTTGCGGCTCTTGAGCCGCGCGAGGTTGTCCTGCGTGGCGCGGTTCGCAAACATCCGCAGGTTCATGGCCGGCGCCACGAACAGCGGGCGGTCCGAGGCCAGGCACAGCGTGGTCAGCAGGTCGTCGGCGCGGCCCTGCGCCAGGCGCGCGATGAAGTCGGCGCTGGCCGGCGCGACCACCACGGCGTCGGCCCAGCGTCCGAGCTCGAGGTGGCCCATGGCCTGCTCGGCCGCGGTGTCCCAGAGGTCGTCGCGCACCGGCCGGCCCGAAAGCGCCTGGAAGGTGCGCGGCGCCACGAACTGTTGCGCGCCGCGGCTCATGACGACTTGCACCTGCGCGCCGACTTCCTTCAGGCGCCGCGTCAGTTCCGCGGCCTTGTAGGCGGCGATGCCGCCGGTGACGCCCAGCAGGATGCGGCGGCCGGCGAGCTGCAGGGAGGCCCTTCCCGTACGCGTTCGCGAATTTGTCTTGGCGGGCGACATCCGGTAGATATTACGGCTCGGGCCCACATAACGAAAACAAAAATGCCCATCACCGACTGGCCTGCCGACGAGCGTCCGCGCGAGAAACTGCTCGCGCGCGGCGCTGCCGCCCTGACCGACGCCGAGCTTTTGGCGATCTTCCTGCGCACCGGCAGTCCCGGGCGCACGGCCCTGGACCTGGCGCGCGAGCTGCTCGGCCGTTTCGGCGGGCTGCGCGCGCTGCTGCGCACCGGGCGCGAGGACTTCTGCGCGGTCCACGGACTGGGCGAGGCCAAGTACGCGCAACTGCAAGCGGGGCTGGAACTGGCGCGCCGGCACCTGGCCGAGGCGCTCGCCGGGCGCGAGGTGCTGAAGGACCCCGCCGCGGTGCGCCGACTGCTGCAGGCGCGCTTGCGCGACCGCGAGCACGAGACCTTCGCCGCGCTGTTCCTCGACAACCAGCACCGCGTCATCGCCTTCGACGAGTTGTCGCAGGGGACCATCGACGGCGCCAGCGTCTACCCGCGCGAGGTGATCAAGGCCGCGCTCAAGCACGGCGCGGCGGCGGTGATCTTCGCCCACAACCATCCCTCGGGCGTGGCCGAGCCCTCGGCCGCCGACCGCACCCTGACCGAGCGCCTGAAGGCGGCCCTCGCCCAAGTGGACATCCGTGTGCTGGACCACTTCGTGGTGGGGGAGCAGGTGGTGTCGTTCGCCGAGCGGGGCTGGTTGTAGGAGCGCGCCTCCCAGGCGCGACGGGTATCCTGCGGCCATGACCGTCGACCCCGCACTGCGTGCCCGCCGCGAGGAGATCGTGCGCCGGCACATGGAGTCGGAGAACACCCACGAGCTCGAGGTCACGCTGGGGACCTTCAGCCACCCGCGCTACGAACTGGTGGCGACGGGCCAGGTCTACGACGGCGACGCCGAGGTGCGCGAGTACTTTCGCGAGACCCGCGCCGCCTTTCCGGACCAGCGCAACGAGCTGATCTCCCTGCGCCATGCCGACGACGCCGTCATCGTCGAGTTCTGGCTGATGGGGACCCACCGGGGCCCGCTAATGGGGGTGCCGGCGACCGGCAAGGCCTTCCGGGCGCGCATGACCGCGTTTTTCATCTTCGATGGCGCGGGCGATGGCGCGGGCATCGTCTGCGAGCGCGTCTACTTCGACACGCAGTCCATGCTGCGGCAACTCATGGCGGGGGCCGGGCCACTGACCTGGCTGCGGGCCCTGCTGGCACTGCGGCGGGCGCGACGGAACGCAACGGGGACCCCCGGCTAGCATCCTGATTTTGTTGCCCGATGCGGTCAAAACTGCTATAAAGCGCGCCCTTTTCATGCCCTGAAACCGGCTCGGCCGGGGTCAGGACTTTCACGAGTTTTCGGGGATTTACGTCATGTCGCGAGTCTGTCAGGTCACCGGCAAGGGTCCGATGGTGGGTAACACCGTCTCCCACGCCAACAACAAGAAGAAGCGCCGCTTCCTGCCCAATCTGCACACGCACCGCTTCTGGGTCGAAGGCGAGAAGCGCTTCGTCAAGCTGCGCGTGTCGGCGCAGGGCCTGCGCATCATCGACAAGAAGGGCATCGAGGCCGTGCTGGTTGACGTCCGCGACGCCGGTCACAAGGTGTAAGGAACATGGCCAAGAAAGAACGCGAGAAGATCAAGCTGCTGTCCACCGCGGACACCGGCTACTTTTACACGACCACCAAGAACCGCAAGAACACGCCGGACAAGCTCGAATTCAAGAAGTACGACCCGATCGCGCGCAAGCACGTGGCGTTCAAGGAAACCAAGATCAAGTGACCGCGCCGAGGCGCGGTCATCCCCGCGAAAGCGGGGATCCAGACAAAGGCCGCGAACGCGGCCTTTGTGCTTTATGAAGGGCACTGGACTCCCGCGTGCGCGGGAATGACGGTCTTTCCTTGTTGCACCGCGTTGCCTTAGTGTTGCGCCCGCAAAAATGAGCAAGACCTCCCGCGCTACAAACGTCCCCAGGACCGCGCTCACCGCCGCCATCGAGGCCGGCCGCCTGTTCCACAGCCGCGGCTGGGTGCCGGCGACCGCCGGAAATTTCTCCGTGCGCCTGGATGCGAAGAGCCTCGCGGTCACCACCTCCGGCACTCACAAGGGCGAACTCGGCCCCGGTGACTTCATGCGCGTGGACCTGCAGGGCCGGGCGCTGGGCAAGGGCAAGTCCTCGGCCGAGACGCTGCTGCACTGCCAGCTGTACCGCCACGACGCCTCGATTGGCGCCGTGCTGCACACGCATTCGCCGGCGTCCACGGTCCTGTCACGTGGTCATGACAGCATCCGGCTCGAGGGTTACGAGCTGCTGAAGATCTTCGCCGGGATCCAGACCCACGAAACCGCGGTCGAAGTACCGGTGTTCGAGAACGACCAGGACATCGCGCGGCTCAGCCGCGTGGTGGACGCCCACATGAAGACGGGACGCGCCACGCACGCCTATCTCATCCGCGGGCACGGGCTGTATGCTTGGGGCCGCACGGTGAGCGAGGCGCGCCACCGCGTCGAGGCCCTGGAGTTCCTGTTCGAGTGCGAGCTGGCGGAGAGAATGTTGAAGGCCACGGGAGAAAGACCATGAGCGAACTGCGCATCTACAAGGACAACGATCCCGGCAAGCCCGAGAAGACCCTGCATTCGTTCGAGTCCATGCGCGACGCGCTGGCCTCCATCGGCGTCGAGTTCGAGCGCTGGACCGCCAGCAAGCAGCTCGATGCCCAGGCCACCCAGGACGAGGTCATCGAGGCCTACCGCGAGCCGATCGACAAGCTGATGAAGAAGTACGGCTTCAAGTCCGTGGACGTCATCAGCATGCAGGCGGACAACCCGAAGAAGGCCGAGATGCGGGACAAGTTCCTGCACGAACACACCCACGCCGACTTCGAGGTGCGTTTCTTCGTCGAGGGCCGCGGTCTGTTCAACATCCGCAAGGGCGGCAAGGTCTACGCCATGCTGTGCGAGCGCGGCGACCTGCTGTCGGTGCCGGCCAACACCACGCACTGGTTCGACATGGGCCCCGAGCCCGTGCTCAAGGCGATCCGCCTGTTCGCGATTGCCGAAGGGTGGGTGGCTACGTTCACCGGCGACAAGATCGCCGACAAGTTCCCGCGGCTGGAAGCGCCTCACTACAAGCTGGCCAAGGCCGCCTGAACAAAGCCATCCTGACGGACATCGAGGGAACCACCTCCTCGATCGACTTCGTCCACGAGACCCTGTTTCCGTACGCGCTCGCGCACTTGCGCAAGTTCCTCGCCGCGCGCGCCAACGACGCCGCCGTGCGCCGCGAGCTGGCGGAAGTGTCGCGCATCGAGGGGCGTGAGCTGACCGTCGACGAGGCCGCGACGGTGCTCGAGCAATGGATCGCCGAGGACAAGAAGGTCACGCCGCTGAAGACGCTGCAGGGCATGATCTGGCGCCAGGGCTACGAGTCGGGCGAGCTCAAGGGCCACGTCTACGGCGACACGCCGGAATTCCTGCGCCGCTGTCATGACCGCGGCCTGCGCCTGTACGTCTATTCCTCCGGCTCGGTCGAGGCGCAGAAGCTGATTTTCGGCCACACCGCGTTTGGCGACCTCACGCCGTACTTCTCCGGGTATTTCGACACGCGCGTTGGCGCCAAGCGCGAGGCGCAGTCCTACAAGACCATCCTGCGCGAGATCGCCCTGTCAGGTCAGGACGTCCTGTTCCTGTCCGACATCGGCGAGGAACTCGACGCCGCGCGCGCGGCCGGCATGAAGACCTGCCAGCTGCTGCGCGCCGACAACATGCGGCCCGCGAACGCGCACCAGCAGGCGCGCAGTTTCTCCGAAGTGCGCGTGTAGGAGCGCCTGTAGGAGCGCCTCTTAGGCGCGATCCCTCAGGACTGCCTGCCAGTCGTAACGCGGATCGCCGACCACCGCGAACGACGGGTTCAGCACCGAGTCCTTCTCGTTGCAGCCCAGCGGCGTCAGCTCCGGCAGGCGCCACACCGCGCCGCCAGCCTGTTCGACGACGCACTGGCCGGCGGCCGTGTCCCATTCCGAAGTCGGGCCCAGCCGCGGGTAGAAGTCCGCAGTGCCCTCGGCGATCAGGCAGAACTTCAGCGAGCTGCCCCGTCCGATCGCGTCGTGCGCCGGCGCGCGCGCCAGCAAGGCGGCCAGCGCCGGATCCTGGTGCGAGCGGCTGACGACGAAGGTCGGGCGCGGCGGCAGCGCCCGGGTCCTGACCGCCACGCGCGCGCCGTTCTCGAGCCGGAACGCGCCGACGTCGCGCGCCGCACCGTAGGTCAGGCCCAGCACCGGCGCGTGCACCACGCCGAGCACGGGCCGGTGGTGCTCGATCAGGGCAATGTTCACGGTGAACTCGCCGTTGCGCTTGACGAACTCGCGTGTGCCGTCGAGCGGGTCGACCAGCCAGTAGCGTGTCCAGCCGCGGCGCGTGGCGTAGGAAATGTCGGCCCCTTCCTCGGACAGCACCGGCAACGCCGGTGCGAGCCGGGCGAGCGCTGCGACGATCAGCGTGTGCGAAGCGACGTCGGCCTGCGTCAGCGGCGACTCGTCTTCCTTGTGCGTGACGGTGAAGTCGGACTGGTAAACCTCGCGGATGCGCGCGCCGGCCGCGGTGGCGAGCTCCAGCGAAAGATCGAGCAGCTGCGGCAGGTCGGGCGGCATGGGCCGATATCATGCCTTCACTCGCGGCGCGGCAGGGTGGACAAGGCAGGGAGGGCCTAATACCCTGATTGCCGAGAACTTTACGGGGGTAATGATGCTCCGGCGCGCTCCCCGACGGGACCCTACGACGTGACAACGCCGGGTCCGGTGGGGAACAAGGTCGCCGTCGCAGCGATGTTCTGCGACGTCTCCGGCAGCACCACGCTGTACCGCACGCTCGGCGACGAAATCGCCGAGGCCCTCGTGCGTGGCACTCTCGGCCGCATGGCCGACCTGGTCACCGCCGAGCGGGGCCACGTGATCAAGACCATCGGCGACGAGCTGATGTGCCGTTTCCCCACCGGCGAGCACGCCGCGCGCGCGGCCATCGAGATGCAGCGCACGGTGCGTCTGACGGTGCCCGGCGCGGACGGCGCCGACAAGCTGCGACTGCGCATCGGCTTCGCCGCCGGCTCCGCCGTCGAGCGCGACGGCGACCTGTTCGGCGACGTGGTCAACATCGCCGCCCGGCTCGCGGCGATGGCCAAGGCCGACCAGATCCTGACGACGTCGACCACCTCCGATGCGTTCAACGCGGAGCTGAAGGGCTGCACGCGCCTGTTCGACCAGACGCCGGTCAAGGGCATCAAGGAAGTGATCTCGGTCGTGCAGGTGATGTGGGACCAGCGTAACCAGACCACCCTCGTGGTGCTGCAACCGTCCTCCACCTCGCAGTCCACCACGCTCGAGCTCGGCTACGACGGCAAGACCTACACGTTCACGCCGAAGGAACTGCCCAAGCGCATCGGCCGCAGCGACGACTGCGACCTGGTGGTGCGCTCCGACAACGCCTCGCGCCACCACGCCCGCATCGAGTACAACCGCGGCAAGTTCATGCTGGTGGACGAGAGTTCCAACGGCACCTACGTCGAGGTCGAGGAAGCGCGCGGCGCGCGGCGCAACCTGGTGTACGTGCGCAACGAGATGTTCGCGCTGTTCGGCACCGGCCGCTTCGCGCTGGGTGCGCGCCCGGCCGACGATCCGCACGTCCTGACCTTCCGGTCGGTCTGACCGCCGGTACGAGTTGCGGACCGGCAGGGCGGCTGCGAGGATTGCTGCGTCCAGGGTAGGGCTTACGGGAGTCCGATCAAATGAAACACGGTCTTCACCGCGCCGCGGTCATCGGCGCCTTGCTGGCGGTCGCCGCCTGTGCCAGCAAGGCTCCGCGCGGCGAGCTCACGGATACGCCGTGGGACGATGCCGAGAAGCTGCCGTATTCCGAATGGCGTGTGGTGTCGGAAAAGCCGCGCCTGCTGCAACGTCAGCGCTTCAGCCAGGAAAAGGTCAAGGACGACAAGGAGTGGTCGGACGGCTACGTCTCGCAGATCGAACTGAAGAACGAGGACACTCGCACCATCAAGTTCGACCTCGACGCCAAGGCGGCGGCCGGGCCGCAGCGCTGCGAGAAGTCGGCGGTCATGCTGTTCGCGATCCAGAAGAAGAGTGCCCCGGTGCACACGCCCTGCGAAGTCGAGGCCGGCGCCACGCAGCGCCTGATGGTGCTGTCGACGGGCAAGGGCGAGGTCACGATCAACAACTTCCGCGCGTTCCCGTGGACCGACGTGGACAAGATGAAGTTCACTGAGCAGAGAACGCTGTCGCAGAACCCGCGCGTGACGCTGCTGGCCCGTGTCAGCGAGATCAACCACGTCGGCGACACGACCTGGCCGGCGGGATTCCTCGCGCAGTTCCAGATCGCCAGCGACGCGCCGTACGTCATGGACTTCTCGGCGCAGTTGCTGACGGCGAAGGTCGGCAACCAGGGCGGCAACGTGAGCTGCGATGGCACCGCGCTGACCGTGCCGAGCGGTGGTGCCGAGGACATGTTCACCACCGAGCCCTGCTTCGTGGCGAGCAAGGACACCCGCGCGTTCAACGCCGTGTTGGCGCGCCGGGATGGCTACGCTTTCATCGAGGCGCACAACCGCCCTCCCAAGGACTGGACGGCGTTCAAGGACCCGGCGCTGGCCGGCGTATTCTGGAAGGCTGAGACCGGCACGCGCCAGGACACGATCGTCCCGGCCGACGACCCGTCGAAGGAGTCGGTGGGCTACGAGGTCGCGGTGACGTTCTTCAACGCCCGCACCGAGCCGGCCATCGTCAACTTCGTGGTGGTGCCGAACGTCGGCAAGCCGCCCGAGTCGATGCCGGATCCGAACCGCCAGATCGGCGGCGGCACGGCGACGCTGCTCGGCGGCGAGGTCAAGAAAGTGGTCCGTGCCAGCATCGTGCGCGAATGGACCCTCTGGGTCGCGCCGCGCAAGACCAAGTAGCGGGAACCGGCGCCGCCACCCCTGCGGGCCCGCGCACCCTATTGAGGCGGAGGTGACTCCGCCGGCTCGGAGCCTGCGCCTTCAGCGGGTGCCTGCTGTTGCTGCTCCTGCTGCTGCTTGCGTTCAGCGGCGTCGGCAGCCTTCTTCCTGGCGGCCTCGCGGCGCTCGCGCTCGAGCTGCAGCTGCTCGGCGCGCTGGCGCAGGAAATCATCCTCTTCCGGTGACGCTTCCGGCTCCGAGTGGGCCGGTGCTGCCGGCTCGGCCGGAACGGGAGCGGGTTGTGGCTTGGCCGCGACCGGCTGCTCCACGGGTGCCGGCGCAGGAACCACGGTCGGTTGCGGTGCCGGTTCGGTCTTCGGTGCGGCCGTCTGCGGTGCAGGCTCAGGCTCAGGCGCAGCGACGTTCTGCGTAGCAGGCGCCGGCGCGGGTACCGGCTTGGGCTGCGTGGTGGGCGCGGATTTCTGGACCTGCGCCGGCGCGAGGTTCGGGGCCGGCGTCGGGACCCGAGTCACCAACGGTGTCGGGCTCGCGACCGGCGGTGCGGGATTCGGCGTTGGCCCAGCGACCGGGGCGGCAGTCGTCGCCGACGGCGCGCCTTTGGGCGCTGGCTTGGCTTGCGGCGCCGGGGCCAGCAGCAGGCTCCTGGCCGCGTCCTTCAGGTCCTTCTGCCAACTCGGAACCCAGAGCAGGCCCGCGACACCGAGCAGCACCACTGCGACCAGCGCCTTGAGCAGGCCGCCCTTGCTGGCCGGCGGCGGCTGGGCGTCGGGCTCTGCCTTGGCAGTCGGGGAGGCGATCTTCCCGCGATAGGGGATGATCTGCCCCACCGGCGCCGCGCGCGGCCGTGCGCGCTTGGCCGTGATGTCCTCGTCGTCGTCCGCGACGACGTAGGACTCTCCGGCGCGATTGGGCGAGCCGCTCTTGTCAGTGAATGCCTGCGTGGCGCGGGTTGCGGTTGCGGGCGGTGCCTTGGGCGCGGGCCGCAACAAGGTCGGATTCGCCGGCGCGGGCGTGTTGTAGGCCGTGCCTTCGCCGCTGAGCAGCCGCTGCACCAGCTCGCTGTCATCGCCGAGGTTGATCGGCTGCGGCGTCAGGCTGGCGAACCCGCCGACGCTGGAGATCTGCTTGCGCAGTTCCTTGGCCGAGGCGATGCGGTGGGCCGGATCCTTGGCCATCAGCTGCTCGAGCAGCGGCTGCAGGTGCGCGTGCTCGTCCGGCAGCGCGGGAATCGGATCGTTGACGTGCTTCATGACGATGGCCAGCGGCTCGTCGCCGTCGTACGGTGGCTTGCCGGTGAGCATCTCGTAGAGAATGATGCCGAGGCTGTACAGGTCCGAGCGGGCGTCAACCGGCTTGCCGCGCGCCTGCTCGGGGCTGAAGTAACGCGGCGTGCCGATGGCGACGCCGGTGCCGGTCATGTGCGAATCGCTGCCGAGCGCCTTGGCGATGCCGAAGTCCGTCAGCAGCGGCAGGCCTTCGTCGTCGAACAGCACGTTCTCGGGCTTGACGTCGCGGTGCACGAAGCCGCGGCCGTGGGCGTGCTCGAACGCGCCGGACAGCTCGCGCAGGATCGCCAGCGCCTCGATCGCGCGCAGGCCATTCCTGATGCGGCCGCGCAGGTCTCCGCCGGTCAGCAGACGCATGGAGTAGAAGTGGACGTCGTCCTGCATGCCCACTTCGAGCACCGTGACGATGCTGCGGTGGTTCAGCGACGCGACCGCGCGCACTTCGGTCTGGAAGCGCGCGACCATCTGCGGATCGCGCATCAGCGCCGGCGGCAGGATCTTCAGCGCCACCGTGCGGCCGAGCTTCAAATCCTTGGCTTCGTAGACGTCCGCCATGCCGCCGGAGCCCAGCTTCCGCACGATCTTGTAATGCCCCAGTTCCTTCCCTGCTGTCAGCGTCACTTCAGCGGCTCCACGACATGACGACCGCAGTCACGTTGTCCCCGGCCTGGGTCTCTCCCAGTGTACGCTCTACAAGTCGCTGGGGGACCTCGGCAATCGCGGCGTTCGCCAGTTCTTCGGCGATCGCCGACTCCGGCAGGAAACCGTGCAATCCGTCCGTGCACAGCAACAGCCGGTCGCCGGATTCGAGTGGCATCGACAGGGTTTCGGCCGGACCCTCGTCCTTGGCCTTGTCCTTCAGGGTAATCCCGAGCCCGCGCGTTACGACGTTACGGTTCGGATGGGTCTGCGCGTCGGCTTCGGTGATCACGCCGTGGCGCACGAGTTCGGCGACCAGGGAGTGGTCGTGGGTCAGGCGCTGCAGCTTGCCGTTGCGCAGCATGTAGGCGCGGCTGTCGCCGGCCCAACCGATGTGCAGCGTGCCGCCGACCACGGCAGCGGCGACGGCGGTGGAGCCCACTTTCTCGTTGGACTCGGGGTTGGCCAGCCCGCGTATCTTGTCGTGCGCGGCGCGGAACGCCGCTTCGAGTGGGCGCCCGGCGATCGTGACCGCAAGCAACGCCTCGACCGCGGTGCGGCTCGCCACCTCGCCGCGCTCGAAGCCGCCCATGCCGTCGGCGACCACGGCAACTCCGTGCTGCAGGTCGAAGCCGTAGGCGTCCTCGTTGTGCGCGCGGTTCTTGCCGCTGTGGCTGGCGCCGGCGACGGCAAGTTGCAAGCTGGCGCCCCCCACCGGACCGTTGCTGGTCATGAATTTTCCCCGTCGCCCAAGTATAGCGGGGCACCGCCGGCGGACGGATCGTTAGAATCGCTGATGATCATCCACTGGCCGTCGGTCGATCACGTGATGCTCGACATGGACGGCACCGTTCTCGACCTCGCGTTCGACAACTACTTCTGGGGCGAGGTGGTGCCGGCGCGTTATGCGCAGCACAAGCAGGTCCCGCTCGCGGCGGCGTTCGCCGAGCTCAAGCCGCATTTCGATGCGCTGCGCGGCACGCTGCCCTGGTACAGCCTGACTCACTGGAGCGCGCTGACCGGACTCGACCTGCCCAAGCTCAAGCACGAGGTGCGGCACCGCAGCGGGCCGCTGGCCGGCGCGCCAGAGTTCCTGCGCGCGGTCAAGGCGTCGGGCCGCCCGCTGTGGCTCGTCACCAACGCCGATCCCCTCGCGCTCGACATCAAGCAGCTGCACTCGGGCCTTGCGGTCCACTTCGACCGGCTCATCAGCTCACACGACTTCGACGCGCCGAAAGAGGACGCACGGTTCTGGCCGCGGCTGGCGGCGCGCTTCCCGTTCGACCCGGCGCGCGCGCTGTACGTGGACGACAACGCCGCCGTGCTGGCGGCGGCGCGCGACTACGGCATCGCGCAGATCGTCGCGATCCGGCATCCGGACAGCACGCGGCCGCCGCGCGACGTGCCCGGTTTCAAGTCGGTGGACCGCCTGGCCGACCTGCTACCGGTGACGCCGGCTAGCGCGTAGAGCGCGTATGCCGGCGGCCTTATGTCTTTAACGATGACGCCGGCCGCCGGGCCGCCCGCCACCTGAAGGACGCCGCCCGCCGCCCGGCCGCCCGCCACGGTGCGGCCCGCCGGTGTGATGGCGATGCGGCCGCGCCTTGCGCACGAAGTCGGTGGCGACCAGCGCGTCGGAATTCTCTATCTGCGGCAGGCGCTTGCCGATGAAGCGCTCGATGTCCGGCAGCGAGTAGACGTAGGTCTCGCAACACAGCGAGATGGCGTCGCCGGATTCGCCGACGCGCGCGGTGCGGCCGATGCGGTGCACGTAGTCCTCGGGATCCTGCGGCAGGTCGTAGTTGATGACATGCGAGACCGCGGGAATATGCAGGCCGCGCGCGGCGACGTCGGTGGCCACCAGCACCGGCAGCTTGCCGTCCTTGAACTCCTGCAGCAACCGCTCGCGCTTGTTCTGCGGCACGTCGCCCGAGATGGTCGCGGCGTTGAACCCGTTCGCCTGCAGCGTGATCTCGACATGCTCGCAGTCACGCTTGGTGTTGACGAAGATCAGCGTGCGCAGCGGCGCGTGGTGCCGCAGCAGGCCGACCAGCAACGGCAGCTTCTGGTCGTTGGCCACGTGCACCATGCTCTGGCGCACCTTGTCGGCGGTGACCTGCTCGGGCTTGATCTCGATGTTGCGCGGGTTGTTCATGTGCTCGTAGGCCAGCTCGAGCACGCGGTGCGACAGCGTCGCGCTGAACAGGTAGTTGCGGCGCTGCGCCGGCGGCGGCATGCGGCGCAGCAGGTAGCGGATGTCGTCGATGAAGCCGAGGTCGAACATGCGGTCGGCCTCGTCGAGCACCACCACCTCGACCTGCTTGAGGTTGAACACGTGCTGCTTGAAGTAGTCGATCAGCCGGCCCGGCGTGCCGATCAGGATGTCGATGCCAGCGGCGACGGTGTTGCGCTGGCTCTCGTAGCCGGTGCCGCCGTAGACCACGGCCAGCTTGAGGCCGGTCTTCGCGCCGATGCCCTCGGCGTCCTTGCAGATCTGGATGGCGAGCTCGCGCGTTGGCGCCAGCATCACGGCGCGCGGCTGTCCCGGCTCGCCGTGGCGCGGCTTGCGAAGCAGGAAGTCCATGGTGGCCAGCAGGAACGCGGCGGACTTGCCGGTGCCGGTCTGGGCCTGGCCCGCGAGGTCGATGCCCTGCAGCGCCAGCGGCAGGGTCTGGGCCTGGATCGGCGTGCAGTGCGAAAAGCCGAGGGCATCGAGTCCTTCTTTCAGCGCGGGGTGCAGCGGCAGCGACGCGAAGGCGACGTCGGTGAGATGGTCGGGACGCATATAGGGCGCGCATTGTATTCTGAGATCGGGATCAGCGGAGGGGACCATGGACGGACGGGCGCGGGCGGTGGCGGGACTGCTGGCGGGGGCGATGGCGTGCGGCACGGCGCAGGCCAGCGGCGTCGCGACCTGGCGCGTGGGGGTGCTTGGCGGCTCGTACGGCTACGAACAGACCTTTACCGACACGGCCGGCGCGATCGGCCCCGCCGGGACGGAGTACGAGACCACCGAGGACAGCAGCAATTTCGGCATCCTGCTCGGGGTCGGCGCCGCCGGCGAGCGGTTCTTCGGCGACCTGGGCCTGGAGCTGGTGCAGGTGCCGGACGTGTTCGGCGCCGACTTCAACCGCACCGACCTGCTGCTGACGGGCGGCGTGTTCATCGGCGACCACTGGACCCTGTTCGGCGGCGTGCGCTCGGCCTGGCACGGCAAGGACCAATTCGGCTCGGACGCCGGCTATACCGAATCAGGCCCGTTCCTCGGCGGCGGCTACAGCCGCCGGGTCGGCGAACGCTGGTCGCTGGCCGGCTCGGTGGCCGTCAACTTCCTGACGTTCAAGGACGAGGGTGGGCAGCAGGTCGACGATGCGACCGGCGCCGGCTTCAGCTTCAAGGTGCAGGCCAACCGCCTCGAAAGCCCGCATTCGTTCTTCATGCGCCTGCAATCGTTCGGCGGCACGCAGACCCAGGCGGCCTTCGAGTTCGAGTACCAGGAAACCTACTTCCAGCTCGGCTACCAGGCGACCTTCGACATCCTGTCGTGGTGAGCGCGGCGTGAACGCCGCCATCCTGTTCGCCGACATCTCCGGCAGCACCGCGCTGTACCGCAGCCTCGGGGACGAGGTGGCACAGCGGCTGATCGAGGGCGCGTTGCAGCTGTTGCGCGGCGCGGCCGAGAAGAATGGCGGCGTCGTCGTCAAGACCATTGGCGACGAGGTGATGTGCCGCTTCGCGGGAGCCACCGAGGCGGCGCGCGCCGCGATCGACATGCAGCGCGGCCTGCGCGCGACAGGGGTCACAGCCCCCGAGAAGCTGCGCGGGCGCATCGGGCTGGCCTGGGGCGCCATCGTCGAGCGCGACGGCGACGTCTTCGGCGATGTGGTCAACGTCGCGGCGCGGCTCGCGACGATGGCCAAGGCCGACCAGATCCTGACGACCGAGGCGACGCTGGCGCAGTTCGAGCGCGACCTGCGCGCGTGCTCACGGCTGTTCGACAAGACGCCGGTGAAGGGCATCAAGGAGGAAGTCAGCGTCGTGCAGGTGGTCTGGGAGCAGGCCAACCAGACGGTGCTGGTGTCGACCGGACCCACCGAGACCGTGATGGCGCAGCGGCTGCAGCTGTCGTGCAAGGAGCAGCGCTGGACGCTGACGCCGGCCGACCTGCCGAAGTGGATGGGGCGCTCCGAGGAATGCGAGATGGTGCTGCCCACGGACTTCGCCTCGCGCAAGCACGTGCGCTTCGAGTACCGGCGCGGCAAGTTCATGCTGGTGGACGAGAGCAGCAACGGCACTTACGTCCAGTTCGAGGACGAGGCCAAGCCCGTCTACGTGCGCAACGAGGCGTTCGCGCTGATCGGCGCGGGCCGCTTCTCCCTCGGCACGCGGCCGGAGAACGACGCATACGCCGTGAGTTTCACGACGGCCTGAGCCCGCGCTAGAACCCCGGCGGGCGGCGCGTGCGCGCCTTCTTCTCTTCGAGCGCCTTCTGCTCTGCCTGCGCGGCGGCGTCGCAGGCCTCGACCCGAGCGCCGGGACCCGTCACGCGGTGCTCCCGGAGCAGCCGGTGCTGCGGGCCCTTCTCGAAAACACGCCAGAGCTGGAAGGGGTAGCCGTTGAGGTCCTGCTGAGTCCCCGGGGCGAGGCTGGCCGCTTCCTGCAAAGTGCCATTCGGCGTCACCAACGAAACGTCGACCGCGGCTGGGCAGTTATTGACGAGCGCAAACGGGGTCGGCATCAACAGGTGCTTCGGCGAGCGGGACTCGGCGATGGCGGCGTTGCGCTCCGCCAGGACCTGCGGCGAGGTCAGCAGGTCGACTTGCCGACGCCATTCTTCCGGGCTTTGCGCTGCCAGCGGCGCCGCCGCCGACCGCCGGCGCTCCAGTGCGTCCTGCGCCCGCTCGCGCAAGGCTTGCCGCGGCTTGCGCGCGGCTTGCTGCTCCTCCTGCGCAGGCGCTGCGGCCACGTCGCCGGCCGGTGTGTTGGCAGGCTCGGCCGGTTGCTTGCTGGCCGCCGTCGGCGCGGCGGGTGGCTGCGAGGCAGCTTCCTGGCGAGCCGCCTGCTCCGGCGGGGCTTGCGAAGCGCGGTAATAGAAAACGGCAGCGCCGGCGGCTGCGACCGCGACCGCCGCCGCGATGCCGAGAGTCGCGCGGGACTTGCCGGCAGGCGCAGCAGTGACGGCCGCAAGCGCAGGGGAGGCGGGCTCGACCCGCGGGGCGACCTGAGCCGGGCGCGCAGCCGCTGCGCGCGCCTTTACCGGCGGCGCCTGCACCGCGATCTCGCCGCTGTCGCCGTCGGTGGACGGCCCCGGCGTTACCGGCCGCGGCGTGGTCGGCGCCGGCGTGCGCGGCGGCGCGGGCGTCAGCACGCCGGTGAGCAGCGGGTTCTCGGCGGTCTGCACCAGTGAGGCCTTGACCGCAGGCGCGCCGGGCTGCGCGCCGAGCTCGTCGATCGCGCGCAGCAGCTCGGCCGCCGACACGAAGCGCCGGTCCCGATCCTTCGCCATCAGCTTCTCGAGCAGCGGCTGGAAGCGCGCAAAGTCCGGCGGCAGCGTGGGCACCGGCTCGGTGACGTGCTTGAAGATCACCGCCATCGATTCCTCGGCGTCGTAGGGCGGATGCCCGGTCAGCATCTCGTGCAGCACCACGCCGAGGCTGTACAGGTCGGCCCGCGCGTCGACGCCCTTGCCGTTGGCCTGTTCGGGGCTCAGGTAGCGCGGCGTCCCCATGGTCATGCCGGTGCGCGTCATGTGCGTGTTGGCATCCAGCGCCTTGGCGATGCCGAAGTCGGTCAGCACCGGATGGCCCTGCTCGTCGAACATCACGTTCTCGGGCTTGACGTCGCGGTGGACGAAGCCGCGCGCGTGGGCGTGGGCGAAGGCGTCGGCGAGCTCGCGCAGGATGCCCAGCGCATCGGCCGGTGTCATCCCGCGCCCGATCCGCCGGCGCAGGTCGCCGCCGGTCAGCAGCCGCATCGAGAAGTAGTGGTACTGCTCGTGCTGCCCGACCTCGAACACCGTGACGATGCCGCGGTGATTGAGCTTGGCTGCGGCGCGCACCTCTTTCTGGAAGCGGGCGACCAGTTGCGGATTGCGGCAGTACTCGATCGGCAGCACTTTCAGCGCGACGTGGCGCTCGAGCATGCTGTCCTGCGCTTCGTAGACGTCGGCCATGCCGCCGGACCCGAGCGACCGCAGGATCGTGTAGTTGCCGAGCTTGGAACCTGGACCCAACGTCATCGAAAACGCGCCCCCCGCGGGCCTCCATCCTAGCGCCGCATGCCGGGGGTCGCACTTGCAATGTCGCAGGCAATCGGCTGAAATAGCTCCCGGAGTTGAGCGGTTGGGTCACCAGCCGCTGTCGCAGAACCCCCCAAGTCGACCTTCTCAGCCGTTTTTGGCGTTGTCGCGCCGGTCATCCCCGGAGTTTTCGCCGGGTGGCGCGTCACCGGGGCCGTCGGGGGCTCAGTCCCAATCCGTTCCCGAGGTTTTCCATCCATGAGTGCGAACATCACCCACGTCACCGACCAGTCTTTCGAGCAGGATGTCCTCAAGAGCGACCTGCCGGTGCTGGTGGACTTCTGGGCCGAGTGGTGCGGGCCGTGCCGCATGATCGCGCCGATCCTCGAGCAGCTGTCGGCCGAGAACGCCGGCAGGCTCAAGATCGTCAAGCTCAACGTCGATGAAAACCCGCAGACGCCGCCGAAGTTCTCCATCCGCGGCATTCCCACGCTGATCCTCTTCAAGGACGGCAAGCCCGCTGCCACGCAGGTGGGCGCCGTCGCCAAGGCGCAACTCGCCGCCTTCCTCAATCCCCACATCCAGGTCGCCTAAATGAAGCCTCGTCGCCACCGCCACCACCACCACCAGCACGGCGGCCAGCGCGGCCCCGACCAGGGCGGTGGCAACTTCTACCCGCAGCAGCAGGGTGGGCCGGACCCGAACGCCGGCGGCACTGACGAGATGGAAGAGGCGGATCTTGCCGCCGCCAACGTGGTGCAACTCGGGCCGGACGGCCAACCGCTGCCGCCGCCGAAGGTCCTGAACCTGACCGAGCTGCGGCGCAAGTCCGCGACCGAGCTGCTGGCGATGGCGCAGGAACAGGGCATCGACAGCGTCTCGCGCAGCAAGAAGCAGGACATCGTTTTCCAGATCCTGAAGGCCTCGGCGCGCCGCGGCGAGCACATCTACGGCGACGGCGTCCTCGAGATCCTGCAGGACGGCTACGGCTTCCTGCGCTCGCCGGACAGCTCCTACGTGGCCGGGCCGGACGACGTCTACATCTCGCCTTCGCAGATCCGCCGCTTCAACCTGCGCACCGGCGATTCGATCGCCGGGCGCGTGCGCTCGCCGAAGGACAACGAGCGCTACTTCGCGCTGCTCAAGGTCGACACCATCAACTTCGAGGCGCCCGAGGCCAGCAAGAAGAAGGTCAACTTCGAGAACCTCACGCCGCTGTTCCCGAACGAGCGCTTCGAGATGGAGCGCGGCAACGGCACCACCGAGGACATCACCGCGCGCATCATCGATTTGATCGCGCCGTTCGGCAAAGGCCAGCGCGGCCTGATCATCAGCCCGCCCAAGGCCGGCAAGACCATCATGCTGCAGAACATCGCGCAGTCGCTGATGGCGAACTACCCGGACGTCTACCTGATCGTGCTGCTGGTGGACGAGCGGCCCGAGGAAGTCACCGACATGCAGCGCACCGTGCGCGGCGAGGTCATCGCCTCGACCTTCGACGAGCCGGCGACGCGCCACGTCCAGGTCGCCGACATGGTGATCGAGAAGGCCAAGCGCCTGGTCGAGCACAAGCGCGACGTCGTCATCCTGCTGGACTCCATCACGCGCCTGGCGCGCGCCTTCAATACTGTCGCGCCCTCGTCGGGCAAGGTGCTTTCGGGCGGCGTGGACGCCAACGCGCTGCAGAAGCCCAAGCGTTTCTTCGGCGCCGCACGCAACATCGAGGAAGGGGGTTCACTCACCATCATCGCGACCGCCCTGATCGACACCGGCTCGAAGATGGACGAGGTGATCTACGAGGAGTTCAAGGGCACCGGCAACATGGAAATCCATCTCGAGCGCCGCATCGCCGAGAAACGGGTGTTCCCGGCCATCAACATCAACCGCTCGGGCACCCGCAAGGAAGAGCTGATGGTGGAGCCGGCCTCGCTGCAGAAGATCTGGATCCTGCGCAAGCTGCTGCACTCGATGGACGAGCTGGCCGCCATGGAGCTGCTGTACGACCGCATGAAGCAGTCAAAGACCAACGAGGCGTTCTTCGACTCGATGAAGCGGAATTGAAATAAAAGGGTCAGATCCAATTACGAGTCAGGCGGCGGAGTGACGATGACCCGTCGGGTAATTGGATCTGACCCCTTTATTTACATCCGGTTTATGGCGCGGTAGCCGATGTCCTTGCGGTACTGCACGCCTTCCCAGCGGATTCTGGCCACGCCCTCATAGGCGCGCTGTTGCGCCGCCGCTACGTTGTCGCCCAACGCGCACACACACAGCACGCGACCGCCGGTGGTCACGACCTTGCCGGCCGCCAGTGCCGTGCCGGCGTGGAACACTTTCAGGTCCTTGCCGGCGGCGCCATTGAGGCCGTCGATCGCGTCGTTCTTGCGGTAGCTGCCGGGGTAACCGGCCGCCGCCATGACCACGCCCAGCGCCGGGCGCGCGTCCCACTCGGCGCGCGTGCGATCGAGCCGCTGCTCGAGCGCCGCCTCGACGAGATCCACGAGGTCGGACTTGAGCCGCATCATCAGGGGCTGCGTCTCAGGGTCGCCCAGGCGGCAGTTGAACTCCAGCACGCGCGGCGCGCCGTCCTTGATCATCAGGCCGGCGTACAGGAAACCGGTGAAGGCGATGCCGTCCTTCTTCAGCCCGTCGAGGGTCGGCTGGATCACCTCGCGCATCACGCGCGCGCGCACGGCCTCGGTGACCACCGGGGCGGGCGAGTAGGCGCCCATGCCGCCGGTGTTGGGGCCGGTATCGCCGTCGCCGACGCGCTTGTGGTCCTGCGAGGAGGCCATCTCGAGCGCGTGGCCGCCGGCAGCCATGACGATGAAGCTGGCTTCCTCGCCCTCGAGGAAATCCTCCACCACGACGCGGCTGCCGGCCGCGCCCAGGCCCAGCTTTCCGGACGTGCCGCCGGACAGCATGTCGCGCGCCGCGTCACGGGCTTCGTCCAAGCTCGTCGCGACGACCACGCCCTTGCCGGCGGCCAGGCCATCGGCCTTGACCACGATCGGCGCGCCGCGCGCCTCGATGTCCTTGATCGCCGCGGCCGCGTCGGTGTGGACCCGGTAAGTCGCGGTCGGGATCTTGTGACGCGCGAGGAAATCCTTGGCGAAGGCCTTGGAGGCCTCGAGCTGTGCCGCCTGCCTGGACACGCCGAAGCAGCGCAGGCCGGCGGCGGCGAACAGGTCGACGATACCGGCCGCCAACGGTCCCTCCGGGCCTACCACGGTGAGCGCGATGCGCTCGTCCCGGGCGAACTTGAGCAAGCGCTCGACGTCATCGGCCGGAATCGCGACGTTCTTGCAGCGCGGCTCGCTGCCGGTGCCGGCATTGCCGGGCGCGACGAAGACCTGCGTGACGCGGGGCGACTGCAGGAGCTTCCAGGCCAGCGCGTGCTCGCGCCCGCCGCCGCCGACGACCAGTACCTTCATTGCGCCCCCTTTTGCGAGGGCCGTAGGGTACGGACTTACGCCGCGGTCTGCACCTTGTCCGACGCTCGCGCGGCCGCCCGCAGGTCCGGCGGCAGCAGGGCCGGCGTGCGCGCCTTCATCGGCACGACCTCCGGCCGGTCGGGCAGGGCGTGGATCACCCGGATGTGGCCCTGCGCGTCCTCGGCCAGCGCCGAGCAGGACTCGACCCAGTCGCCGCAGTTGTACGACATCACGCCGTTGCGGATCTGGCGGACCTCGGCGTGGTGGGTGTGGCCGCAAACCACGCCGTTGAGCCCGCGCCGGCGGCACTCGTAGTACACGGCTTCGTCGAAGCCGGACAGGTACTGCACCAGGCTCTTGACGCCGGTCTTGATGAACGCCGAGACCGAGAAGCCGGGCGCGATGCCGAAGCGGTCCTGCAGGCGGCCCAGCCGGTCGCTGAGCTTGAGCAAGGCTTCGTAGGCGAAGTCGCCGGCGAATGCCAGACCCTGCATGTTCTGCATGACCGCGTCGAACTGGTCGCCGTGGGTGATCAGCAGCTTGCGGCCGTCGGCGGTGGTATGGACCAGCTCGTGCATCAGGCGGACGCCGCCGAGCCGCAGCCGGTTCCGGACGAACTGGCGCATGAACGCGTCGTGGTTGCCGGTCAGGTAGTAGACCTTGGTCCCGCGCCGTGCCTTGGCCAGGACCGCCTTGATCACGCGGGTGTGGTCCGGGGTCCAGTAGAAGCGGCTCTTGAGCTTCCAGCCGTCGAAGATGTCGCCGACGAGATACAACTGTTCGCAGTCGTTCTGCCGCAGGAACCGGACAAGCTGCATCGCCTTGCAGCCCGGCGAGCCGAGGTGCAGGTCCGACAGCCACAGGGTCCGGTGCCGTTTCACGGCGGGGGTGATCCTCGTTTTCAGCATGCCCTCTTCCTCCTTGTCTCTCTCGGTCCCTTCCGCGCAGTGCACTTCACGTTGTCGCAGCAATCCGCGTGCCAGCGGCTCGCAGTGCTCGTGCGCGGGGGCTGTTCGACGCCTGGGGAGGGAAATTGTTCCGCGCGCGTGTGACACCGCGGCGAAGCATTCATGAAATCGGCGCACCGACGCGGTGCGACGACGCGCGATCAGGGTGCGCGCCACCCCACAACGGGCCTCAGGCCGGCGCGGCCTGGATGATCTGCGGCACTCAGCCCCGCGCCCAGGTGTGGAATTTCTCCAGGAAGCGCAACGCGCCTTCCGGCTTGTGCGCCTTCTTCCAGTTGCCGGCCGCGTACTTGTTCATTTCGGCCAGCGTCGGGTAGATGTGGATCGTGCCGAGAATCTTGTTCAGCCCGAGGCCATGGCGCATCGCCAGGATGAACTCCGCGATGATGTCACCGGCGTGCTCGCCGGCAATGGTGACGCCGAGGATCTTGTCCTTGCCGGGCACGGTCAGCACCTTGACCACGCCATGGCCTTCCTCGTCGGCAATGGCCCGGTCGAGGTCGTCGAGGCCGTAAGTCGTGACCTCGTAGGGAATGTTCTTCTCCTTGGCCTCGAGCTCGTTCAGGCCTACGCGCGCTACTTCGGGCTCGGTGAACGTGGCCCAGGGGATGACCGAGTAATCCACCTTGAACTTGCCGCCGGAGAACCAAAGCCCCGGGTGCAGCCACAGCAGCTTGCCGAACAGCGCATTGACCGCGCAGTACCAGGCCATGTGCGCGGCCGTGTGCGTGAACTGGTACGGCCCGGCGACGTCGCCGCAGGCGTAGATGTTGGGGAAATTGGTCTGCAGGTACTGGTTGACCTTGACCGTGCGGCCGGTCTCGACGCCGACCTGCTCCAGCCCGTAACCCTTGAGCCGTGCGACGCGCCCGACCGCGACCAGGATCTGGTCGAACGGGATCTCCACCTCCTGGCCGTCCTTCTCGCAGACCAGGCGCTTCTCGTTGTCCACGAACTTAACGGCCTTGGCCTTGGTGCCGACGCGCACGTCGACGCCCTCGGCCTTGAACCGGTCCGTCACCATCTGCGCGATTTCGACATCCTCGCGCGGCAGGATGCGCGGCAGCATCTCGACCTGCGTGACGTGGCTGCCCAGGCGCGCAAAGGCCTGCGTCAGCTCCGAGCCGATCGGGCCGCCGCCGAGCACGATCAGCCGCTTGGGCTGCTCGCGGATGCCCCACACCGTCTCCGAGGTGAGATAGCCGGCCTCCTTGAGGCCCGGAATGGGCGGCACGAACGGTTCGCCGCCGGCGGCGATGACGATGCTCTGCGCGGTCAGGCGCTTGCCGTTCACTTCGACCGTCCAGCGATCCACCAGCGTGGCGTGGCCCTTGATGCACTCGACGCCGAGTTCGGTGTAACGCTCGACCGAATCGTGCGGCTCGATCGCCTTGATCACGCGGTGCACGCGCTGCATGATTTCCGCGAAGTCGAACTCGGCCGCGGCGGCGCGCAGGCCGAACTCGCGCGCGCGGCGCACGTGGTCGAGCAGCTTGGCCGAGCGCAGGATGGCCTTCGACGGCACGCAGCCCGTGTTCAGGCAGTCGCCGCCCATCTCGGCTTTCTCGATCAGCGTGACCTTGGCCTTCACCGCCGCCGCGATGTAGGCCGTGACCAGGCCGGCGGAGCCGCCGCCGATCACGATCAGGTTGCGGTCGAAGGCCTTAGGTTTTTGCGCGCCTGACATTGATTTTCTCCACGACTTTACGGGCAATGAGTGGGAACATCCCGATCAGCACGAGCGACACCAGCAGCGTCGGTGAAACGATGTCCTTGAGCGTATCGATCTTGGCGAGCTCGGTGCCGGCATTCACGAACACCGCGGTCAGCGGCAGCATACCGATCTGGGACACCCAGTAGAACGTGCGGGCCCGGATCGGGGTCAGGCCCATCACCAGGTTGACGATGAAGAACGGGAATGCGGGGATCAGGCGCAGCGTGAACAGGTAGAACGCGCCGTCCTTGCGCACGCCGGCGTTGATCTTCGAGAGCTTGTCGCCGTAGTGCTGCTGGATGAAGTCACGCAACAGGAAACGCGAGGTCAGGAAGGCCAGCGTGGCGCCGATGGACGAGGCGAACGACACCAGCGCCAGGCCCCACAGCAGGCCGAAGATCGCGCCGCCGGCGATCGTCAGCACCACCGCGCCGGGAACGGACAGCGCCGACGCCGAAACATAGATGGCGAAGTAGGCGGCCGAGGCCAGCACCGGATGGGCGTCGCGGTAGGCGTCGATCGCAACCTTGCTGGTGCGCAGCTGGTCGAGCGACAGGAAGCGGCCGAGGTCGAAAACGAAGAACCCCGCGATCAGCGCAATGAGAACGGCGAGCACGGCCCAACGTGTCCGGGTCATGGCACCAGCACCACCTTGCCGATGTTGCCGCGCCCCTCGATGTGCGCGTGCGCCGCGCCGGCCTCATCGAAGCGGAACACGCGGTCGACATGGGGCCGCACCCAGCCTTGCTCCACGCCGTGCAGCACCTCGCCCATCCAGGCGCGGAATTTGTCCGTCTCGCCGTACATCTCGTGCATCTGCACGCCGAACACGCCGCGGCTGCCGGACATCAGGCGCAGCGGGTGGAAGAAGGGCATCGACAGCGCCAGCTTCAGCAGGCCGAACTTGCCGCCCCGCGAGGCGCCCGAGATGCCGAACATGCCCAGGCGCCCGCCCTTGCGCAGCACTGAGTAGCTCTTCTTCCAGCTGCTGCCGCCGACTGGATCGATCGCGAGGTCCACGCCACGGCCGCCGGCAAGCGCCCGCACCGCCTCCGGCCAGCCGGCATCGCCGTAGTCCACGCAATGGTGGCAGCCGCGTGACTTCAGGAACTCGTGCTTGCGGCTGCTGGCCGTGCCGATGACGGTGGCGCCGACATGGCGCGCGACGTCGAGCGCAGCCAAGCCCACGCCGCCGCCGGCGTTGTGGATCAGCACGGTTTCGCCTGGCTTGAGGCCGCCCAGGCCGATCAACAGCGCCCAGGCGGTGATGTAGTTCTCCGGCACGGCGGCGGCCTGCTCGAAGGACAACCGCGCGGGCTTGTCCCAGACGTGCGCCAGGTCCACGCACACGCGCTCGGCGTAGCCGCCGAAGTGCGGCATGGCGACGACCGGTTTGCCCAGCCACGCCGCGTCCACGCCGGCGCCGACTTCGGCGACGGTGCCCGCCACCTCGTAGCCGACGATGCACGGGAACGGCGGCGCGGGCGGATACAGGCCCTGGCGCGCGAGGATGTCGGCGAAGTTGATGCCGGCGGCCTGGACCGCGATGGCGACTTCGCCAGCCTGCGGCTGTGGCGACGGTGCCTCGCGGACTTTCAGGACGTCATAGCCGCCGGAACGCTCGATGTAGATCGCGCGCATCCATTCCCCCGATGAGAGCGGGGTAGTTTACCGGTCTCCAAAAAAAGAGCGCCCCGCAGGGGGCGGGGCAAGGGGGACAACCGCTTCGGGGGGAAGCGGGGGTCAAATATCGTCGTTGTCGTCGCGCTGTCCGCGCGGTGGCGCGGGCGGCACCGGTGGCACCGGCGGGACTGGCGGCCGCGGCCGCAGGCGTGGCGCCTCGGCCACCGGAATCTTGCCCTTCAGCTCCGAGCTGCGGCCCTGGCGGATGATGTCGAGCCGGACGGTCTGCTCCTCGGACCGCGAGCGCAGCATGTCGAGCACGGTGACCGGCTCCGACACGCTGACGCCGTCGATCTTCAGGATCACGTCACCGCTCCTGAGCCCGAGCGCGCCGTCCT
The DNA here is from genome assembly GCA_031396115.1 of Gammaproteobacteria bacterium. GTDB lineage: Bacteria > Pseudomonadota > Gammaproteobacteria > Nevskiales > Nevskiaceae > JACPFV01. The sequence continues at coordinate 39,408 of JANNKD010000077.1, forward strand.
TCGGCGCCTTCACCACGAGCACGCCGTTGCTGGTCTTGAAATAGCTGCCCAGGTCCTCGTCGAGCTTGGCCAGCTCGAGGCCGCGGATCGCCGGGCCGCGGAAACCGAACCACGGCATCGCTTCCATCGGCCCCTTGGCGTACTCGTCGTCGTGCAGCCAGTCGTTCAGCAGCGCGACCGACGGCACCATGACCAGCGGCTCCGGCGCCTGCGTCACGGCAGTCGTGCTGCCCCGGCGGCCGTCGCGCTCGTACTCGACCTTGGCCTCGTCGCCAGCCTTGAGCTTGCGCATGGCGTCCTTCATCTTCTTCTGCGGCGAGACCTTCTTGCCTTCGGCCTGCAGCGACTGCCCGTTGATGGCGGTCAGCAGGTCGCCGGCCTTGAGCCCGGCCTTCTCGGCGCCGCTGCCCGGCGTGACGGCCTGCAGCCGGACGCCGCGCGTCTCGCCGTCTTCGAACTCGTCCGGAATCAGCACGCCGAGCATGGCGCGCTTGGGATCGGTCATGTACTCGAAGTACTGCGCCTTCGGGTTGTCGACCTCGACCTTGGCCATGCTGCGGGCCAGCTCGCGCGTGGCCTTCTGCAGCTCGGTCCGCGCCTTTTCAACTTCCTCGCGCGCGCGCTCCAGGTCCTTGCGCGCCTGGGCCTGGTCCTCCGCGGGACCCGCGCTCGCCGGCGCTGCGGCCGTGGCGAGCACGAACACGGCGATGAAGCCGCCTGTCAGCAGCGCCGCTCTAAAGGGGTTGCCAGAAAACCTGCGTTCCATGTGTTCCTCAGTACTGATATGACGCGTATTGCAGAGCGGGTGCTTCGGTCTCATGCAGTTCGACCAGCGCGCTCATCAACATCACGCGCCGGCGCCACAGCGTCTCGGCGGCCTGCGGTTCGACGAAATCGAGTTGCTCGTCGACGCGGCGCAGCTCGGTCTCGAGCAGCCGCGCACGGTTGTCGCGGGCGGTGTTCCAGACGGCGACCTGCGGACGCACGTACGCCAGCTCGCGTTCCAGCGCCTGCGAGCGGCCGATCAGCTGCGCCACCACCGGCGACATCGCGGGCGCGCTGCGTGCCGGCTTGGCCGTGGCGACGACCGCGCCGCTAACCGGCGCCACCTGCGGCGCCGGTTCGGGACGCAGGCCAACCAGGCCCACGGCAACCAGCACCGAGGCCGCGAGGGCGAAGCCACCGCCCGCCAGCGCGTAGTTGCGGCGGCGCGCGTCGAGGCGCGCGTCCAGGCGACGCCAGCCGCCGGGAGGCGGGGTGTGCGCGGGCAGTGCCCGCAGACGCTCGGGGAGCGGTCCGTGATTCATGCGATCTTCACCAATTCGGCAGAACATAGCTGTGACCCTTCGTGCTTCAATCCTTGGGCTGATTGCGGCTCCCCGCCCAGCAGGGTTCTCAATTTCCGGTGCGCGCGCGACAGCTGCGACTTGGAAAAACTCACCGTCTTGCCGCACATCGCTGCGATTTCCGCGTGGGTGTAGCCCTCCACGTGGTACAGCCACAGCACCGACCGCGGCAGGCTCGGCAGCAGGCCCAGCGCGCGCTCGAGGTCGATATCCGACACGTCCTCGCAGCCGACCGACTGCATCACCAGCTCGTCGGTCGTGAACAGTTCCATGAAGTACCGGCCGCGGCGCAGGTGCATTAGCGATTCCGACGCGGCGATCGAGCGCAACCACAACCCGAACGGCGCCTCGGCGCGGTACTGGTGCAGCCGGCCGAAGGCCTTCATGAATGCGTCCTGCATGACGTCGCGGGCCGCGTCGGGGTCACCGACCATGCGGCGCGCGAGGTTGAAAACCGCGTGCTCGAAGGCCTGGTACAGGCACCCTTGCGCCCAGCGCTCGCCCCTGCGGGCTCCCGCCAGGACCTCGTCCGCTACGGGCACATCGAAGGGGCTGGCCATGTCGTGTAGATGTCTGAAAAGGCTAAAGGGTCGCGAGCTGGAGCGCCCTATTGTGCCCCTACAGCCCGTGCTGCCCCAGGAAGCCCGCGACGGCCGCATGGGCGTCTGGCGGATCCTCCAGCATGAAGCAGTGATGGCCGGGCACGGTCGCCACCTGCACGGCGGGATTGCGGCGGTGGGCCAGGCGGCTCGCCAGGGGGAAGAAGTCGTAACTGCCGGCCCCGTGCAGGAACAGGACCGGCACGGTCACTGTGCTGAACGAAGGCCAGGGGTAGACCGGCCGTTCGTAGATCTCGGCCTCGAGTTCTGGCGGGCAGCTCAAGACGCGCTTGCCGCCCTCATCCCGGGTCGCGTAGTCCACGAAGCACTCCAACGACTCCTCGGTCCAGCCCCGGTAGATGCCCCGGTCGCGCAGGCGGTCGAGCGCCTCGGCCCGGCTCGGCCACTCGCGCCGCCGGCGCAGCGCCGCCTTGACCATGGGGTGCAGGCCGACGGCGACCATCGCCCGGATGCCGAACCAGACCAGGTCGGGAAACACGATGGGGTCGAGCAGGACGATGGCCCGGAACAGGCCGGGGTTGTCGGCCGCGACCTTCAGCGTCATGGCCGCGCCAAAGCTGTGGCCGATGCCGATCAGCGGCCGTCCGTCCTGCAGGCCCTGTTCGGCCATCACCTGCGGGATGCGCCGCGCGATGGCGCGCACGCCGGAGAAATGCTCCGGCGCATCGGAGTCGCCGTGGCCTTCGATGTCGTGCGTAAAGACTCCGTACTGGGGCAGGAAGCGCTTCAGGAACGGCCAATACACGCCGCCGCAGAAGCCGTTGCCGGACAGGAAGTGCAGCGTCGGCTGGCCCGCCGCGTCCGTGCGGCGTCCGCGCAGGGTCGGCCCGTCGCCCGCACGCGATTCCCAGCCGGGGAGGTCCCCGTACAAAGCGCGGCGCCTTAGGCCAGGCGGCCGCTGCGGCGCAGGGCTTCCAGCAACTGCCGCGTGCTGTGCTCGAGGTCCTGCGCGGCGGTATCGATCACCAGCTCGGGCTTCAGCGGCTCCTCGTACGGCGAGTCGATGCCGGTGAACTGCTTGATGACGCCGGCGCGCGCCTTCTTGTACATGCCTTTCGGGTCGCGCTGCTCGCACACTTCGAGCGGCGCGCGCACGTAGACCTCGAAGAACTCGTCGGGCCCGACCCGCGCACGCACCATGTCACGGTCGGCGCGGAACGGCGAGATGAATGCCGTGATCGCGATCAGGCCGGCGTCGACGAACAGCTTGGCGACCTCGCCGATGCGGCGGATGTTCTCGACCCGGTCGGCGTCGGAGAAGCCGAGGCCCTGGTTCAGGCCCATGCGGATGTTGTCGCCGTCGAGCAGGTAGCTGTGGTGCCCAGCCGCGTGGAGCTCGCCCTCGAGCGCGTTGGCCAGCGTCGACTTGCCGGAGCCGGACAGTCCGGTCAGCCAGACGATGCAGGGCTTCTGGCGTTTCTGCGTGGCGCGCTCCTGCCGGGTGACTTTGTGCGCGTGCCAGACGAGGTGGGGTGCTTCCTTGCTCATGGGCCTTGGGGTCGGAAATCAGGGGGCGCAAGTATAAGAGGCTGAGGCCGCCGCTAGAATAGCGGCCCCATGCCGACACCGGACCTCGCCAAGGCCAATGCCGAGCTCGGGCGCGAGCCCGAGCGCCTGACCGCCTGGGCGCTCGGACTGGGCCGGCGCGCGTTCTGCTCGAGCAGCTTCGGCCCGTTCTCGGCCGTCACGCTGCACATGGCGACGCGGATCCAGCCGGACGTCCCGGTGATGTGGATCGACTCGGGTTACGGCACCGCGGCCATGTACCGCTACGTGGACGAGATCACCGCGCTGCTGAAGCTGAACCTGCACATCGTGCGTCCGCGCCGCTCGCGCGCGCACCGCGAGGCCGCCGACGGCCTGTTGCCGGAAGTCGGCTCACCGGGGCACGCGGCCTTCACGGAGGAAGTGAAGCTGGAGCCGTTCGAGCGCGCAGTGCGCGAGCTCGGCGGCGAGGTCTGGCTCACCGGCATCCGCGCCGAGGAGACCCCCGAGCGCGCGCGCATGGAGCCGGTCAGCCTGGCCCGCGACGGCATCCTCAAGGTGGCCCCCGTGCTGCACTGGAATTCGCGCCAGATGCACGAGTACCTCAAGCGCCACCGCCTGCCGAACAACTTCGACTACTTCGACCCCACCAAGGTGGAAGACCGGCGCGAGTGCGGTCTGCACGTCGGCTGACCCGGCCGGGTCGCTTCGTCTAGACTTACCGTGAGCCGTGACGGCGCCCGGGGGCGCGAGCGCACTAATGTGGACGGTAATCGTCACCGACCAGCAGGGTAAGGTCATCGGGGAATTTCCCTGGCAACAGGGATCGCTGACCATCGGCCGCGACCAGAGCCGGTCCATCCCGTTGCCCTCCAAGACCTGCTCGCGCAAGCACGCGCGCCTGGACATGATCAACGGCATGCCCGTCGTGGTCGACGAAGGCAGCGCCAATGGCACCCAGGTCAACGGCGCCACCATCAAGGGCCCGACCCGCATCGACGAGACCAGCAAGATCGACGTCGGCGAGTACCGCTTTGCGCTGCAACGTGCCGCCGAGGAGGATGACGGCGAACGCACCGTGATGCTGAAGCCGAAGGGCTACGGCACCGTCCCGCCGGCACGCCCGGCGGCGCCGCCCCCGCCACCCCCGCCGCGCGCGGCGCCGCCCCCGCCCCCGAGGCCTGCGATGCCGCCGCCGGCCAGGCCGGCCATGCCCGCCATGCCCGCCCCTGCGATGCCGGCGATGCCCAAGGCCTCCGAGGCGATGGGCGACATCACCAGCCAGTTCGAGCGCCAGTTGCAGAGCGTGCGCGCCTACCGCGAGGAAGCGCAGTCCGGCACGCTGAACAAGAAGGCCAAGGTGGACGCGCTGTGGGCGACGATGATCACCAGCATGCGCTCGCTGCAGGCCCGCCTGCGCCCCGACAAGCGCGTGCTCGCGTTCGACATTAATCGCGACGCGACCGAAGTCTCGGTAAAAGTGGCCGATCCGCGCGAGAAGCGCGGCCATCGCTACTTCATGGTCACGCGCAACCACCCCGAGGGGAAGTACACCGGGCTCGAATCGGTCTACGTGCGCGAGTTCGGCCGCGAGGACCAGACCTTCGACGAGCCCGCCAAGGCCATGGAAGAGCTGATCATGAGGATTGCCGCCACCCTCGCGTAAAAAGGGGACGCACACCTTTTTTAATTGTGTGCGTCCCCCTTTTTACGCCTTCTCCTGCAGCTGCTTCACGATCGCCGGATTCTCGAGCGTCGAGATGTCCTGGGTGATCTGCTCGCCCGTGGCGATCGAGCGCAGCAGGCGGCGCATGATCTTGCCGGAGCGCGTCTTGGGCAGGCCGTCGGCGAAGCGGATGTCGTCCGGCTTGGCGATCGCACCGATGGTCTTGCCGACGAACTCGCGCAATTCCTTCTCCAGCGCCTCGGCCTCGGCCCCGGTCGGACGCGGCCCGCGGCAGATCACGAACGCGGCGATGGCCTCGCCCTTGATCTCGTGCGGACGGCCGACCACTGCGGCTTCGGCCACGCGCGGATGCGCGACCAGCGCCGACTCCACTTCCATCGTGCCGAGCCGGTGCCCCGAGACCTTCAGCACGTCGTCCACGCGCCCCATGATCCAGTAATAGCCATCCGCGTCGCGGTGGGTGGAGTCGCCGGCGACGTAGTAGCGATTCTGGAACCGCGACCAGTAGGTTCTCAGATAGCGTTCGTTGTCGCCCCAGATGGTGCGCAGCATCGACGGCCAGGGCTTGGTGATCACCAGCAACCCGCCCTTGTCCGGGTCGGTGACCGGCTGGCCGGCTTCGTCCACGACGTCGGCGAAGATCCCCGGCAGCGGCTGCGTGCACGAGCCGGGCTTGGTCGCCATGGCGCCGGGAACCGGCGACAGCATGATCATGCCGGTCTCGGTCTGCCACCAGGTGTCCACGATCGGCAGTTTTTCCTTGCCAATCACGCGGTGGTACCACATCCAGGCTTCGGGATTGATCGGCTCGCCCACCGAGCCGAGCAGGCGCAGGCTGGAGAGGTCGTAGGTGTTGGGGAATTCCTCGCCGGCCTTGGCCAGCGCCCGGATCGCGGTCGGCGCGGTGTAGAAGATGGTGACCTTGTGGTCCTGGCAGATCTTCCAGAAGCGCCCCGCGTCCGGGATCATCGGCGCGCCTTCGTACATCACGATCGTCGCGCCGTTCGACAGCGGGCCATAGCAGACATACGAATGCCCGGTGACCCAGCCGACGTCGGCGGTGCACCAGAAGATGTCGTCATCGCGGATGTCGAACACCCACTGCAGGGTCAGGTGCACGCCGAGCAGGTAGCCGGCGGTCGAATGCTGGATGCCCTTGGGCCTGCCGGTGGAGCCGGAGGTGTACAGCAGGAACAGCGGGTGCTCGGCCTCGACCCACGCGGGCGCGCATTCGGCGGGCTGCCTGGCGACGAGTTCGTGCCACCAGAGGTCGCGGCCGGCCTGCATCGGCACGTCGTGGCCGGTGCGCCGGTAGACGATGACCTTTTCGATCGTCGCCGAGCCGCCGGTCAGCGCCTCGTCGGCGGCCTGCTTCAGCTCGACGATGTGGCCGGCACGGTGCGCCCCGTCGGCGGTGATCAGCAAGCGGGCGCCGGCGTCCTCGATACGGTCCTTCAGCGAGTGCGCCGAGAAGCCGCCGAACACCACGGAGTGGATCGCGCCGATGCGCGCGCAGGCCTGCATCGCGATGACCGCCTCGGGCGTCATCGGCAGGTAGATGTTCACGCGGTCGCCCTGCCTGATGCCGAGCGACTTGAGGCCGTTGGCGAGCTTGCAGACTTCGGCGTGCAGCTGGCGGTAGGTCAGCGTGCGCACGTCGCCCTTCTCGCCCTCGCCGATGATGGCGATCTTGTCGCCGCGTTTCTCGAGGTGGCGATCCAGGCAGTTCCAGGACGCGTTCAGCGTGCCGTCGGTGAACCAGCGGTAGTTCGGCGCCTGCGACTCGTCGAGCACCACCGAAAAGGGCTTTTGCCAGTTGATCTCGGTGTGGGCGAGACGCGCCCAGAAGCCGGCGGGGTCGGCGGCCGCCGCGTCGCGTAACGCCTGGAGCCGCGCGGCGTCGACCCGAGCCTGTTTCACGAACTCCGGGCGCGGCGGGAACGTGCGCGTTTCGTTCAGAACGGATTCGAGGTCCCGGTCGGCCACGGCTGGCTCCTGCTGCGGAAGCGCCATCATAATCCGCGCATGCACTACCGCCACAGCTACCACGCAGGGAACTTCGCCGACGTGTTCAAGCACGTCGTGCTGTGCGGGCTGCTGGCCGCGCTGTCGCGCAAGGACAAGCCGTGGTGCTACGTCGAAACCCACGCCGGCGCCGGCGCGTACGACCTGCAAGGCGAGGGCGCGACGCGCACCGGCGAGTGGCGCGACGGCATCGGCAAGCTGTGGGGCCTGGATCGCGTGCCGGACGTGCTGCAAACCTTCCTCGACGTGGTGCGCGGCCTTAACGGCACCGGCACGCTGCGCCATTACCCGGGCTCCCCGCTGTTCGCGCAGGCGCTGGCGCGCGAGCGCGACCGCCTGCTGCTGTGCGAGAAAGTCCCGGAGATCGCGGCCGAGCTGCGCGAGAACCTCAAGGGCGAGCGCCGCGCCGTCGTCCACCACCGCGACGGCCACGAGGCGCACGCGCTGCTGCCGCCGGCCGAGAAGCGCGGCCTGGTGCTGGTCGACCCGCCGTTCGAGCGGCCCGACGAGTTCGGGGCCGCGGCCGAGCTGGTCGGGAAGTGCGTGAAGCGTTTCGCCGCGGGTGTCTACGCGGTGTGGTACCCGCTCAAGAACCGCCACGCCGCCGCGCGCTTCGAGCGCCAGGTGGCGCGGCACTGCGACGAGCCGCCGCTGCGCATCGCCTTCGAGACCGGCGCTCCCGGCGAAGGCCAGATGCGCGGCTGCGCGGTGCTCGTGGTCAACCCGCCGTTCGGGCTGGAGCGCAGCCTCGCCCCCTGCGGCCGGATGCTGGCCGAACTGCTGGCGCAGGGGCCGCGACCGCTGTACGACGCGCGACCGGTCGCTCCGTCGGATTAGAATTCCCTCATGAAATCAGTCGCTCTTGCAGGCGGCGCCGCGCTTGCGGCGCTGGGGCTATGGGCATGCCACGACGATGCCGCAGGAACGCCGGCGCAGGCCAAGGATTTTTATCAGGTGTACGTGGACCAGAATAACGACCTGCAGACACACAGCCTCGTGCTAGTAAATGCCGCCGAGTTCACGGAGCGGATTCCTCTTGGCATTGCGGCCACAAACTTCGCCGGGACTTTTGCGACGCTCAGTGCGGGCACGAGGGACGGTGACATCGTTAGGGACATGCGCCCCCATTCGCTCTATTACTCCCAGAATGGTGCATGGCAAAAGGTTAGCCTCCGACATGAAGGCTCACGGACGCCAGTGCGAGTTTCCAACGATCAACTCACTGGGCTGTGCTCGGGGAGGCCTTACCTTCTTGCACCCGAGTTGGGTTCTGCGACCGGGGCGCTGCTCCTGTACGCCTTGGCGGGGCCTGACACCTATTGCGGTACCAGCGATGACATCTTCCGTCGCGTTTCCGTCGATGCTTCACCGACGACTCCGCCGAGTCCTGGCGTCCCAGGCTATCGATTCCTTGACTTTCGCACTGAGCAAGGGCAGCTCGCGGGATTGCTCACCCTTAGCGACAGCGGAATTCGTCTTTTCGATGCCTCGTTGACGAGTTCGATGCTGGTTACGTCAGTCCGCGGTGGCTTTCTTTCTCCACTCTTGTCCAGGAACAGGGCTGATGCCCTGATTGCGCTCGAAGACGGCAGTATCCAGCGGGTAGACGCGACCGGCGCTTTAACCGAGTTGCTCGGTCCGCGCCCCGACGTGTATTACACGGCGACGAGCGACGACACGCACACCTACGCCATCGAGCATCCCTTCGTGGCCGGGGGTCCGCATGTCCTGCACCGCATCGCGCGCAACGGCTTGGAGCCTGCGGTGCCCTTGTGGGAGAGTTCCGACGACGTGTACTTCGTCGGCCAGACGGCCGCGTCGATTGTCCTGGCTACGGGATCCTCTGATCTCAAGGAAGTAAAGGTCCTGCCGAAAGCCGCGGACGGCACGCAGGAGCCCCAACCTCTAACCGGTGTTGGCGTCGGGCCGATCGACGTCGCTCATCCTGGGTCACCCCTGTTGTTCACGGTTGGGAACGCCGCCTATCGGTTGGACGCGGACGGGAGCTTGCAGGATTTCACCGTGCCATCCGCATGGCTTGGTCTCCAGACCCCCGTTGATTTTGCAAGTGCGGACTGGCCGTTCAAATGGTTTATGCAGCCGGATCCCGTCGGTGCGTTCCTGATCGACAGTTTTGACCCGGTGCATCGACACCTGGGCGGCACTGTCCGACTGGTCGATCTGGAGAGCGGGGCGGCTCGAGCCGTGACGCAAATCGCGACAGAAGAATACGTTCGCGCTTTCGGCGCCCGCGGATCAATCGGCATGGGCCTCATGTGGGACGAGAGCCAGTTCGATATCTTCTCGTTCGATCTCGATGATGACCGGTTGGTGCGTCACACCAACGGCACGCAGACCGACGAAACAGAGTTTTCGTACTGACCACGTGACAGACCGGCAGAGCCTGCACCGCGGCCGCTTCCTCGAGTTGCTGCGCGATGGTCACTGGGAGTTCGTGCAGCGCGTCAACGCGCGCGGCGCCGTGTTCGTGCTCGCGGTGACGGAGCAACGCGAGCTGGTGCTGGTCGAGCAGTACCGCGTGCCGGTGGCGGAGCGCACGCTCGAGCTGCCGGCCGGCATCTATGGCGACGCCGAGTCGCCCGCCGGCGAGACGCCCGAGCAGTGCGCGCTGCGCGAACTCGAGGAGGAGACCGGCTATCGCGGCAAGGCCGCGCGGCTGCTGCTGAGCGGCCCCGTGGCCCCCGGGCTGACCAAT
>JANNKD010000107.1:0-19669 GCA_031396115.1 Gammaproteobacteria bacterium
GGGCCTTTTGCCTGGGGTAAGGTGAGCGCATGGACAATGTGACGCGGCAGACGTTCAACGAAGTGATGGTCCCCAATTACCAGCCGGCGGACCTGATCCCGGTGCGCGGCGCGGGCAGCCGCTTCTGGGACCAGCAGAACCGCGAGTATGTGGACTTCGCCGGCGGCATCGCCGTGACCGTGCTGGGCCACTGCCACCCCAAGCTGGTGGCCGCCCTGAACGCGCAGTCACAGAAACTCTGGCACCTGTCCAACGTCATGACCAACGAGCCGGCGCTGCGGCTCGCGAAAAAACTCTGCGAGGCCACGTTTGCAGAACGGGTCTTTTTCTGTAACTCCGGCGCCGAGGCCAACGAGGCGGCGTTCAAGCTGGCGCGCCGCCACGCCCATACCCGGGTCGGGCCGCAGAAGAACGAGATCATTTCGTTCGTCAACGGGTTCCACGGCCGCACCCTGTTCACCGTCAGCGTCGGCGGGCAGGAAAAGTACACGCGCGGCTTCGAGCCGCTGCCGGGTGGCATCACGCACCTGCCATTCAACGACCTCGGCGCACTCGAGTCGGCCATGTCCGAGCGCACCTGCGCGGTGGTGATCGAACCGGTGCAGGGCGAGGGCGGCATCCTGCCGGCCGACCCGGCGTTCCTGCGCGGTGCGCGGGCGCTGTGCGACAGGCACAACGCGCTGCTGATCTTCGACGAAATCCAGACTGGCGTCGGCCGCACCGGCTCGCTGTATGCGTACCAGGGCATGGGCGTGACGCCGGACGTGCTGACCACGGCCAAGGGCATCGGCGGCGGCTTCCCGCTCGGCGCCATGCTGACCACGGCGGCCATCGCCGAGTCGCTGCCGTTCGGCTCGCACGGCTCGACCTACGGCGGCAACCCGCTGGCCTGCGCGGTCGGCGAGGCGGTGATCGATATCGTCAACGACCCGGCGCTGCTCGCCGGGGTGAAGCACCGCGGCGAATTGGTGCGCGAAGGCCTCATCGCCCTGGCGAAACGCTACGGCCTGTTCGAGACGCCGCGCGGCGCCGGCCTGCTGATCGGCGCGCCGATGAGCGGGCCGTGGAAGGGCAAGGCCAAGGACATCGTCAACGCCGGCCTGCGCCACGGCGTTTGGTGCCTGATTGCGGGCCCGGACGTGCTGCGCATCGCGCCCTCGCTGGTCATTCCCGAAGCCGACATCGCGGAAGGCTTCAAGCGCCTCGATGCAGCGCTCGCCGAGCTGACCTCGTTGCCGAAGGCTGTCGGCAAGTAGCGCCGGGTCGTCTCAGGGGGCGGCCGCGGCGGTCGTCATGATCGACAGCCGGCCGCTGGCGAGCGGCGCGCCGCCGGCGCTGACCGAAAACGCGTAAAGCGAGCCGTTGGCGTCGGCGAACTGCAGGCGCGCTTCGACGCGCAGCGGCGAGGGGATGTCGTCGATCCGGGCGGTCGCAAACGTCACGTCGCGCAACGCCACCAGCATGCCGGGCTGCGCCTTGCTGCCGGAGCGCAGCGCGCCGTGCACCGCTGCTGCCTGCGCGCCATATTCGACCAGGTGCACGGCGAGCAGGCCGCTGCCCCCGCGCAACGGATGGTCGGCCGCAACGTGTGTGCGGCTGGTGCAGACCACGGCTGCGTCGTCCCAGTGCTCCACGGTCTCGAGCAGGCACATGCGGCCGGCGTGCGGCACCAGATCCGCGACGCCGTGGCGTGCGCCGCCTTTCAGCACGGCGTCACGCCCAATGTGAAGCGCTGCGTGCCGACGCCGGCGACGGTCACGGATGCGGTCGCAGCGCAGGCCAGCGCGCGCATCAGGGGCAGGGCCCGGCCTGCAGGATTGCCCCGGCGCAGGCGCTCGAGGCCGGGGTCCTCCAGCGCGGACTCCGCGGCTTCGGTTTGCGTGATGTCGAGGCGCGCCAGCGCGCGTGCGCCACGCTCACGCGTCAACACCAGCGCGATCGCACAGGCCTCGGCCAGCGGCCGCGTGCGGTACAGCGGCGCGGGCGGGACGAGGTCGTAGCACACGAGCAGGGAACCCGCGGCATCGGCCTGCACCAGCGCGGCCGCCTCGAGCAGGCCGGCCGCGAAGGTCGCGTCGTACGCCGAGATCGCGCTGTAGGGCTGGCGGCAGCGCGTCGCGATGCTCCAGTAACCGGCCGCGCCGTTGTGCACGGAATTGTGGAAGTCGATCGGCGACAGCACGCGCGGCTCGCGCGCCAGCGCCGTGCACAGGCGGTGGAGAATCGCCGTGTCCGCCTCGGAGGTGGCGAAGACCGAGGCGAGGTCGGCGGGCGCGAGGCTGGAGCCGCGCATCGCGTCCTCGGCAGCCGCGAAGGCCAGCCGCACGGCCTGGCTGGCGCGCCGGCGCTCGTTCGGCGGCAACAGTTCCGGCGCGTAGGGCGGCAAGTCGGCGCGCAGGTAAGGGGCGTCGCCGCGCAGCACCGGCGCGGCCGCGGCCCAGCCGGACAGGCCCGGGGCGGTCAGTCCGGCCGACTCTACGAATGCGGAGATCACGCCGGCCGCCCCAGCAGCAGGCTGCAATTGCTGCCGCCGAAGCCGAAGGAATTTGACAGCACCCGGTCGACGCGCGCGCTGCGTTGCTCGAGCAGGATGGCGGCGCGCAGCGCGGGATCGCGCTGGCGGGTGTTGAGGCTGCGCGGCAGGACGCCGTGCTCGACGCAGAGCAGGGCGATCGCCGCTTCGACGATTGCCGCGGCGCCGAGCGTGTGGCCGGTCCAGCCCTTGGTCGAGCTGCACGGCACGCGATCGCCGAACATCCCGTGCACGGCGGCGTCCTCGGCGGCGTCGTTGGCGGGCGTGGCGGTGCCGTGAAGGTTGATGTAGTCCACGCCACCCGGCTCGAGGCCCGCACGCTCGAGGGCAGCGCGCATCGCGCTCGCCGCGCCCTCGCCCTGGGGGTGCGGTGACGACATGTGGTGGGCGTCGCTGCTCTCGCCGTAGCCGAGCAGCGCGAGCGCGGCCGGCGCGCCGGGCTCGAGGATGACGAAGCCCGCGGCCTCGCCGATCGAAATCCCGTTGCGCTGCGCGTCCGCCGGCCGGCAGATGTCGGGTGACAGGAGCTGCAGGCCGTGGAAGCCGTACAGCGTGGTCAGGCACAGGCTGTCCACGCCGCCGACGACGGCGGCGTCGCAGAGCCCGGCGCGCATCGCGCGCGCGGCGGAGGCGAAGACCTTGGCGCTGGAGGAACACGCGGTGGCGATGGCGATGGCCACGCCCTCGAGCGCGAGCGCCCGGCGCACGAACTCCGCCGGCGAGAAGCAGTTCTGGGAAGCCTCATATTCGAACCATTGCGGCAGCGGCGTGTCGGGGGACTGGATCTCGCGATAGGCCAGCTCGGTCGAATGCACGCCGGCCGTGCTGGTGCCGATGAACACGCCGATGCGCCCGGCGCCGTGGCGGGCGCGCAGTGCGGCGACGGCCTCGAGGAATCCGTCCTGCTGCAGCCCGAGCCACGCCAGGCGGTTGTTGCGGCAGTCCCAGCGCGACAGCGCGGCCGGCAGTGGCGCCAGTGCGCCCACTTCGCCCACCCAGCACGGCACCGAGCAGGTCTCGAACGCGTCGGCACGCAGGCCGCTGGTCTCGTTGCGCAAGGCGGCGAGATGGGCGTCGCGGCCGCGGCCGAGGGCCGACGTGGCGGTGTAATGCGTGATGCCGAGCGGCGTCATGGCGTTGCCGGCGCCGGGCTGGGGGCGGAGCCTGTGGGGCTCACCCAGTAGTCGTAGAAGTTGAACCAGTTGTAGGGCGCGAGCCGTGCGTAGTGCTCCAGCCGGGCGGCGTAATTCTGCACATAGGAGCGCAGGGCCTCGTCGCGCTGGCCGCGCGGCAGGCTGATGCGCTCGGCGAACACTTCCGTATGGAGGTCGTAACGGTTGCCGCCGCGGTAGAGGCCGAAGGCGAGGATCACCGGCGCGCCGACCGCCGCCGCCAGCATCCACGGCCCGACCGCGAAGCGCGCGCGGCCGCCGAGAAAGTCCGCTTCGATGGCGCGCTCTTCGGTTGTGGCGCGGTCCGCCATGATGCCGACGTTCGCGCCTTGCTCGAGGGCGTCGCGCAGCTTGAGCACCAGCCCGGGTCCGCGCTGGGACGCGTCAATGACCTGCGAGGCCATGGCGGGATTCAATGCCACCAGCAAGGACATGAGCTTGCGGCCCACCTCGAGGTCCATGAGGACGCGCAGCTGCAACGCGCGCTGACCGGCTCTCAGCCGCAAGGCCTCGTGGCTGCCGAGGTGGGCGAGCACCATGATGCAACCGCTCGGGCGTGTCGTGATTTCCATGCTGTCGGCAGAGGCGTGCCGGTGGACGTCGAAGCCGGTCGCGCCGCGCCGCAGCAGGAAGACGCGGTCCAGCGAGACGTTCGCGAGGCAATGGAAGTGACGTGCCACGTCCCGCCAGCCCGGCTCGCGGCCGAGCACGCGCCGCAGGTAGTCGCGCGAGGCGCTGCGCGCAGCGGTGGCGGTGAGCAGGAAGTAGGCGGTGATGGGGAACAGCACGAGCCGGGTCAAGGTCCGGCCGAGCAGGCGCGTGCACAGCAGCAGCAGCCGCAGCATGAACTGACTGCCGCGCTCGCCTTGTCGTTCCCAGCTCTGCGTCATGTCGGTTCTTCGCCCAGCGTCAGTGAGCCCTGCGCCAGCACGCGTACGCCCGCCGTGCAGGTGAACCGGATGCGCGCCTCGTCATCCTCGAGGTGAATCTCGAACCGCTCCCCCGGCAGCAGCGGGCTCAGGAACTTGACCGCCGGCAGGCCCGCCAGCCGGGCCTGCGTGCCGCGCCATCGGCGCGCGGCCTCCAGCACATGCTCCAGCAGCAGCACGCCGGGCACGATGGGCCGGCAGGGAAAATGGCCGGGCAGGCTCGCATGCGTGGCCGCCACGGCGGCTTGCGCGCGGAATTCACCCACGGTCAAGCAATTCCAGCAGCGCGGCGCGCGACAGCTTGCCGAGGCTGTCGCGCGGCAGCGCCGCGACCTTGCGCAACGGACGCGGCACGAACACCGGATCCACGGCAGCGGACAGGGCCACGAGAATGTCGCGCTCGTCGAGGCCGGGGGCCTCGACCAGCGCGGCAGGGCGCGGCTCGTCGCCGCTACTCCCGTCCGGCACGAACACGACGGCGTCGCGCACACCCGGGATCATCAGCAGCTGGCGCGTAAGTTCCACCAGCGAGGCGCGCTTGCCGGCGACCTTGAGCATGTCGGAGTTGCGGCCGAGCAAGTGGAAGCGGGTGTCGTCGAGCAGTTCGAAGCGGTCGGCCACCGGGGCCGGCATGGCCAAGTGCGGCGCGGAAACCACAAAGCCGTCACCGCGGGCCTCGAGACGCAGGCCGGGGTGCAGGCGCCAGCACTCGTCCAGTGCCGTGCGCCGCGTCGCCACGCTGCCCGCTTCGGTGCAGCCGTAGACCTCACACACCGGGGCGCCGAAGCGCTGCTCGGCCGCCTCGGCATCGTCGGCATCGAGCGGCGCCGTGGCGGAGACGATCAGGGCGAGCGGCGGCAGCGTGACGCCGGCCTCGAGCGCCTTGCGCAGGTGCAGCGGCGTGGTCAGCAGCAGGCGCGGCGCGGGAACCTCCGCGGCCACGCGGGCCAGGTCATCGAAGAACAACGGGCGACCCTCGTGCGCCGCGCAGCCGGCGGCGAGCGGCAGCATGACGCTGAACTCCAGGCCATACATGTGCTGCGCCGGCACGGTGGCGATCACGTTCAGCGGCAACGCTTGCCCGGCGTGCCGCGCGAGCACGGCCGCCGAGAGCCGGGCCGACGCGCACAGTTCCGCCCAGGTCTTCTGGTGTGCCGACGCGGCGCCGCTGCTGCCGGAGGTGTGCGCCAGGATGGCCGGCGCCGATGCGTCGACCGGCATCGCGCCGGCATCGCCCGCGGTCGCGCGCCCCTCACGCACGTCCAGCGCGTGGCCCGCGAAGCCGGCAATGGGCTCGTCGCAAAGCGCGTAACAGCCCGGATGCGCGTCGAGCAGCGCATTCAGCGCCGCGGGCGCGCGACTGCTGGGAAGCAGGGTTTGCTGGCGCCGGCCGCCGGCGGCGACGAACGCCGTCATGAAGTGATAGCGGTTCTCGCACAGGTTGAGCACTGCGGGTGCCGCCGGCAGGCGCGCCGCGAGCGCGGCGACGTCGGCGGCGAAACGGGCGTGGGTCACCGCCTGGCCGCCGTGCCAGGCGAGCGCCTGCTCCGCGCGATACGCCAGGGGCAGGGCGATCACGGCTCAGATGCTGCGCGGGTTGGTCTGCACCAGCATGCGCACGAAGGCGGCTAATCCGCTGTGCGGCAGGTGGCGGAATTTCAGGCGGCGCCAGGCGTACTCCCCGACCAACATCAGCCCCATCAGCGCGTAGCACACGAAGTTCGTGAACAGCGACCACAGCCACAGCGGGGCGAACAGCGCCAGCAGCAACGCGGCTGCCGTCATCGCGCACAGCAGGCCGGCCCAGGCCAGTGTCACGTTGCGCGTGTAGCCGACGAGTTCGAGCGGCAGCGTGCCGCGCTCGGCGCGGGCCATGCGCGTCACCAGGGGCACCTCGCCGGGGCGCAGCGTACTGATGAACAATGCCGCGGCCATGGCCGGCAGCACGACGGGCGGAATCCAGAGGGCATAGATGCCGCCGCCCGCCTGGGTGAGCAGGAACAGCAGGCCCGCCAGCAGCACGAGCAGCAGCCAGTTGCGCGCGCGCCCGGCGCGCAGCGCCGCGTACTGCGGCACCGCGCAAAGGACGACCAACGCCAGCCACTGCAGGGAAGGCAGATCCAGCACGGCAGAAAAATGGCTCAGCAGGGGATAGGACAGCACCAGGACCATCAACCCGGCTTTCCCCGGGCCCGGCACCTCAGGCCTTGCGGCGCTGTCGGACATAGGCCGCGAGATCGCGCAACGACGCGAACGCCTGCTTGACCTCCGGGTCGTCGGATTTCACGTGGACGCCGTATTTCTGCTGGATCACCAGCGCGATCTCTAGCGCGTCGATCGAATCGAGGCCAAGCCCGCGGCTGGCGCTGTTGTAGCCGAACAGCGGCGCGACCGGATCGATGTCGGCCGGCGCCGTCCCCTCCAGGTTGAGCGCAGAGACCAGCGCTACCGCCAGTTCATTTTCGTCGGCGGACTGGGAATTCATGGTGTGCTTACCTGTGCGGACCCCGGAGTTTGTGCGAAAATTATACGCGTTTGACTCGGCAAGAACGCACGGCGGTCACGCCAGACTGTGGGGGCCGAGCGAACCACTACTCCAAGGCCTGATTCAAAGCTCTCCGGATGGAACTGCCGACACTCGTCCCGTGTTCGTACGACGTGCGCTACGAACCCGATTCCCAAGCGCCGCTTGCCGACGACGTGCTCGCCTGCGTGCACTTCGGCACGGGTGCAGGCGCCGACGCCGGCGACGCGCGGCGCATCCGGGTCCCGCTCGGGCAGTTCGGCGCCGCCCCCCAGATGGAGGTCTGGCGCAGCCGGAAGCCGGTCGAGCACGGCTGGTCCGACGGGTTCAGCTATGCCCACAACGGCGACGTGCTGTTGGGCCGGATCGAACTCGACGAGTCCGCGATCGCCGACCTGGACACGGCCAGCGCGCGCGCCTACGTCCACATCGAGGCGCTGCTGCGCCGGATGGGTTACCCGGCCTGGCTGCGCATCTGGAACTACCTGGCGCACATCACCCGCGGCGAGGGCGACCAGGAGCGCTATCGGCAGTTCACGCACGGCCGCTATCGCGCGCTGGCGCTGCGGCCGGGCTTCGAGGCCGACCTGCCGGCCGCGACCGCCATCGGCACCTTCGGTGGCGGCCTGCTGATCTACTTCCTGGCGGCGCGCAGCCCCGGCGTGCAGGCGGAAAACCCGCGCCAGGTCAGCGCCTTCAACTATCCACGCGAATACGGCCCGCGCAGCCCGAGCTTCTCGCGGGCGACGCGCAAGCACTGGGCCCAGGGGCGGCATTTATATGTCTCGGGAACCGCGGCCGTCGTCGGCCACGCCACGGCGCATGCCGGCGATCCGATGCGGCAGCTGGAAGAGACCGTGCGCAACGTCGAGGCGGTGCTCGCCTCCGCGGGCATGGCAGGCGCCCGGACGCTCGGCCTCAAGCTGTATGTTCGCCGGGAAGAGAACTTCGACGCGCTGCGCCGGCGCGCGCTGGACCTCTTCGGCGCCGGCGCGCCGCTCCTGTGCCTGCACGGTGAGGTATGCCGCCGGGACCTGCTGACTGAAATCGAGGCCCTGTATGCGGACCCGGAGCGCTAGGCCATGAGGCCGGGATCGCTGCTGGACCGGGGCTGGCGCGTCATCGGCACCGGGATCTCCTTTGCGGTGTTCGGCCTGGGGGCAGTGCTGATCAGCCTCACGCTATTCCCGGTGTTGCGCCTGATCTCGCCGGATCCGGCCGTGGCCCGGCGCCGGATCCAGGGCGCCATGCGACAGACCTTCCGGCTGTTTGCCTGGTTCATGGCCACGCTGGGTGTGATGAGCTACGAGTTCCGCGGCCGCGAGCGGTTGGCCGCTCCAGGGCGCCTGATCGTCGCCAACCACCCGAGCCTGATCGACGTGGTGCTGATCATCTCGCTGATGCCGTCGGTGGACTGCATCGTGAAGCGCGGCCTGTGGCGCAATCCGTTCCTGCGCTGGCCCGTGCGCTGGGCGGGCTACATCCCGAACCACACGCCCGAGCAGCTGATCGAGGACTGTTCCCAGGCGCTGCGTGCCGGACGTTCGCTCCTGGTGTTCCCGGAGGGCACCCGCACCGTTCCCGGCCAGCCGCTGCAGTTCCGGCGCGGGGCGGCGCAAATCGCCCTCGCCGCGCGGTGCGAGGTCGTCCCCATCACCATCACCCAGACCCTGCCGACGCTGACCAAGGGCGAAAAGTGGTACCAGGTCGCGCACCAGCGCAGCCACTGGGTGGTTTCGGTGGACGAGCCGATCCGGACCGAGCCCTTCCTGCAGGGCCCCCCCGCGGTGGGCGCCCGCCGCCTGACGCAACACCTGCTCGACTACTACACCGCGCGTCTGGGCAGCCACGCTGCCGCCGTATAATGCCGCCCAGCCATGCGTAGCCAGCAAGAAGTCTTCGAGCAGGTCAAGAAAACGCTCGTCGACCTGTTCGAAATCGACGCGGCCAAGGTCGTGCCCGGGGCCAACCTGTATGCGGACCTCGACATCGACAGCATCGACGCCATCGACCTGATCCTGGAACTCAAGGCCTACACCGGAAAGAGGATCGACCCGGAGCAGTTCAAGCACGTGCGCACGATCGACGATCTGGTCACCGCGGTTCAGCAGTTGCTCAACGAAACGCCGGCGGCTTGAGTGGCGGAGTTGCACCCGGACATCCTGGCAACCCGGCCGAATGCGGACGGCGTTCGCTTCGATCTGCGCGTACCCGCGGACCTCGCCTGCTTTCCCGACCATTTCCCGGGCTTGCCATTGCTGCCGGGCGTCGTGCAACTGGACTGGGCGCTGGCGCTGGCGCGGCCCCGCTTTCCGCTGCCGCCGCGCTTCACCCATGTCGTGGATCTCAAATTCGTGCGCCCGGTCGGGCCGGGCGCGCAAATCGAGCTCGACTTGAGCTTTGACGGTGCGCGCGGCGAAGTCAGGTTCTGTTTCCGCGACCGGGACGGGCGCGAGTGCTCGTCCGGCCGCATCGGCTTCGCGCCGGACAGCGCCCATGTTTAAGGCGGCGCTCGTGGTGCCGTGTTACGACCACGAGGGGGCAATCGGGCAGACGCTGGCGAACCTGAAGGCGCTCGGCTTGCCGTGCTACGTCGTCGACGACGGCAGCGGCGAGGCCTGCCGCCGGGTGCTCGCCGACCTCGCCCAGCGAGAGCGCTCCTGGATCACGCTCTGCACCCATGCGCAGAACCAGGGCAAGGGCGCGGCCGTGATCACCGCCTGCGAGGCGGCCCTGGCCGCCGGCTACACGCACGCGGTGCAGGTCGACGCGGACGGCCAGCATGACGCGCGTGACGTGCCGCCGTTGCTGGAGCTGGCCCGGGCCCATCCCGAGGCGGCCGTGAGCGGCTATCCCCAGTACGACGCCAGCGTCCCGAAAGCTCGCCTCTACGGGCGTTACCTCACGCACTTCTGGGTCTGGATCAACACGCTGTCGCTGCAGATTCGCGACGCGATGTGCGGCTTGCGCGTGTATCCGCTCGCCGCGACCTGCGCGGTCTGGCGCAGCCAGTCGCTCGGGCTGCGCATGGAGTTCGATACCGAGATCCTGGTGCGCCTGAAGTGGAGCGGCGTGTCGGTGCTGTCGGCGCCGGTGCGGGTGCGCTACCCGATCGACGGCGTCTCGCACTTCAACCTGCTGCGCGACAACGTGCGCATCTCCTGGATGCATACGCGCCTGTTCTTCGGCATGTTGCGGCGGCTGCCGCGCCTGCTGGCGCGCCGCCTGCGTCCACGCGCGCAAGGCTCGGCCGCATGAAGCGCCGCATCGAGACCCGCATCAAGGTGCCGTTCCACGACCTCGATCCCGCGGGCATCGTCTGGCACGGGCATTACGCGAAGTATTTCGAGGTCGCGCGCTGCGCGCTGTTGGAGAGCTTCGACTACAACTACGACCGCATGGTGGAGTCCGGCTACGCCTGGCCCGTGATCGACATGCACATCCGCTTCGTGAAGCCGGCGCTGTTCGGCCAGGAGATCCTGGTGACGGCGGAGCTCGCGGAGTGGGAATACCGGCTGAAGATCGACTACGTCATCCGCGATCTCGCCGGCGCACGCATGTGCAAGGGCAGCACGGTGCAGGTCGCGGTCGAGATCGCCACGCGCGCGATGTGCCTGCGCTCGCCGGACGTCGTGTTCGCCAGGCTGGGGCTCGAGCCTTGAGGGCGGCGGTTTTCGCGCTGCTGCTGGCCTTGGCGCCGGCGCCGCAGGCCGCCGAGCGGCTCATGCAACCGGTGACGCCGCAGGCCGTCGCCGGCCAGATCGGCGCGCGGCTCGAGGACCTGCACGGCGCCCAGGGCCTGCGCGGCAGGTTCACGCAGCGCAAGAAGCTGGCCGGCATCGCGCGGCCGCTGACCTCGGGCGGGCAATTCCTGTTTGTGCGCGGCAAGGGCATCCTCTGGCACACGACGACGCCGTTCGACTCGGAGTTCATGCTGACCGCGCGCCAGATGATGGTGACCGAGAGCGGCAGCGTGGCGATGCGCATGCAGACCGCCGAGCACCCCGCGCTGCGGCTGGTGTCCGACCTGTTCCTGGCCCTGTTCGCGCTCGACTTCGACGCGCTCGGCCGCCACTTCGATCTGTCCCTCGCGGCCGGGGATCCGTGGCGCATCGGCCTGGTGCCGCGCGACAGCGCCCTGCGGGCCGTGGCGACGCGGATCGAGATGAAGGGCAGCCGGCTCGTGAGCGAGGTGGTGCTGGAGGATGCGCACGGTGACCGCACCGAGATCGTGCTGGACGGCGTCCAGCACCTGCAGGCGATTTCACCCGCCGAATCCGCGCGCTTCCCGCCGTGATGGCAGGCGCCACTTCCGCCGCGACGCTGCGCCTGCGCTTCGCGAGCTACCTCGTGTTCCTCCTGCTCGTCGGCCTGGTGCTGCTCCTCGACGTCGGGCCGAAACTGCGCCCCGAGACCGACCTGCTGGCCCTGCTACCGGCGACGGAGCACGACCCGAGCGTGAACCAGGCGCTGCGCGAGGTCTCGGCGTCGCTCGGCAGCCGGGTGGTATTCCTCGTCGGCGCGGCCGAGTTCGGCGACGCGCGGGCCGCCGCGCTGCGCTTCGCGGAAACACTGAGGGAGTCGGGCGCGTTCAGCGGCGTGCTGGCGGAGATCGCCGGATCCGGCCTCATGTCGCACGCGCCCTACGCGGCGTACCTGCCGGCGCTCGTGTCCGACCGGCACCTGAAGATGCTGCGCGCGGGCGAGTCGCAGCGGCTGCGCCACGAGGCGCTGCGCGCGCTCTACGCCCCGCTGCCGATGCCGTCGGCCGTGCCGGTCGCCGAGGACCCGCTGGGCCTCGCCAACGCCTTCCTGCTGCAGCGCCTGCCCTCGGGCGGCAACGCGCTGCCACGCGATGGCGTGCTGACGATCAGCGACCACGGGCTGGATTACGTCCTGCTCACCGCGCAACTCGGCGGGGGCGCCTTCGCCAGCGATGTGCAGGACCGCGCGCTTGCGGCCATCGGCGCGGCGGAGGCGGGCGCGCGCCAGGCGGTGGCGCCACGGCCGCTGCGGCTGCTGCGCGCCGGCCTGCTGTTCCATTCGGCCGCCGGCACGCGCCAGGCCAAGCAGGAGATCGCGCTGATCAGCACCGTGTCGCTGGCCGCCGTGGCGGCGCTCGTGCTGCTGACCTTCGGCTCGCTGCGACCGCTGGTGATGACGATGACCTGCCTCGTGGTCGGCACCGCCTGCGGCCTGGTGGCGTGCTATTACGCCTTCGGCGGCCTCCACCTGCTGACACTGGTGTTCGGCTCGACGTTGATCGGCGTGGCGGTGGATTACTCCAACTACTACCTGCACGACGCCTTTGACGATCCTGCCAGCTGGACGGGCGAGCGCGCGCTGCGCAACACCACGGGCGGCATCCTGCTCGGGCTCTGCACCGCGGCGCTGGGTTACCTGGCGCTGACGCTGGCGCCGTTTCCGGGCTTGCGCCAGATGGCGCTGTTCTCGGCGGTGGGGCTGGCGGGCGCCGCGGGCTGCGTGTTGTTCCTCTATCCGCTGCTGGCGCCACGGCCGAAGAATCCGCGGCCGCCGATCCTGCGCGCCGTGCTGGCGCTGTATGCCGGCGTCGCGCAGCTGCGCCGCACGCGCGCCGCCGGCGTGCTGCTGCTCGCGGTGCTGGCGGCGGGCGTGCTGCGGCTCACGGCGCAGGACGATATCCGGCTGATGCAGTCCTCGCCGCCCGAGATCGTGGCGGACGAGGTCGAGTTGCGCCGCCTGGTCGGCAACACGCCGGACAGCCGCTTCTTCCTGGTGCGGGGCGCCGACGCGCAGGGCGTGCTCGAGAACGAGGAAGCGCTGCGGCCGCAGCTCGATGCGGCGGTGGCGCAGGGGGCCATCGGCTCCTACATGGCGATCTCGCGGGCGCTGCCGTCGTTGAAGGCCCAGCGCGAGGCGCGCGAACTGCTCGAGCGGCAGGTGTACGGTCGCGGCGGCATCCTGGAGGGCCTGATGCGGGAACTGGGCTTCGCGCCGGAGGCGATTGCGCAGCGCCGCGAAGCCTTCCGCCAGGTGCCGGCACCCGGGCTCGAGCCCGCGCCGTGGCTGGACAGCGCGGCCGCCACGCCCTATCGGGCGCTGTGGCTGCCGCAAGGCAATGCCAGCCTGGTCATGATGTCGGAGGTGCGCGACCTCGCGGCCCTGCGCGCGATCCAGGTTCCCGGCGTGGTGCTGGTCGACAAGGTGGCCGAAGTGTCGGAGCTGCTCGGCCGTTACCGCGCGGCGGCGACCCGGCTGCTGGTCCTGGCCTATGCGGGCGCGGCCGTGCTGCTGGCCTGGCGTTACGGCGCGAAGCGCAGCCTGCCGCTGATCGCCGGCACGCTCGGGGCCGCCGCGGTGACGCTTGGCGTCTTCGGCTGGCTCGGCCTGCCGGTGAACCTGTTCAGCACGCTGGCGCTGCTGCTGGTGCTCGGCATCGGCATCGACTACGTCATCTTCCTCCAGGAAGGCGCCGGCGGCGGCCACGGTCCGCTGCTGGCCGTGATGTTGTCGGCCGCGACGACGCTGCTGTCCTTCGGCTTGCTCGGATTCTCGCAGACGCCGTTCCTGCGCAGCCTGGGGCTGACCCTGCTGCTCGGCATCGGCTGCGCCTTCGTGTTCGCACTGCTCGGCGCGAACCTGAGGTCCGAAGAGTCATAATCTGCCGGGGTCCAAGGGGAACAATCGGATGGTGGATGTCCTGATCATCGGCGCCGGGCCGGCAGGCGCGGTCGCCGCCGCGCTGCTGGCCAACCGCGGGTACTCGGTGCGCGTGCTCGAGCGCCAGAAGTTTCCGCGCTTCTCGATCGGCGAAAGCCTGCTGGCGCAGAGCATCGAGTTGATCGACGCCGCGGGCCTGCTCGAGCCGGTGATGTCGGTCGGCTTCCAGTTCAAGAACGGCGCGGCCTTCGCGCGCGGCGCCGAATACAGCGAGTACAACTTCGCCGACAAGTCGACCCCGGGCCCGATGTTCACGTTCCAGGTGCCACGGGCGAGCTTCGACAAGGTGCTGGCCGATGGTGCCGCCGCCATGGGCGCCGACATCCGTTACGAGGTCGAGATCACCGCCGCCGACTTCTCCGGCACTCCCACCTTGACCAGCCGCGATGCCGCGGGCCAGGTGGAGCGGCACGAGGCACGTTTCGTGCTCGATGCGAGCGGCTTCGGCCGCACGCTGCCGCGCCTGCTGAAGCTCGACCGGCCGGCGGCGTTCCCGGTGCGGGCGGCGCTGTTCACCCACATCCACGACCACATTCCCGCGGGCGCCTTCGACCGCCAGAAGATCCGCGTCACGATCCATCCCGTGCAGCACGACATCTGGTACTGGCTCATCCCGTTCTCCGACGGCCGCAGTTCGCTCGGCGTCGTGGCGCGTGACGAGGCCCTGCAGGCCGTGAGCGGCGACAACGAGCAGCGGCTGTGGGCGCTGGTGCGGCAGGACCCGGGACTGGCGCAACTCCTCGGCGCCGCCAAGCCGGCGGCCGCGGTCAACGAGCTGCGCGGTTATGCGGCCAGCGTCGAGCGCCTGCATGGGCCGGGTTTTGCGCTGCTGGGCAACGCGGCGGAATTCCTCGACCCGGTGTTCTCGTCCGGCGTCACCATCGCCCTGAAGTCCGCTCACCTGGCCGCCGCGGCACTGCATCGCCAGTTCTCGGGCAACACCGTGGACTGGCAGGCCGAGTTCGCGGAGCCGTTGCTGGCCGGGGTCGAGACGTTCCGCGGCTTCGTCAACACCTGGTACGACGGCTGCCTGCAGGACATCTTCTTCCATCAGCAACAGCACCCCAAGATCCGCCGCATGATCTGCTCGATCCTGGCCGGTTACGCCTGGGACGGCAGCAACCATTACCACGGGGCGTCCAGCGAGAAGCGCCTGCGCATCCTGGCGGAGTCCATTCGTGCGTAGCGTGCCAGCGATGGTGCTGGCGTTCGTGCTCGGCGGCTGCGCGAGCGCGCCGCCGGCGGCGCCGGCGCCGGCGATTCCGCCGCTGGTGAGCGGCGCGGCCCTTGGCGGCGCGCGGGCCACCCACCAGGTCGTGCGCGGCGCCTTCGGCGAGCGCGAGCTGACGCTGCTGGCAGCGGTGCAGGTGGACGCCGCCGGCGTTCGCGTCGTCGGCGTCGACGCGCTGGGCCGGCGCGTTTTCTCGGTCACCTACGACGGCCAGCGCGTGACCGCCGAGGCCGACCCGGCCGTGCCCGAGGGGTTTTCGCCGGAGCACCTGCTGGCCGATGTCGAGCTGGCGCTGTGGCCGCTGCAGGCGTTGCAGGCCGCGTATGCAGGGACCGAGTGGACCGTGACCGAACCGTACCCGGGCGCGCGGCGCCTGCGCCGCGGCGGCCGGCTCGTCGCCGAGGTGCACTACACGGGCCCGGACCCGTGGGTCGCGCGCTACTGGATCTCGAACGTACATCTCGGCTACGTCCTCGCGGTCGACCCGCAGGCGCAGGAGCGCTGACGTGAAGCTTGGCCTCCACTACCAGCCCGTCGAGGTGTTGCCGCATCGAGGCAGGATGGTGCTGCTCGATGCGATCCACGACTATGGCGAGGACTGGCTCGAAGCCGACGTCGGTGTGCGTGTGGACTCGGGTTTTGCCGTCGCGGGCGGCGTGCCCGCCTGGGTCGGGGTCGAGTACATGGCCCAGGCGGTGTGCGCCTGGTCCGGAATCGGGCAGCTGCAAGGCGGCGCAGCGCCGACACCGGGCCTGTTGCTGGGCGCCCGGCGTTACGAGTCGCAGCGCCCGGTGTTTGCCCCCGGCAGCTGCCTGCGCGTGCGGGCCCAGCTGGTCTGGCGCGACGCCCACGACCTGGCCGCGTTCGATTGCGCGATCAGCGAGAACGGCGCGAGCGTGGCGCGCGCGCAACTCAAGGTCTACCGGCCGCGCGACATCGCGGCGCTGCTGAAGGAGAGCGCCCCATGAAGTCCTGGGTCCTGGTTACCGGGTCCTCGCGCGGGATCGGCCGGGCCATCGCGATCCAGCTGGCCCAGGACGGCTACGACGTCGTGCTGCACGCGCGCGCGCCTTCCGCGGCGCTCGAGGCCGCGGCGGCGGCAGCGCGCGTGGCCGGGGCGCAGGTGCGCGTGCTCACCTTCGACGTGGCCGACCGGGCCGCGGCGGCGGCCGCGCTGGGCGCGGACCTCGAGCAGCACGGTGCGTACTACGGCGTGGTCTGCAATGCCGGCATCGCCCGCGACGGCGCGTTTCCGGGAATGTCCGGCGAGGATTGGGACACCGTGCTGCGCGTCAACCTCGACGGCTTCTACAACGTGCTGCGGCCACTGGTCATGCCGATGATCCACCGCCGCAAGCCCGGCCGGATCGTGACCCTGGCGTCGGTTTCCGGCCTCATCGGCAACCGCGGGCAGACGAATTACAGCGCGGCGAAAGGCGGTATCATCGCCGCGAGCAAAGCTCTCGCGATTGAGCTTGCCAGCCGGAGCATCACCGTCAACTGCGTGGCGCCCGGCTTGATCAACACCGACATGACCACCGACGTGCCTATCGAAGAAGCGCTCAAGCTGATCCCCGCCCGCCGGGTGGGAGATCCGAAGGAAGTTGCGAGCCTCGTCTCCTACCTGATGTCCGACGGCGCCGCCTACATCACGCGGCAGGTCATCGCCGTCAACGGGGGCTTGTGCTGATGCGTCGCGTGGTCGTCACCGGCATGGCCGGCATCACGGCACTGGGCCAGCGCTGGGACGAGATCGAGGGCAAGCTGCGCTCGCGCACCAGCGGCATCGAGCACATGAAGGAGTGGAACCGCTACGAGGAATTGAACACGCGCCTCGGCGGGCCCATTACCTACTTCAAGATGCCGGCGCACTTCACGCGCCGGGCCACGCGCACCATGGGCCGCGTCGCGCAGATGGCGGTGAGCGCGACCGAGGTCGCGCTGGCCGATGCCGGCCTGACGGGGAACGAGGAGATCACCACCGGCGCGATGGGCGTGTCCTACGGCTCGTCCACCGGCTCGACCGACGCGGTGTGCGACTTCGGCAACATGCTGATCTCGGGAACGATGGGCAACATCAATGCGACGACCTACATCCGCATGATGACCCACACCGCCGCGGTCAACATCGGCGTCTACTTCAAGCTCAAGGGCCGCGTCATTCCGACGTCCAGCGCCTGCACCTCCGGCAGCCAGGGGATCGGCTATGCCTACGAGGCGATCAAGTACGGCAAGCAGGCCATGATGGTCGCCGGCGGCGCCGAGGAGCTGTGCGTGTCGCAGGCGGCCGTGTTCGACACGCTGTACGCGACCAGCCGCAAGAACGATGCGCCCAAGACGTCGCCGTCGCCGTTCGACCGCGATCGCGACGGCCTGGTCATCGGCGAAGGCGCGTGCACGCTGATCCTCGAGGAGCGCGACCACGCGCTGGCGCGCGGCGCGCGCATCTACGCCGAGATCCTCGGCTTCGGCTGCAATTCGGACGGCGACCACGTCACGCATCCGAACACGCAGACCATGGAGCGCGCCATGCGCCTGGCGCTGGACGACGCCGCGCTGCCGCCGGACGCCATCGAGTACGTGAACTGCCACGGCACCGCGACCGAGCAGGGCGACATCGCCGAGTCGCAGGCGACCATGCGGCTGTTCGGCAAGCGCATGCCGGTGTCCTCGCTCAAGGGCAACACCGGCCACACGCTCGGCGCCTGCGGCGCGCTCGAAAGCTGGTGGACCATCGAAATGATGCGACACGGCTGGTTCGCGCCGACCCTCAACCTCAACAACGTCGACACCCGCTGCGGCGAGTTGGACTACATCGTCGGCGACGGCCGCAACCAGCAGTCGGAAATCGTCATGAACAACAATTTCGCCTTCGGCGGAATCAACACTTCGCTCATTTTCCAACGCGTTCCCTAGGAGGGAACGCCATGCGGCGGCGCGTGTGGCGCGCAACGTTCGCGCTGCTGCTGTCGCTGAGCCTGCCGGCAGCGGCGGAGTCGCAGCCGCGGCTGGAGGTCGGGGTCGGCGGCGCGGTGGCCGCCGTGGCGACCTACCGCGGTTCCAGCCACTACGGCGCCGTGGCGCTGCCGTTTCCGTACTTCGCTTATCGCGGCGAGCGCCTGCGGGTCGGCCGCCAGGGGGCTGGCTTTCGCGCGCTGCGCTGGTACGACTTCCACGTCGGTGTGAGCGGCGCGGTCGCCGTCCCGGGTCACGGCGGCGAGGATCCGGCCCGTGACGGCATGCCGGACCTGGACCCCACGCTCGAGTTCGGCCCGTCGCTGGACTGGCGCCGGATTGCGGGCGACACGGCCTGGTGCATCTGCGTGCCGATCCGGTTCGCGACGGCCACCGACGGAGAGCACTGGCGCACGATCGGCTGGCTCGCGCACCCGCAGATCCGGTTCCGGCGCGTGACGGAAGGCGCGTTCACCCTGACCACGACCGCGGTGTTCGGGCCCAAGTTCGCCGATCACCGCTACCACGATTATTTCTACCAAGTCCGGCCCGGGTTCGCGACCGCCGGGCGGCCCGCGTTCGATGCCGCCGGCGGCTACAGCGGCGTGGGCGCCGGGCTGAGCCTTTACGCGCGCAAGGGCTCGTGGGGCACTGGCGTCGGCGTGATCGGCGACTGGCTCGAGGGCGCGTCGTTCGAGGACAGCCCGCTGGTCACGACCGACACCAGCTTCAGCGTCGGCGTCTGGATCACCTACAGCCTGTGGTCCGCCGGCACGGCGGACGCGGCGGAAGACGTCGCGGACTAGAGGCGAGGCGTCAGCGGCCGAGCGTGTAGAGGACCTTCTCGCCGCGATACTCGAGCACCATGCCTTCGGGCACGATCTCGACCAGCGACGGGCCCTCGGCCAGGCGCTCGCCCTCGCGGTACTTGCGGCCATTCACCATCACGAAGCGCCGTTGCGCCGCCTGCTCGTAGACATGGATTTCGACCCGCAGCGCCGGGAAATCGGCGCGGTAGTCGGGTGGCATCTCGCGGAATTTCCGCAGCGGCGCCGGCTGCGTCAGCACCGGTGGAATCTCTGCCGCCGGCGCGGTCTCTGCCGCTGAAGGCGCAGGCGATGCGGGCGCCGGCGTGGCTGACGGCGTCGGCGCCGGCGGTTGGGCCGGAGGCTGTGGCTGCGGAGTCTGTGCCGGTGCTGGCGCCGGCTGCGGCGTCGGGCTGATTTCCTGGGGCGGTGAAGTCGCCGGCGGCGGCGCCGGGCGCGTTGCGATGGCCGTGGGCGGCACCGGCCTCTGCCTCGGCGGGGGTGGGGGCGCCGGCGCGGGAGCGGCGTCGAGTTCCGGCTCGTCGCTGAGGTCGTCGAGCGAAGCGACGGCCTCGGTGCCCGGCACCGCGGTGGGCGGCGGCGCAGGGCTCGCCGTGATCACCGGCTGCGCCGGCGCCTCCGCTTGCGGCAGAGGCGCGACGGCGACCGGAGCTTGCGGCGCCTTGGTGCGGAACGCGTCCCACAGCAGCAGCGCGGCGAGCGCCAGGCCGCCGCCGAAGACCAGGACGCTGACGATGCGCACGCCCGGGCGCGGCGCGGCCGGGGCGCGGCCCGGCATGGCCACGACCCCCGGCGG
>JANNKD010000059.1:0-8312 GCA_031396115.1 Gammaproteobacteria bacterium
TCGACGCGGGTGCCGTGGTGGCGGAAGTGGTACCAGTACAGCAGCATCGAGCCGGTGCACGCCATCAGGCGGTCGGCGATCTCGCGCGCGCCGGCGTGGCTGTGGTCGGCCTTCTCCGGCAGCACGGTGCCGAGCACCGACACGCCGGTGCGCATGACGTCCATCGGGTGCGCGGTCTTGGGCACCTGTTCCAGCGCGGTCTTGACCTGCGGCGGCAGCTCGCGCAGCCCGGCGAGCTTCTTCTTGTAGGCCGCCAGTTGGGACTTGTTCGGCAGCTTCTCGTGCACCAGCAGGTGCGCGATCTCCTCGAACTCGCACTTCTCGGCGACGTCGAGGATGTCGTAGCCGCGATAGTGCAGGTCGTTGCCGGTGCGGCCGACCGTGCACAGCGCGGTGTTGCCCGCGACCACGCCCGACAGCGCGACTGATTTCTTGGGCTTGCCGGCGGTGGGGACGTTCGAAGCTTCGCTCATTTCTTTTCCTTGGCGAACAGGGCGTCGAGCTTCTGCTCGTACGCGTGATAGTCCAGGTATTTGTACAGGTCGTTGCGCGTCTGCATCGACTCGAGCACGTTCTTCTGCGTGCCGTCGCGCCGCACCGCCTCGTAGACCTTGAGCGCCGCGGCGTTCATCGCGCGGAACGCCGACAACGGGTACAGGATCAGCCCCACGCCCGCGCCGGCCAGCTCGTCGCGCGTGAACAGCGGCGTGCTGCCGAACTCGGTGATGTTGGCCAGCACCGGCACCTTCACGGCGTCGGCGAACTTGCGGTACATCGACAGCTCGGTCATCGCCTCGGGGAAGATCATGTCGGCGCCGGCCTCGACGCAGGCGCGCGCGCGGTCGATCGCCGCATCGAGGCCCTCGACCGCCAGCGCGTCGGTGCGCGCCATGATCACGAAATCCGGGTCGGTCCTGGCGTCAGTCGCGGCCTTCACGCGGTCCACCATCTCGTCCCTGGGCACGATGGCCTTGCCGGGGCGATGGCCGCAGCGCTTGGCCTGCACCTGGTCCTCGATGTGGCAGGCGCCCGCGCCGAACTTGATCAGCGACTTGATGGTGCGGGCGATGTTGAAGGCGCTGCCGAAGCCGGTGTCGATGTCGACCAGCAGCGGCAGGTCGCACACCTCGGTGATGCGGCGCACATCGGTCAGCACGTCGTCCAGGGTGCTGATGCCGAGGTCCGGCATGCCGAGGGAGCCGGCGGCGACGCCGCCGCCGGAAAGATAGATCGCGCGATAACCGACGGCCTGCGCCAGGCGCGCGTGATAGGCGTTGATCGCGCCGATGACCTGGAGCGGCCGCTCGTCCCTGACGGCGGCCCGGAAGCGGGCGCCAGGGGTCATCGGCTAGACAGGAACCTTGATCTCGACACGCCGGTTGCGGCGGCGGCCTTCGATGGTGTCGTTGCTGGCGCGCGGGCGGGATTCGCCGTAGCCGTTGACGCTGATGCGCTCGGCGGCGACGCCACGCTCGACCAGGTAGGCCTTGACCGAGGCGGCACGCCGCTCGGACAGGACCTGGTTGAAGTCGCTCGAGCCGACCGAATCGGTGTGGCCGATGACCTCGACCTTGACGTCGGGGCGCTCGTTGACCAGCACGCCAGCCACCTCGTCCATCCGCTGGCGCACGGGTTGCGGCACGTCAGCACGACCGAAGGTGAAGCCCAGGGTCAGCAGCAGCTCGCCCGGCTCATCCTTGGCATTTTCGATGCCGACGGCCTGTTCCTGCACGTCCTGCGCAAACGAGGCGGGCGCCAGCGCGATTGTGCTGATCGCGAGAAGCAGAAAAACGCGGCGAGCCATCGTGCCCCTTGTTGTTTTCAACGCGCGCAAGTATGCCATGCGGCCCGGTACGATGCCCCCATGCGCGTGATCGTGATCGGCTCGGGCCTGCTGGGCGTTTCCAGCGCCTGGTACCTCGCCCGGGCGGGCTGCGAGGTGACCGTGCTCGAGCGCGCCGGCGGCGTGGCGCAGGGCACCAGCTTTGCCAACGCCGGCATGCTGACCCCCAGCATGGCCGACCCGTGGAACTCGCCGGGGATCTTCTGGCGCCTGCTGCAGTGGCTCGGCCGCGAGGACGCTCCCTTCCTGGTGCGGCCCGCCGCCCTGCCCGCCATGCTGGGGTGGGGCCTGTCGTTCATCGCCCACTCGAGCCCAGGCCGCCAGCGCGACAGCATGGCCGCCAACCTGGCGCTCGCGTCCTACAGCATGGCAACGCTGTGCGAACTGCGCGCGACCCTCAGGCTCGCCTACGACGAGCGCACCAACGGCACGCTCAAAGTGTTTCGCGCGCGCAAGGCCTTCGACGCCGCCGTCGCGCGCAACGCGCAACTGACCCAGATGGGGCTCGACGTGCGCGCGGTCACGCCGGCCGAGGCCGTCGCGCTCGAGCCAGCGCTGGCCCCGGTCGCCGACCGGTTGGTCGGCGCGATTTATTGCCCGGGCGACGAGTCCGGCGATGCGCGCGCTTTCACGCTGGCGCTGGCCGACCGCGCGCGCGAGGCCGGCGTGCAGTTCGTGCACGACGCGGAAGTGACCGGCTTCGAGCACGGCGGCGGCCGGCTCATCGCGGCCAAGGTGAATGGGCAGCGCCATCCCGCCGACGTGTTCGTGGTGGCCGCCGGCAGCTGGAGCACGCCGTTGCTGGAGCCACTCGGCATCAAGCTGCCGGTGCGGCCGGTCAAGGGATATTCGATCACGCTGCCGACCGCGGGCTGGCAAGGCGCGCCGAAGATGCCGGTCATCGACGATGCGCTGCACGCGGCGGTGACGCCGCTGGGCGAGCGCCTGCGCGTCGCCGGCACTGCCGAGCTCGCGGGGTACGACACGCAGCCCACGCCTGCGCGCATCGCGAACCTGTTCAGCTTGCTGCTGGAACTGTTCCCGTCCTACGCGCCACTGCTCGACCGCAAGTCGGCGCAACCGTGGGCGGGCTTGCGGCCGATGTCGCCCGACGGCGTGCCGCACATCGGCCCGCTCGGCCTGGAGAACCTGTTCGTGAACACCGGCCACGGCCACCTGGGCTGGACGCTGGCCACCGGTTCGGGCGCCCTGCTGGCCGACCTGGTCTGCGGCAAGGCGCCGGCGATTGCCGCGGCGCCGTACGACCCGAACCGCTAGCCAACCGTTCGCTTCGACTTCGCGGTGCTTTCCTGACGCAATGCTACCCTGCTCGGCCATGAAAACCCGCGCCGCGATCCTCAGGGCCATGGGCCTGCCGACGCCGTACGCGCAGTCGCGGCCGCTCGCGGTCGAGACGGTCGAGCTCGAGCCGCCGGGCCCCTTTGAGGTGCTGGTGCAGGTCAAGGCCGCCGGCCTGTGCCACTCGGATTTGTCCGTCATCAACGGCGACCGGCCGCGGCCACTGCCGATGGTGCTCGGCCACGAGGCGGCGGGCGTGGTCGAAGCGCTCGGACCCGGCGTCGACGACCTCAAGCTTGGCGACCACGTGGTCATGGTGTTCGTGCCGAGCTGCGGCCACTGCCTGCCCTGCGCGGAGGGCCGCCCCGCGCTGTGCGAGCCGGCCTTCGCCACCAATACCGCCGGCGCGCTGCTGTCCGGCGCGCGGCGCCTGACGCAGGACGGCAGTGCGCTGAACCACCTGCTCGGCGTCGCGGCCTTCGCCGATCACGTCACCGTGTCTCGGCGCTCGCTGGTCAAGGTGGACCGCTCCTTATCCTTCGAGCACGCAGCGCTGTTCGGTTGCGCCGTGCTGACGGGCGTGGGCGCGGTGGTCAACACCGCCAACCTGCGCCCCGGCCAGAGCGCCGCCATCGTCGGGTTGGGTGGCGTCGGCCTCGCCGGCCTGCTCGGCGCGGTGGCGGCCGGCGCTTCGAAGATCGTCGCGGTGGACGTCAATGCCGACAAGCTCACGCTCGCCAGCAAACTCGGCGCCACGCATACCGTGAACGGCCGCGACAGCGATACGGTCGAACAGGTCAAGGCGGCGACCGGTGGCGGCGTGGACTTCGCCTTCGACTTCGCCGGCTCGGTGCAGGCGCTGGAGACGGCGTATCGCATCACGCGGCGCGGCGGCACCACCGTCTCGGCGGGCCTGCCCAATCCCAAGCACAACTTTCCGCTGCCGGCGCTGAACCTGGTCGCCGAAGAGCGCACGCTCAAGGGCAGCTACATCGGCACCTGCGTGCCGCTGCGCGACATCCCGCGCTACGTCGCGTTGTTCCAGCAGGGCAAACTGCCGGTGGACCAGTTGCTGACCGGGCGCCTGAAGCTCGACGACATCAACGCCGGCTTCGACCGCCTGCACAACGGCGAGGCCATCCGCCAGGTGGTGACGTTCGCATGAGCACACAACCCCGTCCGTCATTCCCGCGAAAGCGGGAATCCAGAAGACTGGATGCCCGCGTCCGCGGGCATGACGTATGAAGCTGAAGGATCCCTCCCTGCTCGAGAGCCGCGCGCTCATCGGCGGCGAATGGGTGGGCGGCGGCAAGACATTTGCGGTGAACAATCCCGCGACCGGGGCCGAGCTCGCGCAAGTTCCCAGCCTCGATGCCGCCGCGACGCGCCGCGCGATCGAGGCGGCGAGCCACGCCCTGCCCGGCTGGCGCCGGAAGACCGCCAAGGAGCGCGCCGCGATCCTGCGCAAGTGGCACGAGTTGATGCTCGCCAACCAGGACGACCTCGCGGCGATCATGACCGCCGAGCAGGGCAAGCCGCTCTCCGAGTCGCGCGGCGAGATCGCCTACGCGGCATCGTTCCTCGAATGGTTCGGCGAGGAAGCCAAGCGCGTCTACGGCGACGTGATTCCTTCGCCGTGGGGTGACAAGCGCATGCTCGTCACCAAGGAGCCCGTCGGCGTGTGTGCGGCCATCACGCCGTGGAATTTCCCGGCGGCGATGCTGGCGCGCAAGGTCGGCGCGGCACTCGCGGCCGGCTGCACCATGGTCGCCAAGCCGGCGGAGCAGACGCCGCTGTCGGCCCTTGCCATGGCCCTGCTCGGCCAGCGTGCCGGCCTGCCCGCCGGCGTGCTGAACGTGGTGACCGGCGATGCGCGCGCCATTGGCGGTGAGCTCACCGCGAACCCCGCCGTGCGCAAGATCACCTTCACCGGCTCGACCGAAGTCGGCAAGCTGCTGATGCGCCAGAGTGCCGACACGCTCAAGAAGCTTTCGCTCGAGCTCGGCGGCAACGCGCCGTTCATCGTGTTCGACGACGCGGACCTGCCCGCTGCGGTCGAGGGCGCCATCACCGCCAAGTACCGCAATACCGGCCAGACCTGCGTCTGCGCCAATCGCCTGATCGTCCAGCACGGCATCTACGACACGTTCGCCGCCGCGCTGACCGTGGCCGCCGGCAAGCTGCGCGTCGGCGCCGGCACCGAGGACGGCGTGCAGCCGGGCCCGCTGATCGACGCCGATGCGCTGGCCAAGGTCGAGGCTCACGTGGCCGACGCCAGGGCCGCCGGCGCCCGCGTGCTGCTCGGCGGCAAGCGCCATGCGCTGGGCGGGACTTTCTACGAGCCGACCGTGCTGGCCGACGTCACCGCCAGCATGCGCATCGCCAACGAGGAGACGTTCGGGCCGGTGGCGCCGCTGTTCCGGTTTCGCGAGGAGGCCGACGCCATAGCGCTGGCCAATGCGACCCCCTTCGGTCTCGCCGCGTATTTCTACAGCCGCGACGTTTCGCGTGTGTTCCGCGTGGCCGAGGCGCTGCAGTACGGCATGGTCGGCATCAATACCGGGCTGATCTCGAGCGAGGTCGCGCCGTTCGGCGGCATGAAGGAATCCGGCATCGGTCGCGAGGGCTCCAAGTACGGGATCAACGACTACCTCGAGATCAAGTACTGGTGCCTGGGAGGACTGTAAGCCGTCCGGCGATCAGGCCGGGTTTCCCGCGCGGTTCGCCGCGGCGGCGGTCGAAAGGGACGCGCGCCTGGCCTTCCTGGCCTTGTCCTGATACATGGCGCGATCCGCGGACGCCAGCAGTTCGGACAGCTTCAGGCTGGCGCTGGGTGGGTGCCAGGCGACGCCGATGCTCACGGCGAGGGTGGTGGAACGGCCGGGGAGGATGCCGGCCACTGGCACCTCGGCCCGCAGCCGTTTCGCCAGATGCTCGGGGTCGCCCTTCACGTCGGACGCGAAGATCGCGAATTCGTCGCCGCCGAGCCGGCCGATCACATCGCACTCCCTGAACACGTTGCGCAGCAACGCGGCGGTCGCGACCAGCAGCGCGTTCCCCTCGCCATGCCCGCAGCTGTCGTTGAGCGCCTTCAATCCGTCAACGTCGACATAGACGATGGCCGCGAGCGTCTTGCGGCGGTACGCAGCCTTGAGATCGTGCTCGGCAAACATCGTGAAACCGCGCAGGTTGTACAAGCCGGTGAGCTCGTCCTGCAGTGCCTGCTGGGCCAGCTCAGCCACCCGCTGCTGATAGCTCGTAATGTCGATGGCCAGACCGGCGAGATGCGGGGCCGGCGTGCCGTTGCTGCCGCCGACGGGGTGCCCGATGACGAGGAAGGAATGCAGTGTCCCGTCCGGCGCCGGCAACACCTCCTGCAATCGAACCGGCACGGGGCGTCCTTGCCGTACGTGCTCGAGCACCCTGGCAGCCAGCGCCTCGTGGTGAACCGGCGCAAGGCCCGGCACGCCTGCGCCATCCGGATGCGCTCCCTGGAACTGGATCTCCCCGTTTTCCTGGGTCATGACCCAGGACGACGCCGGGACATCGGCCCAGAAGCTCGCAGGATTGTCGCCAAGGTGCAGCAGCTGCCGCCCATTCGACGGCGTCGAGATCTGCGTCCCCCGAAGGTGGTTCATGTTGCTCCCCCACAGCCTACCGGGCGGGCGGCCCGACGCTCAGATTCTCGGGAAAATGTCGATCACGCCGACCAGCTCGAGAATGATCAGGATCAGCAGGACCACCAGCACGAGCTCAAGGGCGCCGGCACCGGCCGGCAGCGAGTCGATGCGTGACGACAGCGCCTGCAGTTCGGACTCGGTCAGGCTGGCGACGCGGGTCGCGGCATCGGCCGGGTTGACGCCGAGGGCCTCGAACTGGCGTTGAACGTCTTCGCGCGCCATGAAGGCATCGACGCGTTCACGCTGCGCATCAGCCGCCGGCGCCAGCATCTGGGCGGTGCCAATCATCTCGGCGCGAACCGGCATCGTGGACAACAGGAGGCAGGGCACCAGCAGCCCGGCAATGAAGGATTTTGCACGCATGGCGGTAAGCTCCGTCGTAGGGGTCAAAGGATCGGGCGAGATGTTGAACCAGGCCAGCCCTCGGCTCTGTGCGGTGCCGAACACAAGGGCTAGGGCGGCGCCGTCCCGAACGGCATCTCCAGGCCCACGCCGACGTCGATGGCGCCTTCGCGCTCCAGGGCCGGATCGTCGCGCGGCCAGCTGTACCCCAGCACGAACTCGCCAAACAACCGCTCCCCCCAGAACAACGGCCGGCGGTAAACGGTGCGAACGCCGAACTCGCCCAGCGGCTCAGGGGCCACGGACTGCCCCCGGATGAACGCCTCGTACGCCAGCGCGTGGGTGCCGCGCAGGTTCTGGTACAGGATCGCGGCCGTGCGCCAGTCGGTCCCACCGATTGCCTCACTGACCGTGACGGCAGTGCTCCAGCGCGTCAGGAATGCCTCATCGAGGATGTGGTCGTAGGACGTGTGACTGGTTGCGCCGAAGTGGTCGCGGTTGTTCCAGAACGGCGTGAGGCGCAGGATCACCCGGTTGTTCTTGCTCGAATACGGGATGTAGTTGAAGCGGTTCTGCACGAACACCTGCGGCAGGCTGACATCGCGCATGCCGACCTGGATATCCGACTGGAAGCGGTCGCTGGTGACGCCCTTGAAGCCAAGCCCCAGCAGGAAGGTGTCGCGATCGGTCGCCCGCCTGCGCGCGCGCAGCGCGTTGCCTTCCGAGCGGTCGCGCGCGAAGTCCTCCTCGTCGTCGACACCGACGAAGGCGGACAGCCTGTCCTCCATCGCCGGCAGGGGGCTGCGGGCGATGAAGCGCAGGCGCGTCTCGCTGCCGGCAAATTCCGAGTAGGCGGTGGCAACCTCGACGTGGCCATAGCTTTTCATGGCGGCATCGAGATCCCGTTCACCGAACAAACCGTCGAACCACAGCGCCGCCCCGCACACCGTCTGATGCACGCGCCGGCTCGCGGTGTCGAGGAGGATGTCCGCGCGCTTGGCGCGCTTGGCGCAGGCAACGAACGCGCTCATCTCCTCAGGCTCTTCCGGAACCGGAGGCCCGGGTGCCGGCATCTGGGCAGCACCCGTGCTCGCGCCGGCGAGCAAAGCCAATGCGAGCGCGGTTTTTGAGTACCCTGATTTCGCACG
>JANNKD010000136.1:0-6338 GCA_031396115.1 Gammaproteobacteria bacterium
GGACGCCGGCATTTACGACGATGCCCTGATCGTGCTGATGGGCGACCACGGCGGCCACATCCCGCCGTACCGCTACCAGCCCGGCCGCATCGTCGAGGGTCAGTACGAGTACTACGTGCCGCCGGATTTCATCGCGCTGGCCACGCCCCTGCTATTGATCAAGCCGCCCGGCGACACGCAGCCATTCCGGACCTCGCAGGCGCTGACCAGCATGACCGACGTCGTGGCGACCATCGACGCGCTGCTCGACCTCGGCGGCAAGTTGCCGGGCCAGTCGATCTGGGACCCGCAGTACGGCGCGTCCGGCCCGCGTCACTTCTACGCCTACAAGTGGAGCAAGCTCGATCCGGTGTCGGAGTACATCGAGATGATCCAGGAGCACCCGGTGACCGGCAGCGCGTACGATCTCAAGTCGTGGCATGTCGGCCCGGTGTTCAAGCCGCCCCAGGAGCCCTGAACCCATGCGCGTCAACCGGATTTTCTGCATCGGCCGCAACTACGCCGAGCACATCAAGGAGCTCGGCAACAGTCCTGACGACGCCTGCGTCGTCTTCATGAAGCCGGCGTCCTGCGTCGTGCCGGCGGGCCAGCGCGTGGTGCTGCCGCGCGGCCGCGGCAGCGTGCACCACGAAGCCGAGCTGGTGGTGATGCTGGGCGGCGGCGGCGCGGACATCCCGGTCGAGCGCGCGCTCGGCCACGTCGCGGCCCTCGCGCTCGGCCTGGATCTCACGCTGCGCGACCTGCAGAACGAGCTCAAGAAGAAAGGCGCGCCGTGGGAGCTGAGCAAGTCCTTCGACTCTGCCGCGCCGCTGGGCGCCTTCACGCCCTACGACGGCCAGGACCTGCAGGCGCTGGAGTTCAGCTGCGACGTCAACGGGGCACGCCGCCAGTCCGGCCACACCCGGGACATGCTGTTCCCCGTGGCGCGGTTGATCCAGATCCTGTCGCGCAGTTGGGCGCTGGCGCCCGGCGACATCATCTATACCGGCACGCCGGCGGGCGTCGGCCCGCTCGTTCCCGGCGATCGCGTGACGCTGGCCTCACCCTCGCTCGGCACGTCCGAGTGGACCTGCGCATAATCGGTCGCGCCATGACCCTGCCCCGCCTCGCACGCACGTTCTTCTCCGGCCTCGCCGTCGTGCTGCCGATCGTGATCACGATTGCGGTCGTGCTGTGGGTCGTGACCACCGCCGAAGCGCTGCTCAGTCCGCTGGTACGCGGCGTGCTGCCCGACGGCGCCTACCCGCGCGGCGTCGGCTTGGTGGTGGCGATCGGCCTGATCTTCGCCATCGGCGTGCTGATGGAGGCGGTGTACTTCCGCCGGCTGGTGAGCTGGATCGAAGAGGGCCTCGATCGCATCCCGATGGTCAAGACCATCTACGGCGCGGTGCGCGACCTGATGAGCCTGTTCTCCAAGGCCGGCTCGCGCAAGTTCAGCAAGGTCGTGCGGGTGAAGCTGCCCGGCACCGAGGCCAGCCTGATCGGCTTCGTCACGATCGAGGACTTCACCGGCCTGCCGGTCGCGCCGGGCGCCGGCCAGGTCGCCGTGTACATGCCGATGAGCTACACCATCGGTGGTTACACCGTGTTCGTGCCGCGCGACTGGCTGACGCCGCTCGACATGAGCCTCGAGGACGCCATGCGCTTCGTCGTCACCGCGGGAATGTCGCGCTCCTGACCTCCTTCGTCATGAACTTTCTCGCCCACCTCTGGTTGACCGACCGCGCGGGCCTGCCGCTGGCCGGCGCAATCCTCGGCGACGTGCTGCGCGGTCCGATGCCACCGGCGATGCCGGAGCCGCTGGCGCGTTCCGTCATGCTGCATCGCCGGGTAGATGCACACACCGACCGCCACCCGCGCGTCGTCGCGGCGCGCGAGGGCTTCGCGCCCGGCGCGCGGCGCTATGCCGGCATCGTGCTCGACCTGCTGTACGACCACGTACTGGCCGGCGATTGGGCGGCGCACGCGGCGCAGCCGCTGGAGCAGTTCGCTCACCGCGCGGGGCGCGAAGTCGCCGAAGGCCGGCGCTGGTTCGAGCACGCCGGCGACACCGCGCCCGACCCTGCACGCTTCAGCGCGCTGCTGCAGTCGTACGCGACCGCATCCGGCATGGACTTCGCCATCCAGCGCACCGCCGGACGCCTGCGCCGCCCGCAGGGCCTGCTCGACGCCGCCGCCGGCTGGCAGCAGCGCATCGAAGGGTTGCGCGCCGACGTCGCGCCGCTGCTCGCCGACCTGGCGCGGCTGTAAGGGTAAATAAAGGGGTCTGACCCCTTTATTTCAGCTCCCCGATGCGGCGGTCCTTGTCGGCCCACAACGCGCCGACCCAGTCCTGGAAGCGCTTGCGGAACACCGGGTCGTTCTCGTAGTCGCCGGCGAACAGGTCGTCGGGGATGCGCAGTTGCTTCACCTCGACGATCACGCGCCGCAGGCGGCCGCACAGGAAATCCCAGAACCCCTGCGCGCCCTGCGGGTAGACGATGGTCACGTCGAGCAACGCGTTCAGCTGCGAGCCGAGCGCGCTGAGCGTGAAGGCGAAGCCGCCGGATTTTGGTTTTAACAGGTGCCGGTACGGCGACTGCTGGCGCGCCTGCTTGGCGGGCGTGAAGCGGGTGCCCTCGAGGAAGTTCAGGATCAGCACCGGCTGGTTCTTGTAGCGCTCGCACGCCTTGCGCGTGGTCTCGAGGTCCTTGCCCTTGAGCGACGGATCCTTCGCCACCTGCTCCGCCGTGTAGCGCTTCATGAACGGGTAATCCAGGCCCCACCAGCACAGCCCGAGCACCGGCACCCAGATCAGCTCCTGCTTGATGAAGAACTTGAAGAACGGCGCGCGGCGGCCGAAGGTCTGCATCAGCACGAAGATGTCGTTCCAGCTCTGGTGGTTGGAGCACACCAGGTACTGCTTCTTCGGACTCAGATCGGCGTCGATGCGGATGGTCCAGTCGACTCTCAGCAGCCAGCGCACCCACACGGTGTTCAGCACCGCCCACTGCTGCGCCAGCCACGCGGTCAGGCGCGAGGCGCGGTCGCGCAGCGCGCCCGTCGGCGCCAGCAGTTTCAGGAAAATGCCGACGTAGACGAGCGCCGCCCACAGTACGGTGTGCACGATCAGCACCACGCACATGAGTGCGCCCGTCAACGGGGCCGGCAGGTACGTGAGCATGGGGCCTGCCTAGTGAAGGGCCTTGTCGTCGAACGACCAGTGGATGTGGGCAATGCGCCACTTGCCGCCCACCCGCGACAGGACCACGGTCTCGTCGGTGACGATGTCCACCGCGCGGTTCTTGAACGTGCCGCGCGTGCGGTTCTGCGACGTCACCCAGGCGACGTTGGCATGGAGCTTGACCGAGCGGCGGGACACCGAGCGCCTTGTCACCGAGGCGAAGCCGATGTCCTCCGCCAGGTGGTTGCGCGCGTACTCCGTGCGCGAACGCTCCTGGCGGCCCTGCTCGAAGATCAGCACGTCCGCGGTCAGCTGCTCGAGCGCCTTGCGCCGGTCGCCGGCCTTCAGCGCCTCATGGAACGCGTCCACGACTTCGGACGGTGTCTGCGACGGCATCTGCGCGGCCGCGGGCAGCGCCAGCGCGCAGCACAGCGCGACGACGGCCCTCACCGCACCGACTCCGGCACCGCTCCGCCGGGCGCTTCGGTGAAGCTGCCGGTGGCGCGCACCGCGCCGGCAGCATCCAGCACCTCGACGCCGGCATAGCGGCCGTCGGGTAATTGCACCAGCACGCACGGACTGGAAAACGCCTGGGTCTGCATGGAACCGGGCGGCGGCACGGAGAACGTCGCCTGCAGCACGACCACCTCGCCGCGCAGCGTAGCGGCGCGCGCCACGGCCAGGCCATAGCCGCCGGTGCGCCGCTGGCCATGCTCGACGATCGCGTAGGTGGCCGCAGGGGCCAGCGTCGCGGCGCCCAGCATGGCGCCCCGCGCCGCCTGCCAGTCCGCCACGCCCCGCGCGCCGGCGAGCAGGCGCGCGCGCGGCGCTTCGCCGGGCGTGTTGCAGTACAGGCCGTGCGCCACTTCGCGCACCTCGATCGACGCGGGCCGCTCCTGCGCCAGGCCGCAGCCCGCGAGGGCCGCCGCGAGCACGACGGGCGCGGTCCTCATGCGGCGGCGATCTGGGTCTGGGCCATGACCTCTTCCAGCACCATCGACGCGGCCCTCTCCGCGATCATCGTCGTCGGCGCGTTGGTGTTGCCGCCGATCAGCGTCGGCATGATCGAGGCATCGGCGACGCGCAGTCCGTTGACGCCGCGCACGCGCAGCTGCGGGTCCACCACCGCCATGTCGTCCACGCCCATCTTGCAGGTGCCGACCGGGTGGTAAATGGTCTCGGCGTTGGCGCGGATCCAGGCACGGATGTCCGCGTCGCTCTGGATCGCCTCGCCCGGGTCCAGCTCCGGGCCGCGGTGCGGCTCGAACGCCGCCTGCGCCAGGATCGCGCGGGCCTGCTTGAACGCGGCCACCAGCTTGTCGAAGTCGCCCGGGTCGCTGCAGTAGTTCGGCTGGATCACCGGCGGCGCCAGCGCATCGCCGCTGCGCAGCGTGATGGTGCCGCGGCTCTTCGGGCGCAGCACGCAGCCGTGCAGGCTGTAGGCGTAGCCGCGGAACAGCACGCCGAGATCCTGCGCGTGGTGCGTGTTGGGGGCGATGACGAAATGGAACTGCAGGTCCGGGATCGGCTCGGCCGGCGACGACTTGGAGAACAGGCCGCCCTCGGCGCTGTTGCTGGTGAGCTCGCCGCGACGGAAGAACAGGAAGCGCAGCAGCTCGCGCAGCCCGCGCAGCAGCGACAGCGGATGGAACGAGATGGACCGGCGGGACGTGTTCTTGACCATGATGATGACGTCCAGGTGGTCCTGCAGGTTGCGGCCGACGCCGGGCAGCTCCACCGCCTGCGCGATGCCGTGGCGCGCGATCTCGTCCTTGGGGCCGATGCCGGACAGCAGCAGCAGCTGCGGCGAGCCGATGGCGCCGGCAGTGAGGATCACCTCGCGCCGGGCCAGCACGTCGAGGTAGCGGCCCGCCGCGAACAGGCGCACGCCGACGGCGCGCTTGCCGTCGAGCAGGATGCGCGTGGCGTGCACGCCGGTCATCACCGTGAGGTTCTTGCGCTGCTCGGCCTCGCGCAGGTAGGCGCGCGCGTTACTGCAGCGCTCGCCGTCCTTCTGCATGACGTTGTACAACCCCGCGCCCTCCTGCTGCGCACCGTTGAAGTCGGCGGTGCGCGGGTGGCCGGCCTGCGCCGCCGCCTCGAGGAACACCTGGCTCAGCGGGTTCGGGTCGCGCAGTTCGGCCACGTTCAGCGGCCCGCCGCCGCCGTGGAAATCGTTGGGGCCGCGCTCGTAGTTCTCGGCCTTGCGGAAGTACGGCAACAGCTCGCGGTAGCTCCAGCCGCGGTTGCCGAGCCGCGCCCATTCGTCGTAATCCCAGGCGTGGCCGCGGATGTAGCACATGGCATTGATCGAGGACGAGCCGCCGAGCGTCCTGCCACGCGGCCAGTAGCGCGGCCGGTTGTCGAGGTGCGGCTGCGGCTCGGTCCAGAAGTGCCAGTTGAGCTGCTTGCTGCGGATCGCCTGCAGGATGCCGCCCGGGATGCGGATGAAGGGGCTCGAGTCCGGCGGACCGGCCTCGAGCAGGCACACGCTGTGGCGGCCGTCCGCACTCAGGCGGTTGGCCAGCACGCAGCCGGCTGAACCTGCTCCAACGATGACGTAGTCGTAGCGCATCGCTCTCCCCTTCGGCGACAATGCTAGCCTAATCCCATGAAAAAGAACGACTTGGCCGGGGCCTTTGCCTCGAAGCTGCAGCGGCGCAAGGCCGTCGTCGGCGTGCTGGGCCTGGGCTACGTCGGACTGCCGCTGGCGCTGCGCTTCGCCGAAGCCGGCATCAAGGTGATCGGTTTCGACATCGACGCGCAAAAAGTCGCCAGGCTGAACCGGGGCCGCAGCTACATCAACTACATTCCCGACCAGGCGATCCGACGCGGGCGGGCCGCAGGCTTCACGCCGACCGGCGACTTCGCGTGCGCCGCGGAGTGCGACGCGCTGATCATCTGCGTGCCGACACCGCTGTCGCGCTCGCGCGAGCCGGACCTCAGCTACGTCGTCAACACCGCCGAAGCCATCGCGCCGTACCTCAAGCGCGGCCAGCTGGTGTCGCTGGAGAGCACGACCTGGCCCGGCACCACCGAGGAAGTGATCCAGCCGATCATCGAGAAGCGCGGCCTCAAGGTCGGCCGGGACGTGTTCCTGGTGTTCTCGCCCGAGCGCCAGGATCCCGGCAACGCGCGC
The DNA here is from genome assembly GCA_031396115.1 of Gammaproteobacteria bacterium. Lineage (GTDB taxonomy): Bacteria > Pseudomonadota > Gammaproteobacteria > Nevskiales > Nevskiaceae > JACPFV01. Next base: position 6,303 of record JANNKD010000136.1, read on the forward strand.
TTCGACACGCACAACATCCCCAAGCTGGTCGGCGGC
>JANNKD010000157.1:0-8986 GCA_031396115.1 Gammaproteobacteria bacterium
CACCGCCGAATCGGACGCCAGCAACGCGTCGAGCTCGGCGCGGCCGGCATCGTCGAGCCGGCCGTCGAGCTCCAGGTTGATCAGTTCCACCGCCCGCGAATCCATCAATGCCTCGTATCGGTAAGGCGCGTGCGCAACCGCTCGCGCGCCTCGAACAGCCGGGACTTCACCGTCGCATCGGGCAGCTCGAGGATCCGGCCGATCTCCTCGTAGCTGAGCTCCTGGTAATGCCGCAGCACCAGCACGGCCCGGTGGTCCGGGCCCAGCTCGCCAAGCGCGCTGCGCACGCGCTCGCCGAGATCGGCGGTCAGCGCGTCGCGGGCGGGGTCGTCGTCGGCTGCATGCACGTCGGTCAGCTCCGTCTGCCGCCCGCGGCGCCCGAGCACGTCCAGGGCCTCGTTCATCGCGATGCGGTACAGCCAGCTGAAGAACCGGTACCGCGGATCGAAGCGGTGCAGGCCTTCCAGCGCCTTGAGGAAAGCCGCCTGGGCGACGTCGCGCGCCTCCTCGCGGTCCCCGAGCATCCGGTACGCGAGGTTGAAGATGGGGCGCTCGTAACGCCCCACCAGCGCGGCGAAACCCTCGCCGTCGCCGTTCCGGCAGCGCGCGATCAGCGCCTCGTCGGCTTCCTCTTGCACTACTTACCGGCCAGCGCCAGAAAAGTTGGCGGGGGCGCTACGCACCGGCGGCCTCGATGCGGAAGATCTGGTCGAAGCCCGAGTAGCGGAACACGTCGAGGATGTGGGCATTGACGTTGACCAGCGTCACCCCGCCGGTGGCGCCGAGGCGCTTTTGCGTCTTCAGCAGCACGCCCAGCCCGGCGCTGGACACGTACTCCAGCCTGGCGCAGTCGAGGCGCGCGGCGCCGGTCAGCGCGTCGAGCGCGGCCTGCATCTTCGGCGCCTGGGCCGCGTCGAGCCGGCCCGCGAGCGCCAGGGTGCCGTCGGCGCGCTGTTCGATTTCCAGCATTCAGGTGCTCCCCGTGCGCTTGCGGAAGGAAATCCGGCTTTCGCGGCCGGCATAGTCGAAGGCGAAATCGTCCACCAATTTATGAATCAGCGGCAAGCCCAGCCTTCCGGGCGTGCGTTTCTCCAGCGGCGCGGCGAGATCCACCGGCCGCGCGGCGGTCGGGTCGAAGCGCGCGCTGTCGGGGTCCACCAGCAGCACCGCCACGGCGCCCGGCTCGCGCGTCAGGCGCAGGCGGATGCGCGTCGTGCCGCCGCCGCCGTACTTGACCATGTTGGTGAACAGCTCCTCGATGGCGAAGTCCACCGCGAAGCGGTCGGCGTCCGCCAGCCGGTGGCGCTGCCAGAACTCGCGCACCAGCGCGACGGCGGCGTCGAGCGCGGCGAACTCGCGCGGCAGCTCGGCCTCGGCGACGTCGGCGTCCGCGTCCGCCGCCAGCCGGTGCAGGATCACGAGGGTCACGTCGTCGGCCTGCGCCGCGCCGAACGCACGCGCCCGCTCGTGGATCAGCGCCGCCAGCTGCGCGGCCGGCAGGCGGTAGTGTTCGCGCAACAGCGCCTCGACGCGCTCGACGCCGAACTCGCCGCCGTCGGGTCCGGGCCACTCGAAGATGCCGTCCGAGATCAGCGCCACGACGTCACCGGGCGCAAGCTGCAGCTTGCGCGACGGCTTCGGCTGGTCGATCGGAAAGGCGCCGAGCGGGAATGTCGTCGGCATGCCGCGGTCGACCGCGCCAGCGGCGGCGCGGAAGTGCAGGATCGGCCCCTGCCCCGGCGCGTGGAACTCGAGCACGTGCGCGCGCGCGTCGAGCACGCCGATGAAGCCGGTGACGAAGCGCTCCGGCGGCAGGTCGTGGGCCAGCTGGTTGTTGACGTGGCGGTAGGCCGCGTCGAGCCCGGCGTCGAGGCGCACCGCCAGCCGCAGCATGGCCTGCATCTGCGTCACCGACAGCGCCGGGCCGATGCCGTGGCCGGTGGCGTCGCCCATCATCACGAACAGGCGGTCGCCGGGCAGCGCGGTGAAATCGAAGGTGTCGCCGCCGGTCTCGTCGGCCGGATGCACCGCGCCGAACACTTCGTAACCCGGCAACGTGGGCATGGTGCTCGGCAGCGTGCCCATCTGGATCTCGCGCGCCACCGCGATCTCCTGCTTGAGGCGCTCGCCGGCGACCAGCGCCTCGATCATCTGCACGCGCTGCAGCGCGACGGCGCACTGCGCCGCGAGCGCGGCGGCCAGCTGCTCGTCGTGCGCGTCGAACACGCCGCGGCGCTTGTTCAGGATCTGCAGCACGCCGACCAGTGTGTCGTCGTGGCCCACCAGCGGCAGCGTCAGCATGCAGCGCGTGCGGAAGCCGCTGCGCTTGTCGATGGCCTGGTTGAAGCGCGGATCGGCGTAACAATCCGGCACGTTGATGATGGCGCGCGTGCGCACGCACTCGCCGACGATGCCGCGGTCGGCCGGCATGCGCAGCGGCTCCATGCCGGTGGCCACGCGCATCACGACCTCGTTGCGCTCCTTCTCGTAGAGCCACAGCGAGCCGCCCTCGGCCTGGATCACGGCCTCGGCCGCGCGCACCACTTCGGTCAGCATGGTCGCAAGGTCGAAGCGTGCGGCGAGCTTGCGCGTGACGTCGAGCACGCGCGTGAGCTCCTCCGGCCCGATGGTCCGGGGCACGACCTCGCGTTTGGCCTCGAGCATCCCTCTCTCCGCGCCCTGCAGGCCGGCAGTATAGAGACTGCGCAGCGGGCCCGGCGCCGAAAACACGACGACCGCCTCGCGGCGGTCGTCGGGCCGCCTTGCGGCGGTCGGGGCTACCCGTCTAAGGCTTGGCGCGCTTCAGCCCGCGACGCTCGAGCAGCGGCTCGATGTCCGGCGCGCGGCCGCGGAAGCCCTTGAACAGCTCGATCGCATCGACGCTGCCGCCGCGGCTGAGCAGCTTGGCGCGGAACGCGTCGCCGTTCGCGCGCGTCATGCCGCCGTTCTCCTTGAACCACTCGACGGTGTCGGCGTCCAGCACTTCGCTCCAGATGTAAGCGTAGTAGCCGGCCGAGTAGCCGCCGCCGAAGATGTGGTTGAAGTAGGTGCTGCGGTAGCGCGTCGGCACCTCACGCACGAGGGCGCCGGCACGCGTCAGCGCCGCCGCCTCGAACGCGGTCACGTCCTTGACGTCGGCCTGGCCCACCGGCAGCTGGTGGTAGGCCTGGTCGAGCAGCGAAGCCGCGAGGTACTCGGTGGTGGTGAAACCCTGGTTGAACTTCTCGGCGGCCTTGAGCTTGTCCACCAGCGCCTGCGGCATCGGCTCGCCGGTCTGGTAGTGCCTGGCGTAGTTCTTCATGACTTCCGGCCAGGTCATCCACATCTCGTTGACCTGCGAGGGGTACTCGACGAAGTCGCGCGGCACGGAGGTACCGCTGAAGTACGGGTACTTCACGCTCGAGAACAGGCCGTGCAGAGCGTGGCCGAACTCATGGAACATGGTGTTGGCCTCGTCCCAGGTCAGCAGCGTCGGCTGGCCGGCCGGCGGCTTCGGGATGTTCTGGTGGTTGGCCACCACCGGCGAGTCGCCGAGCAGCCGGTTCTGGCTGACGTAGGCATTCATCCACGCGCCGCCGCGCTTGCTCTCGCGCGCGTACGGGTCGAACAGGAACAGGCCGAGGGACTTGCCGTCCGCCTCGCTCACCTCGAACACGCGCACGTCCTCCTGGTACACCGGCAGGTCCTTGCGCTCCTTGAACGACAGGCCGTAGACCTGGCCGGCCGCGTAGAACACGCCGTCCTGCAGCACGCGGTTCAGCTCGAGGTACGGTTTCATCTGCGACTCGTCGAAGTCGTAGCGCGCCTTGCGCACCTGCTCGGCGTAGAACGCCCAATCCCACGGCTCGAGCTTGAAGCCGCCTTTCGCGCCTGCTTGGGCGTCGATCATCTTCTGCAGGTCGGCGGCCTCGCGCCGCGCGTTGGCCACCGCGGCCGGCGCCAGCTTGGCGAGCAGGTCATTGACGGCCTTGCGCGTCTTCGCGGTCTCGACCTCGAGCACGTAGTCGGCGTGCGTCTTGTAGCCGAGCAGCGTCGCGCGCTCGGCGCGCAGCTTGACGATGCGCGCGAGCGTGGCCTTGTTGTCGTTGTCGTTGCCGCGGTTGGAGCGCTCGACGGCGGCCTTGTGGATGCGCTGGCGCAGCCCGCGGTTCTTCAGCTGCGTCAGCCCCGGCTGCGGCGTGGGCAGGATGATCTGGATGACGTACTTGCCCTCCAGCTTGCGCGCCTTGGCCGCTTCGGCGGCGGCGGCGATCTGCTCCTCGGAGAAGCCGTCGAGCTCTTCCCGGGTGTCGACGACCACGGCCGAGGCGTTGGTGTCGTTCTGCAGCTGCTGCGAGAACTTGGTGCCGAGCGTGGCCAGCTCCTCGTTGATCGCCTTGAGCTGCGTCTTCTGCTGTTCGCCGAGCTGCGCGCCGGCCCGCACGAAACGGGTGTGGTAGCGCTCGAGCAGGCGGTTGCCCTCGGCATCGAGGCCGAGCGTGGCGCGCGTGTCGTACAGCGCCTTGATGCGCGCGTACAGCGCGGCGTTCAGGAAGATCGCGTCGGTGTGGGCCTGCAGCTTGGGGGAGTACTCGACGTCGATCTTCTTCAGCTCGTCGTTGGTGTGCGCCGAGGCCAGCGCGCCGAACACCGTGTCGACGCGGCTCAGCACCTCGCCGGAGCGTTCCAGCGCCACGATCGTGTTGTCGAACGTGGCCGGCTCGGGGTTGTTGGCGATCGCCTGGATCTCGGCCAGGTTGTCCGCCATGCCCTTGTCGTAGGCGGGCCGGTAGTGCTCGTTCCGGATCTGGTCGAACGGCGGGTACTGGTACTGCAGCGTGCTGCGCTCGAAGAAGGGATTCGCCGCCACGGCTTCCACTTTCGCGGCCTCCGGGCCGCCGGTGGCGCAGGCGTTAAGCAACAGGGTGCCCGCGATGACGACGGGGCAAGTGATTGTTTTCATGGCACTCCCGAGTAAGGCGAATAGCCGGCCCCAGCAGGGCGCGCGGCCGATATTGGGTGATGCATCAGGCATGCAAAGGGTTGCAGGGCAGCGATTCTACCGCTGCCCCGCGGGCGGAAAACTGCTGCAACGCGGGATGCAGCCGGGCAACACATTGTTCTACAGTGCCGCCAGCGCCGGCAGCCGTCGGGCTGTCCGGATCGTTCGACACTTTGGTGGAGGGGGTTCCATGAAAGCTGACGCACGTTTCGCATTCCTGTTTTCCGGAATTTTGATGGCGCTCGCGGCTCCGCCGCTGGCCGCCCAGGAGACGGGGGATGACAGCCAGCAGCTCGAGGCCATCGAGGTCACCGGCACGCGCATCAAGCGCGCCGAAGCCGAGGGGCAGACGCCGATCCTCAGCATCGATCGCGACCAGCTCGAGGCGAGCGGCATCAGCTCGATCGGCGACATCCTGCAGCGCCTGTCGGTCAGCAGCTCGGCGCTGAACACCAAGTTCAACTCGGCCGGCAACTTCGGATTCCCCTCCGACAGCGGCGGTGTCGGTTCCGGCTCGACCACGGTGTCGCTGCGCAACCTGGGCGCCAAGCGCGTGCTGGTGCTGGTGGACGGCGTGCGCTGGGTCAACGAGTCGTCGGCCTCCGGCGTCAACGCCGCGGTGGACCTCAATACCATCCCGTTCAGCATCGTGGAACGCATCGAGATCCTGACCGACGGCGCCTCCTCGCTGTATGGCTCGGACGCGATCGCGGGTGTGGTCAACATCATCACCAAGAAGCGGCAGGAAGGCAGCACCCTGCGCGTCTACGCCGGCGACTACGAGACCGGCAACGGCGGGACCCAGACCGCCAACGTGTCGCTCGGCGGCAGCGCCAGCGGCTACGACTTCTTCATGGACCTGAGCCACTTCGACCAGAAGCGCATCTCGTCCAACGACTGGGATCAGTCGCGCTTCCCGGTACCGGGCACCGGCGTGTCGCTGGGCAGCTCGGCGACACCGACCACGCGCACCTTGTTCTTCGACGGCGTCGATACCCACGGCGGCCTGTGCCCGCTGGTCGACACCGACAACGACACGGTGGCCGACACGTCGTTCTGCAACATCACGGCCAACGGCACCGCAGCCGGTCCGGGTTTCGTGCACCCGTTCGACAACACCGGGTTCCACCCGTTCGTCGGCAGCGTCGACCGCTTCAACTTCGCCCGGTACAACCTGCTGCTGACACCATCGCAGCGCAGCGGGGTGTTCACGCAGGTGCGCCGCGATGTCGGCGACACCATGACCGCCTGGTTCCGTGGCATGTTCCAGTCGCGCGAGTCGGTGAACCAGGCCGCGCCCGAGCCGATCTTCATCGGTCCCGGCGCCGGCACCGGCGGCCTGCCCGACACGGTCGGCGTGGACGCAGCCCAGCCGTTCAACCCGTTCGGGCAGGCGCTGGACGCGTCGAGCCCGGACTTCGTGTTTGCAGCCCGCCGCCCGCTTGAAGGCGGGCCGCGCGTGTTCACGCAGAACGTCGAGACGCGGTACCTGTCCGCCGGCGTGCAGGGCAGCTTCCAGATGCTCAACCAGCCGTACTTCTGGGATGTGAACCTGCTGAGCGGCCGCAACCGCGCGAACCAGGTCGTCGAGGGCAGCTACAACATCGCGCACATCGCGCGCGCGCTCGGCGATCCGGCGAACTGCACCGCGCCGTGCGTGCCGCTGAACTTCTTCGGCGGCCCCGGCACCATCACGCCCGACATGCTGGCGTACATCGCCTTCACCGAGAACGATCGCAGCGTCCAGGGCATCGACGGCTGGTCGGCCAACGTGTCGGGTGGCGTGCTGCCGATGCCGGCGGGAGCGCTCGAGATCGCCGCCGGCCTCGAGCACCGGCGCCTGTCCGGCGAATACTCGCCGGATGCCATCGTCACCGCAGGCGAGACCAATGGCGTGCCGTCGCTGCCGACCAGCGGCGCGTACACCGTGGATGAGGCCTACGTCGAAGCGCGCGTGCCGCTGCTGGCCGATGTCGCCGGGGCGAAGCTGCTCGACCTCAGTGTCGCGCTGCGCTACTCCGACTACTCGACGTTCGGCGGCACCACCAACGGCAAGTTGGGCGTCCGCTGGCAGGCTACCGAGGAAATGACCGCGCGCGCCACGTACGCGGAAGGCTTCCGCGCGCCGTCGGTCGGCGAGTTGTACGGCTCACCGGCGCGGTTCGATGCGACGCTCACCGACCCCTGCAACCGGCCCGTGGCCGACCCCGTCGTCTCCGCCAACTGCACCGCGCTGGGCGTCCCCGCCGTTTACACCCAGGCCAATACGCAGATCTCGGTCTCCACCGGCGGCAACCCGGACCTCGATCCGGAAACCGCCGACAGCATCACGGCGGGCTTCCTCTACAGCCCGGCCTGGGCCGGCCAGAAGGTCTGGGTCGATCACATGGACTTCGAGCTGACGTACTACGACCACCAAATCGAGGACTCGATCCAGCCGATCGATGCGGCTACCCAGCTGCTTCGCTGTGCGCAGACGCTCGATCCCGAGTTCTGCTCCGGCATCTCGCGCGGCGTGACCGGCGACATCAACGGCTTCGACAACACGCTGCGCAACCTGGGCACGGTGGACACCTCGGGCCTCGACATCGGCGTGGACTGGTTCGGACCGGCGATGGAGGGCAGCCAGTTCTCCGCCCACTGGCAGTCCACCTACGTGGACGAGTACAAGGCCGTGTCGAAGGCCACGGGCCTGCGTGAGCCCAACCGCCCGGGCGTCGAGGTCAACGACAGTTCGATCCCCCGCTTCCGTTCCAACCTGCGGCTCGGCTGGCGCGGCGAGGCACTCGAGGCCGGTTGGACGCTGCGCTACATCTCGTCCCTGACCGAGCAGTGCGGCAACGGCCCCAAGAACTTCCCGATCTGCAGCAACCCGAACGCGGGCCCGACCGATCCCGAGGACGGCCTGCCCATCGGCCTCAACGACCTGGACGCAATCCTGTACCACGACGTGCGCGTGAACTGGCACGTGCCGGGCACGACCACCCTGCGCATCAGCGGCGGCATCAACAACGTGCTGGGCGAGGATCCGCCGGTGTGCCTCAGCTGCTCGCTCAACGGCTACGATGCTTCGCTGTATGACCTGCCCGGACAGTTCGGCTACATCGAGGCCTCCGTCGGGTTCTGACGCGCGGTCCCTGCGGCGCGGCTTGCTGCTGCTGGCCGCCCTCGGCCTGGCAAATTGCCATGACGAGGGCGGCCGCGAGCCGGCCGCCGGCATCTAACGCCGTCCAGCCAGCGCAGTTCCCTTCGCTCGCGCTGCGCCTCAGGTGCGCCGGTAGACTTCGGCGCCCTGCCGGACGAACTCCAGCGCCTTCTCCTCCATGCCCTTCTGCTGCGCGGCGTAGTCGCGCACGTCCTGCGTGATTTTCATCGAGCAGAAGTGCGGACCGCACATCGAGCAGAAGTGCGCGAGCTTGGCGCCCTCCTGCGGCAGGGTCTCGTCGTGGAATTCCCTGGCCTTCTCGGGATCCAGCGACAGGTTGAACTGGTCGTCCCAGCGGAACTCGAAGCGCGCCCTGGACAGCGCGTTGTCGCGCAGCTGCGCGCCCGGATGGCCCTTGGCCAGGTCCGCCGCGTGCGCGGCGATCTTGTAGGCGACGATGCCGTCGCGCACGTCGTCCCGGTCCGGCAGGCCGAGGTGCTCCTTGGGCGTGACGTAGCAGAGCATCGCGGTGCCGTACCAGCCGATCTGCGCGGCGCCGATGGCGGAGGTGATGTGGTCATAGCCCGGCGCGATGTCGGTGGTCAGCGGCCCGAGGGTGTAGAACGGCGCCTCGTTGCACCATTCGAGCTGCTTCTCCATGTTCTCCTTGATGAGATGCATGGGGACGTGACCGGGGCCTTCGTTCATCACCTGAACGTCGTACTCCCAGGCGATCTTCGTGAGCTCACCCTGGGTCTTGAGCTCGGCGAACTGCGCTTCGTCGTTCGCGTCGGCGATCGACCCCGGGCGCAGGCCGTCGCCGAGCGAGAACGACACGTCGTAGGCGCGCATGATCTCGC
>JANNKD010000176.1:0-2312 GCA_031396115.1 Gammaproteobacteria bacterium
ACATATAATATTCGACCATTAAATGCTGGCATTGCACATACCACTATCTCATTATTTAACCTCACTATTTAAATGCTGGCATTGCAAGAGAGCACGCCATCAGACAGGCGGGCGGGCCGAAGAAGAATGATTTTGATGGCAGAAAGAACAGAGGAGACGCACTGAGAGATGAACCCCGACAGTAAAGCTACGGGAGAATCCTGAACAATTCATTCCAATGGAAATTGATAAAACTTACGGATCAATGAGTGGGAGGATGGCGTCACTGACTTTTGCGCTGACCACCGCCGAGATCATCGCGCAGGTCTGGTTCGCATCGAAGACCCTCGGCGGGAACTTCCAGAATGACCGCGTCATTTCCAACGTCGTGTTCATGGGCATGGGCGAGCCGCTGGCCAATTACGGCGAGGTGCTGCCGGCGCTGCGGGTCCTGCTCGACGACCACGGCTTCGGCCTGTCCAAGCGCAAGGTCACGGTGTCGACCTCGGGGCTGGTGCCGTTCATCGACCGGCTGCGCGAGGACGTGGACACGGCGATGGCGGTGTCGCTGCACGCGCCGAACGACAAGCTGCGCGACGAGCTGGTGCCGATCAACCGCAAGTATCCGCTGGCCGAGCTGATCGACGCCTGCCGCCGCTATACCGAGGGCAAGGACCGCAAGGCGCACATCGTCTACGAGTACGTGATGCTCGACGGCGTCAACGACGCGCCCGAGCACGCGCGCCAGCTGGTCAAGCTGCTCGCGGGACTGCCGGCCAAGGTCAACCTGATCCCGTTCAATTCGTTCCCGCAGACCCAGTACAAGCGCTCGCCGGCCGAGCGCATCCGCGCCTTCGCCGACATCCTGCGCGCCAAGGAGATCGTCACCACGACGCGCAAGACGCGGGGCGACGACATCGACGCCGCCTGCGGCCAGCTCGCCGGCAAGGTGCAGAGCCGCCAGAAGCAGCGCCTGCGCGACATCCCGGTCAAGACGGTTCCGCGGCTGGTCCGGGGGCACGCATGAGGGCATGCCTGAGGGTGGCCATCGCCGCATGGGTCGTGGCGCTGGCCGCGTGCACGACGACCGAGCAGCAGCAGGTGGGCGCCAGCAAACCCGACCTGAAGGAAGCGGCGCGCCTCAACGCGCAGCTCGGCATCGATTACATGCGCAAGGGCCAGTTCGAGGCCGCGCTGGAGAAGCTGGAAAAGGCGATCGGCCAGGATGACGAGTTGGCCATCGCTCACTCCGCGATCGCGCTGGTCTACCAGCGCAAGGGCGAGCCCAAGCTCGCCAACGAGCACTATCGCGAGGCGCTGAGCCTCAACGCCGACGATGCCGGGACCATGAACAACTTCGGCATCTTCCTGTGCGGGCAGGGCGACGTGGAAGACGCCGAGGAGATGTTCATCCGGGCGGCCAAGAACAAGGGCAACACGTTGCCGGCCGACTCCTGGGCCAATGCCGGCGTGTGCCTGCGCAACACGCCTGCGGCGCGCGAGCGTGCCGAGGGCTACCTGCGCGAGGCGCTGCGCCTGAATCCGAAACACGCCAACGCGCTGGCGACGATGGCGCAGTACAGCTTCGACAAGAAAGACTACTTGCGGACGCGCGCCTTCCTGCAGCGCTACGAGATTGCGTCGCGCGCCTCGGCGCAGACGCTGTGGATCGGCGCGCAGACCGAGCGCGCGCTGGGCGACATGCAGATGGCACGCACCTACGAGCGGCGCCTGCGTTCCGAGTTCCCCGAGTCACCCGAGGCCGAGGCGCTGTCCAGGCGTTCCGGCAAGTCATGAGCGCCCCCGAAACCGAAGCTCCCGCCGCCGCGCCCACGCCACCGCCGGAACTGCCGAGCCCGGGCGCGCTGCTGCGCGCCGCGCGCGAGCGCGCGGGCCTGGGCGCCGACGACCTTGCCGGCCAGCTCAAGCTGGCGAAGGGGACCCTGGAAGCGCTCGAGCGCGACGACTTCGCCGCGCTGTCCGAGCCCGTCTACATCCGCGGCTACTACCGCAAGATCGCCAAGGTGTTGCCGATCACCGAGTCCGAGCTGATCGGCGCCTACAACGCGCGCACCAACAAGCCCGCACCGGCCGCCGCGCCGCTGCGCCGGCTGCCGCTGGCAGGCGGCGTCGCCGCCGGCACCTCGCGCCATTCCCGCGGCCCCGGCCTGGGCCTGATCGTGGTGGGCCTGATCGGCCTTGCCATCCTGATCGCGGTGATCAACCGCGATCCGGCGCAGCGCCTGGCGGGCACTTCCGCGGCCCGGCCGCCGGCGGCGGTTCCGCAGCCGGCGCCCGCAACCCCGCAACCCGCGGCGCCGACCGCCGAGCCG
>JANNKD010000180.1:0-8906 GCA_031396115.1 Gammaproteobacteria bacterium
CGCGCGCACGGAGTTATGTCCGGTAGCGGACCGATGGGGAAGAAAGGGTTTTTGAATCAGTTCAACGTCATTCCCGCGAAAGCGGGAATCCAGAAAACTGGATGCCCGCTTTCGCGGGCATGACAGATGCGCCTAGAACACTGGATGCCCGCTTTCGCGGGCACGACACCTCGACCCACTACCCGTTACGGGCGCAGCAAGAGTTTCAGTCGGCTGCCGCCTTCTCGGCGCCCCAGCGCCAGCTCAGCTCGGCGCCGACGGTGACGTCGTTGAAGTCGTTGAAGCCGAGGTTCGAGACCCGGTCGCTGTAGGTCGAGTACAGCCGCAGCGACGCGCCGCGCATCAGGCCGCCGGCCACGCTGAGGGAGGCATGCTGGGTATTGTCGCTGCGACCGGCATTTTCGGGCGCCACGCCGCTGAGGCCGCGGGTGGAGCTGGTGCCGTACGAGTAGTCGGCCAGCACCGTGAAATTGCGCAGCGGCTCCCACTTGGCGCCGACGCCGACGCCGGTGTCGGCGGAAGCGTCGGCCGTGGCGGCGTACGGCACGATGCGCCGGAACAAGCGCGCGCTGAGCTCGGTGACGACGGAGAACCGGCGGATGTAGCCGATCTCGCCGGTCAGGTCCCGCGAGGTCGCGCCCGCGTTCCCCGCGCCGTCGTATTGCGTGACGCCGAGCTTGCCGTCGAGGCTGGACATCCCGTCGAGCGCGTAGGCAGCGGTCAGGCCGAGCGCCAGCAGCGTATAGCCGCTCCAATTCTCGGGCGTCACGCCCGGCGGCGGCTGCGGCTGCGGCGTGACGCCGCTGAAGCTGACCGCGGTGTGCTCCAGCAGCACGCCGATCAGCAGCGGGGCCTCGTCCTCCGGATGCTCCTTGTTCTCGACGCCGAACCGCAGGCCGGCGCTGAACGCCGTTTCGTGCACGGCGAAGTCCGGCGACGCCACGCGCGCCGGCGCACCCGGCGGCGGGTTCGGCAGCGCCGGCGCGTCCGGCAGCGGCGAGCGCAGCAGGCGGTTGCGCGCGCCGGCCAGCGCCTGCCATTGCGGCGTGACGGCGAAAATGACTTCGCCGCGCTGGGTCTGGTCGCGTTCCATGATGAGCTGGGTGGTGCGCCGGTCCTCGAACGAGGCCATGCGGTGCTCATCGCGGTAGTCCAGCCGGGCGCGCGTGTTGCTGAGGATGCCGCCGTCGAACCCGGCGGCCAGCACATATTCGTCGTGGTCGAGGTGCGCGAACTGATCGTAGCTGAAGCGCCGGCCTTCGGCGGTCACGTGAAGCTTCTGCTGCTGCCAGGCGTAGCCGGCGCCGACTCCGGCCAGCTGGCGCTGGATGCGGTCCTCGGTCTCCAGCGTGCCGGTCACGTCGGCAACCTGGCTCGAGAAACGGTAGACGTTGGAGTCGTACAGGTAATCGGCGCCGACATAGGGCTTGAACTCGAGTTCCGCTCCTGCGGCTGCGCCGGCAAACAGCAGCAGCGCCGCGCCGGTCCACCGGCGCCAGGCATCGCGCGTCGTCATCGTCATCGTCATCGTCATCGTCGTCATCCTTCGACCCGTAGAGCCGGGTCGATCCGCTGCGCCACCTGCGACACGGCAGGCTCCTGGAAAATGCTGAAGTGATCGCCCTCGATCACGATCACCTCGATGCCGCCCTCGACGAACTCACCCCAACCCATTTTCGGATCGAGAAAGCGCCCCGCCGGTTCCTGCGAACTGCGAAACAGCGTCATCGCGCCGCCGTACGGCCGGGGCTGATAGGACGCCGCGGTTTCCTCGAGGTAGTGCAGCAGCCACTGGTCGAACTCGCCGGGAGTGAGCGCAACGTCGGGCGCCGGCGCACGCGCCGGGGCTTCCGGGCGGGGGGCGAGCCCCTGCTTGAGCTTGCGCACGATGGTGCGGTTGCCCAGGAACACCGCCAGCGCTCGCTTGCCCTGCCGGGCCCGATCCCAGTCCGCGGCAATCAGTTTCCAGCGGTACGCCTGGTCGGCCAGCACGGCCTTGTACCAGGGCAGGCGCTGCAGGTGCCCGGGCGCCATCGCGTCGAACAGGATCAGCTTGGAGACGGCCTGGCCCGATGCCTCCAGCTGGCGCGCCACCTCGAAGGCGAGGATGCCGGCCACGCACCAGCCCAGCAGTGCGTACGGACCGGTGCGCTGCACGCGCCGGATCAGTTGCACGTATTCCGCCGCGATGTCCGGCAGCGTCTGCGGCAGCGACGCGCGCGGCAGCGACGGATCGAACAATTGCAGCGAGGTGAAGGGCTGGTCGGCCCCCAGCCGTTTCGACAGCGCGTAATAGATGCCGGTGTTGTTGAGCGCGATCAGCGGCGGCCGCTCCCCGTCGGGCTGCAGCGTCACCACCTGGCGGAAATCGAACGCGCCCGGGTCGCCGTGCGTCAGCAGCCGCGCCAGCCCGGCGATGGTCGGATTGGCGAACACCGCGGCCAGGCTGAGCCGGGTGCCGAACACGGCTTCGATCCGCGCCAGCAGCCGCACCGCCAGCAGGGAGTGTCCGCCCACCTCGAAGAAGTTGGCATTTACGCCGACCTCGGGGATGCGCAGCACGGCGCGCCAGAGTTGCGCGAGGCGCTGCTCGACGGCGCTGGGCGTCAGCGGACCGGCGGCCGAGCGCGGCCGGGCGAGCTCGAGTGCCGGCTCCGGCTCCGGCGACGGCAGCGCGCTGCGATCGATCTTGCCGTTCGGCGTGCGCGGCAGCGCGGGCAGCACGACGATGGCCGCGGGACACATGTAGCCCGGCAGCGCCTGCAGCAGGCTGGAGCGCAGGCTGTCGACCAAGGCCGCGGCAGCCGCGGGCTCCTCCCGCCGCGCAACGACATAGGCCCGGATCGCGGTCTCGCCGGAGGCATCCGGTGCGGCGACGGCGACGCAGTCGGCGACCTGCGCGTGGGCGCGGATCACCGTTTCGATTTCCCCGAGCTCGATGCGGAAGCCACGCACCTTGACCTGGTGATCCATGCGGCCGAGGAACTCGAGTTCGCCTCGCGGGCGCCGGCGCACGCGGTCGCCGGTCCGGTACAGCCTCGCGCCGGCGCGCCCGCACAAAAGATCCGGTACAAACCGCTCGCCGGTCTTTTCGGGCAGGTTCAGGTATCCCGCCGCCACGCCGTCGCCGCCAATGCAGAGCTCGCCGGGCACGCCCGCCGGCACCAGTTGTCCGTTGGCGTCGAGCACATGGAACTGCGTGTTGGCGATGGGCGGGCCGATCGGCACCGCGCCCCGCGCCCGGCTCGACGCGCAGCGCCGACGACCAGATCGTGGTTTCGGTCGGCCCATACAGGTTCCACAGTTCGCCGCCGTTGATCAGCAGCCGATCGGCCAGCGCGCGCGGCAGCGCCTCGCCGCCGCACAGCATCTTCAGCGCCGGATGCGGACGCCAGCCGCCCGCGAGCAGGATCTGCCAGGTCACCGGCGTGGCCTGCAGCACGGTGGCCCGATGGCGCAGCAGCAGCGCCGCCAGCGCAGCGCCGTCGGCGGCCTCCGCCTCGCGCGCGAGGACCAGCTTCGCGCCGACGATCAGGGGCAGGAACAGTTCCAGCGCCGCGATATCGAATGAAACCGTGGTCACCGCCACCAGCGTGTCGTCCGGCTTGAGCCCGGGCTGGCTGCGCATGGACCACAGCAGGTTGGTCAGGGCGCGGTGCGCGATCTGCACGCCCTTGGGCCGCCCGGTCGAGCCCGAGGTGTAGATGACGTAGGCGAGATCCTCGGGCAATGCCGCCGGCCAGGGCGGCGCGTCCCGCGCCGGGTCGTCATCGTCACCATCGGCATCGGCATCGTCATCGAGCAGCATCAGCGCCGCCGGGTTCACGCTCGCCGGCAGGCGGGCGTGAGCCGCGCGCTCGGTCAGCACCACCGCCGGTTGCGCGTCACCGGTGATCTGCTCCAGGCGCGCCGGCGGATGGCCGGGATCGAGCGGCACGTAGGCGCCGCCCGCCTTCAGCACCGCCAGCAAGGACACGAGCAGGTCCGGCGAGCGGTCGAGGAAGATGGCCACGCGGCTCGCCCGTCCGACGCCGCGATCGCGCAAGCGCTGGGCGAGGCCGTTGGCGGCGCGATCGAGCTCGCGGTAGGTGAGCTTGACTTCGCCGCAGGTCACGGCGGTGGCGTCGGGCGTGCGCTGCACCTGCCGCTCGAACAGTTGCGGCAGGGTCAGGTGCTCCGGATAGGAAGCCTCGGTCCGATTGCCGTCGACCACCAGCGCGCGCCGCTCCTCCGCACCGAGCATCGGCATCGTGCCGATCCGCTGCGCCGGCTCGGCCGCCGCCGCGCGCAACAGGTTGGTGAAGTGTTCGAGCAGGCGCGCGGCCGTCGCCGGCGCGAACAGGTCGGTGTTGTACTCGCAGGACGCACGCCAGCCGTCCGGCCGCTCGATCACGGAGAAGTCCAGGTCGAATCTCGCGCCGGTGGCGCACGGCGGCAGGTCCACCAGCCGGAAAGCGCCGAAGTTCCCATCGCCGATGACGGAGGCCTGGAAGGTGAAGTGGATCGAGAACAGCGCGGGCCGGCTCAGGTCGCGGGCCGGCGCCAGCAGCTCGATCACGCGGTCCAGCGGCGTGTCCAGGTGCTTGAAGTTCTCGACCACCGTGTCGCGCACGCGCGCGAGCAGGTCGGCAAACGCCGGATCGCCGGCCAGGTCGCCGCGCACCACGAGGGTGTTGGTGAACCGCCCTTCGTCGTCGTCGCGGGAAGCCTGGCTGCCGATGGCGATGTCGTTTTCACCGGAGTACCGGTGCAGCAGCGTCAGCAGCGCCGCCAGCGTGGTCATGTACAGGGTGCAGCCGTGGCGGCGCGACAGCTCCTGCAGGCCGGCGACCAGGCCGCCGTCCAGCGGCAGTGACGCGATGGCGCCATTCGACGTCTGCACCGGCGGGCGCGCGTGGTCGCTGGGCAGCTCGAACGGAGTGAGCGACTGCAGCGAGCGCAGCCAGAACGCCTCGTCGCGCAGCAGCGATTCGCCGCCCGCCGGGGCGCCGTCGCCGCTGGGCGGCAGCGCCGGCAATTCCGGCGTCCGTCCCTGGTCCAGCGCCGCGCACACCGCGCCGATCTCGCGCGCCAGGATTCCCATCCAGCCGGGATCGCAGACCATGCGGTGGGTGGTGACCAGCACGATCGAGACGCCCTCGCGCACGCGCAAGTGAGTCACCCGGATCAGCGGCGGCGCCGAAAGGTCGAACGGCGCGCGCGCCTCGCGTTGGGCGATGCGCCCGGCTTCTGCCAGCGCGGCCGCCTCGCCCAGCGCGGTGAGGTCGATCTCCGGGATGTGCAGGGACACGCGCGGCTCGACCCCGCACACCGGTGTGCCGTCCTCGTCGGCGAAGGAGGTGCGCAGCGCCGGGTGCCGCGCGAGGATCCGGGCAAAGGCCCGCTCGAGGTCGGCGCCCGACACGCGGCCTTCCAGGCGCCAGCGCGCGGCGACATTCAGTGCCGGCGTGCCGGGGTCCATCCGGTCCAGCAACCACGTGCGGCGCTGCGCCGGCAGGCACGCATGCGGCGCCGGATTCACGGCTGGCGCGGCGGTCAATACGGCAACCGCACGGGCGCCGGCTGACGGTGCGAGGGTCCTCATGGTCGGGAGCAAAACTAGCGGTGGCTGCCCGTCGCGTCGGTGCGCAGGCGAACAGACGCTCGTGCCGGCAATCCTCTAAAAAGTCTCCCATGCCGGAGGATCCAGACGCTGGCTCCGACACGGCATCAACGGCGGCGGAAACGCTCCGGAACCAGAGGTGAAATCTTCATGGCAATTCTCGCCGCGGCGCTGCAGCCAGGGCTGGCTCGCGTGCTGCAACATGCCGCATTCGGCCTGTGCGCACTCACGCTGGGTTGCGCCACCAAGTCCCTGCCCCCGCTCGAGCGTCCCTCCGGGACCCCGACCGGTCTGACCAACAGCGCCGCGGCGGAAGCCGGCAGCGCCTGGGCGACGCCCACGCTCAGTGTCGGCGACGCCGTCGGCCTTACGGTCTTCGGCCGGCCGGAGCTGGCGGTCACGACCACGGTCGCGGACGACGGCAGCATTTCGGTTCCGCTGCTCGGCAGCGTGCAGGTGGCCGGCCTGTCGCCGGTCAAGGCCGGCCAGCGCGTCAGCACCGCGTATCGCCAGGGCGGATTCCTGCTCGATCCGCAGGTGACGCTGTCGCTGGCGCAGTCGCGCGGCACCCAGGTGTCGGTGCTCGGCGCCGTAAAGACGCCGGGCCGCTACGTCATCGAGCCGAGAACGACCGTGCTGGACGCGCTGGCGCAGGCCGGCGGCATCTCCGAAAACGGCGCCGGCACGGTCGTGCTGCTGCGTCCCGACAAGACCGGCAAGGTCATGCGCTATGGCATCGAGCTGAAGGGCCTGATGCAGGGCCGCACGCCGGTGCCGACGCTGACGCTGCGCGGCGGCGATTCCCTGTTCGTCCCGCCCGCCGAGCAGTTCTACATCTACGGCGAAGTGAAGGCCCCCAACATGTACCGGCTCGAACCGGGCATGACCGTGGTGCATGCACTCTCCCGCGGCGGCGGCATCACCCCGCGCGGCAGCAGCAGCCGCATCGAGATCAGGCGCCGCAAACCCGACGGCAGCTACGTCACCAGCAGCGCCGACCTCGGCGACGTACTGCAGGCCGACGACGTCGTGCGGGTCAAGGAAAGGATCTTCTAATGCACCCCCGCGACCTGCCGGTGCTGGCCACGGCGACGCCGCTGTCGCTGCACAACCCCTACCTGTCACAGCCGTCGGCGCAGCCCGGCATGTCGCTGGCGCAGTTCGCCGCCATCCTGTGGGCGTACCGCAAGCAGTCGCTGCTGATCGCGGCCGTGGTGGTGGCCAGCGTCGGCGCGGCCCTGCTGATGTGGCCGCGCACCTACGAGGCGACCGCGACCCTGATGGTCGATTTCGAGATCAACGACCCGCTCTCCGGCCGCGAATTCCCGACCGGCCTGCTCGGCAGCTACATGGCCACGCAGGTCGAGCTGGCGCGCGGCTCCGAAGTGCTGTTGCCGGTGATCAAACGGCTCAAGCTGACCGCCAACGAGGACTACGCGTCCGGCCACTCCGGCGAAGCGGACTCCCTGCCGGTGTGGGTCGAGACCCGCGTGCGCAAGAAGCTGGTGGTCGAGCAGGGCAAGTACGGCAGCCAGCTGATCTACGTGACCTATGGCGCCGGCAGCGCCGCCGAGGCGGCGCAGGTGGCCAATGCCGTGGCCGAGGTCTACTCGGAACAGCAGCACCGCCGGCTGACCGGGCCGGCCAGCGACCGCGCCACGCGCTACACCGCGCAGCTCGCCGAACTGAAGGACAAGGTGGCCCACGCCCAGAAGGAAGTCACCGAATTCCGGCAGCGCAACGGCCTGATCGATTCGGACGAGAAGGGCGACGTCGGCATGCTGATGCTGTCCACGCTCGAGGCACGGCTGCTCGACGCGCAGAACGTGCGCCGCGCCGCCGAGTCCAGGGCCTCGGCCGACGCCTCGGTCGGCGCCCAGGTGCTCAGCTCGCCCATGATCCAGTCGCTGAAGACACAACTGGCGCTGCAGGGCTCCAGCATGGCGCAGTACCGCACCACGCTTGGCCCGCGCCATCCGCAGGTGCTGGAGCTGCAGTCGCAGATGAGCGTCACGCGCCAGGCACTGGACGGCGAGTTGCGCAACTATAAAAACAACGCCGCGGCGGAGCTGGCGTCGGCGCAGCAACTGGAACAGAAACTGCAGAAGGCCCTCGAGGAGCGGCGCGCCAACGTGCTCAAGGTGCGCCAGTTGCAGGACGGCGGCGCCAAGCAGCAGCTCGAGCTGGATTCCGCGCAGTCGGTCTACAAGAAGGCGCTGGAGGGCTACGACCAGGTGCTGTTCGCCTCCACCGGCGGTTACACCAACATCAGTTTCGTCAGCCGCGCCACGCCGCCGCCCAAGCCGAGCAAGCCCAAGGTCGGCATCCTGCTGGTGCTGGCCTGTCTCGCCGGCGCCGCGCTCGGCCTGGCCGTGCCGCTGTGCTACGAGCTGCTCAACCGCCGCGTCCGCTGCCGCGACGATGTCGAGCGCGACCACGGCATTCCGGTGCTGGTCGAGCTCGGCCCGATCCGCATCACGCAGCACCTGCCGGCGCTCACCGCGGTATGACCGGCCAGGCGCTGGTCGACACCGGCTGCAAGAGCGGCGCGCCGCTGCACGCCCACCACGAAGCCCCGGGCGTGCCGGGCGACAGCCTGGTGCTCGCGCATTCTCCCTATCATCCGCGCAGCGAGCAGATCCGCATGCTGCGCACCGAGTTGTTGCTGCGCCACGAGGCGAACGACAGCGCCAACGTCATCGCCGTGCTGAGCCCGTGCGCGGCCGAAGGACGCTCGCAGCTGGCGGCGGAACTGGCGATCGCCTTCTCCCAGCTCGGGCGCCCGACCCTGCTGGTCGATGCGGACCTGCGCCACCCGCAGCAGCACGTCCTGTTCAGTGCCGACAACACGCGCGGCCTGGCGCACGCCATCGCGCGCGAGGAAGTGCCGCGGTTCCAGACCATCCGGAACCTGCCGTCGCTGTCCCTGCTCACCGCCGGAGCGCCGCCCGCCAATCCGCTGGAGCTGCTGTCCGACCGTTGCTTCGAATCCATGGCCGACGACTGGCGCCAGCATTTCCAGTTCGTAGTGCTGGATACGCCGCCGGTCAGCCAGTACGCCGACGGACTGGCGATCGCGACCATCGTCGGGCGCGTGCTGTCGCTGAGCCGCGCGCGCCACACGCCGTACCGGGACACGCGCGACATGCTGCGGCGGCTGGGCGCCACCCAGTCGCGCATCCTCGGCGCGGTCATCAACCACTTCTGATCCGCGTCGCGGAGCGATCATCGTGAACGGCGTAGCGCTGGCCTTCTCGCGCGCCGCGGCTGCCGCGCGCGCCCCACCGGGCGCGGCGCTGCCCGC
>JANNKD010000205.1:0-8359 GCA_031396115.1 Gammaproteobacteria bacterium
CCGGGAGACATCCTGTTCCTGGTGGGCGCGGCGTTCTCGCTGGCGGCCTCCGCGTTCTTCCCGCCGCTGGTGCTCGGCGTGTTCTGGAAGCGCGCCAACAAGTGGGGCGCGATCATCGGCATGATCGTCGGGCTCGGCATCTGCGCGTACTACATGTATACGCGCTATCCGTTCTTCGGCGTCAACATGCCGCTGTGGTACGGCCTCAGCCCGGTGTCGGCCGGCGTGTTCGGCCTGCCCGCGGGCCTGATCACGATCATCGTGGTCAGCCTGCTGACGCCGGCGCCGTCGAAGCAAGTGCAAGAGCTGGTGGAACACGTGCGCTATCCGCACCTGCGAGGCGACACGGTGGTCAGCGAAGCGCGATAAACTGTCGCGCAGTCGTAACCGCACAAGGCCCGCCGCGCGCGGGCCTTGTTTTTGATGGGATTTCTTGAGAGACGAGACATGAAAGCCATTCTGATCGCCGCACTGTGCGGCTTGTCGATCGCGCTCGCGGCCTGCTCCGGGAGCGGCGGCGGCCAGCAACGCGGCCTGTTCACCGGCGCCGTGACCGACAAGACCGAGGAGGAGGTCGCGGGCAAGTTCGGCAAGCCCGACGCGGTCGACGCGAGCAGCGCGACTACGCTGAAATGGACCTACAAGCGCAAGACCTTCGACCCGGACAACCTGAACCAGGTCGACAACGAGACCATCCTGATCTTCCAGAAGGACGCGAGCGGGAAGTTCAAGGTCAAGCAGGTCGTGTTCAGCTAGACCGCCAGGTCCTTGACCAGATAGGCGAGGGCGGTCGACTCGCTGTCGATGATCAGCTTGCGCGCCATCCGCGGGTCGAAGCGCACGAGGTGCAGGATCACGCCTTTCAGGTTCTCCGGATTGCGGGTGGTGTAATGCGCCATGCCCAGCGCGTACCAGGCGTGGGGATTCATCGGTTGCAGCCGCGCCGCCTCCTCGAGCGCCTTGACCGCCTGTTCATGGCGACCCAGATGAGCCAGGCACATGCCCATGCCATACCAGGCGCGGTCGGTCCCCGGCTTGAAGCGCGTCGCCTCGCGGAACGACTCGACCGCCTGCTCGAACCGCTGCAGCTTCTCGAGCGTGTAACCCAGGTTGAAATGCAGCGTCGCGTTCTCGGGCTCGGCTTGCAGCACGCGCCGGAACAGCCTTTCGGCTTCCTCGTACCGGCCGAGGCCGGCCAGCAGGTAGGCGAGGCGGTTGGCCGCGCTGGGGAAGCCGGCATTGGCGCTGAGCGCTTCGCGGTAAGCGGCGATCGCGGCATCGCGGCGGCCGAACATCTCCAGCACGCGGCCCCGAAGGTAAGATGGCCAATGCTCCATTGCTGATTCCATGTACGAGATTATCGTCATTCTGAAGGCTCTCACCGAGATCGCCGGCGTTGCCCTGCTGGGGCAGGGCATTCTGTGGGTGATCGCGGGGTCGAGGCGCGAGCAGAACGTGGTGTACGGTCTGTTCCGGACGCTGACCCTGCCAGTCACCAAACTCACCCGCTGGGTCACCCCGCGCGTCGTGCTAGATCAGCACATCGGGCTGGTCGCGTTCTTCCTGGTCCTGGTTCTTTGGCTCGCCCTGACCGCCATGAAGATCAAGATCGTCTTGGACAACGCGCCGCCCGCCTAGCGTAAAATCAGCGCCCTGCGGAGAGATGGCCGAGCGGCTTAAGGCGCACGCTTGGAAAGCGTGTGTACGTTAATAGCGTACCGTGGGTTCGAATCCCACTCTCTCCGCCAGTTCACGCCGTGTCGATCAGGCACCACTCGTGGTTGCACTTGCGGCAGCGCACCTGCGAAGGCGAGATCAGCTTGAAACGGGCATAGGCACCGCACGCGCTGCAGGTGGCGTGTTCCCCCAGGCGCTCGGCCTCGCCCAGGATCTTCTGGTAGCGGAAAAACCCGTACGCGCCGATAGCTGCCGATGCGGCGACTACGAAGACGTACGCCAGCAAGCGGACTACCGAGCCTTTGAAGCTGAGCTCCTCGAAGCAGGCCGCGATCGCGACCATGCAGATGAACCCGCTGATAAACCAGGCATGCCCCTCGATCAGGCGGCGCTCGTACCACCGGGCAAAGCCAAGCCGGCGGATGCTGTCCCCGGGCTCCATTTGTGCATGATAGCCCCGCAGAAAAAGAAAACGCCCGGCAGCTAACGCTGAGCGGGCGCGTAAACCACCGCACGTTAAGCGCGATGGAGGAGGATACGTCGACAAAAGAATAGCTCTCGCAGGCGCGAGCGTCCTGACGGGAAGCTGACTCACGCCTGTCTTTGTGCTTTGTTGACATACAATGGGGACGGCGGGCCTCCCCGCATTGCAGGCCGGTGAACCTGGTCAGGTCCGGAAGGAAGCAGCCACAGCTGGATTCTGCAAGTGCCGGGGGTCAGGCTCGCCATTTAATCAAGTAACTCATGAGCTATCAGGTACTTGCGCGAAAATGGCGGCCTAGGGATTTCGGCAGCCTGGTAGGTCAGGAGCACGTTGTGCGGGCGCTGCGGCATGCGCTGGAGCAGCAGCGCCTGCACCACGCCTATCTCTTTACCGGGACCCGGGGCGTTGGCAAGACGACGCTCGCCCGCGTTCTCGCCAAGTGCCTGAACTGCGAGACCGGCGTTACGCCGCAACCCTGCGGCAAATGCTCAGCCTGCACCGAGATCGATGCAGGCCGCTTCGTCGACCTGCTCGAGGTGGATGCCGCCACCAATACCCGGGTCGAGGAGATGCGGCAGCTGCTTGAGACCGCGCAGTACACGCCGACGCGGGGCCGCTTCAAGGTCTACGTCATCGACGAGGTCCACCAGCTGTCGGGGCACGCCTTCAATTCGATGCTCAAGACCCTGGAGGAGCCGCCCGAGCACGTCAAGTTCATCCTCGCCACGACCGATCCGCAGAAGATCCCGGTGACCGTTCTGAGCCGCTGCCTGCAGTTCAACCTCAAGCAGATGCCGCCCGCGGCCATCGCCGGGCACCTGGCAAAGGTGCTCGCCGCGGAAAAGATCGAGTACGAGCCGGAGGCGCTGCCGGCAATCGCCCGCGCCGCCGCCGGTAGCATGCGCGACGCGCTCTCGCTGCTCGACCAGGCAATCGCACACGGCGGGGGCCGGGTGGCCGGCGCCGGCGTGAGCGAGATGCTCGGTACCATCGACCAGACTTACCTCGTGCGCCTGGTCGAATGCGTTGCCGCCGGCGACGCCTCCGCCGCGGCCGGCATCGCCGGCGACATGCAGGCGCGCAGCCTGTCGTTCGACCATGCGCTTGCCGACCTCGCCGCGCTCCTGCTGCGTGTCGCGCTCGCGCAGTCGGCGCCCGACGCGCTGGAGGACTCGGCCGAGCGCGTCCAGGCCGAGGCACTGGCCGGGCGCCTCGATCCCGAGTCGGTGCAGCTCTACTACCAGATAGCCCTGCAGGGCAGGGAGGATCTGCGGCTCGCACCGGACGAGCACGCCGGGTTCCTGATGACCGTGCTGCGCATGCTTGCCTTCCGCCCAGAGGGCGCTGGGAAATCGCTGCCTGTGGCGGAGAAGGCGTCTGCCCCGAGTGCGAAGCCGCCGCAGCCGAAGGCCGCCGCGGCCCCCGTCTCCGGCGGCTGGCCCGAGCTCGCGGCGCAGCTGCAGGTCGCGGGCGCGGCGCGCGAGTTGGCGCGCCACGCCGAGCTGCAGCGCCGCGAAGGAAACGCTTTCGACCTGGTGGTGCCGAAATCGAAAGCGTTCCTCGCCGACCGCGCTCATGCCGACAAGCTGAAAGCCGCACTCGAGCAGCACCTGGGCGCGCCGGCGCGCGTCAACTTGTCGATCGGCGATACCTCCGGTGCGAGCGCCGCAGCAATCGAAAACGGAGAGCGCGACGCGCGGCGCGCGGAAGCGGTCAAGGCGGTCCAGGGCGACGGCTTCGTGCAGGATCTCGTCAACCTGTTCGACGGCAAGGTCGTCGACTCAACCATCCGGTCGCCGGAAAAATGAGCGAGAAATGAGCCAGACATGAAAGGCAATATCGGGCAGCTGATGAAGCAGGCGCAGATGATGCAGGAGAACATGCGCCGCATGCAGGAGAGCCTCGCCACCCTGGAGGTGGAGGGCCAGTCGGGCGCCGGCATGGTCAAGGTGCAGATGACCTGCAAGTACGAAGTGAAGCGCGTGTCCATCGATCCTTCGCTGGTCGGCGACGATCGCGAAATGCTGGAGGACCTCGTCGCTGCCGCATTCAACGATGCCGCGCACCGCGTCGAGGCGACGATTGCCGAGAAGATGAGCGGGATGACGGCCGGCCTCGGATTACCCCCGGGATTCAAGCTCCCGTTTTGAAGAACAGAGACGCCGTCCCTACCGCGAAGGGACTGGAACTCCTGGTCGAGGCGCTGCGCGTGCTGCCAGGAGTGGGCCCGCGCTCGGCGCAGCGCATGGCCTACCACCTCCTGCAGCACGACCGCGAAGGCGGGGAACGGCTCGCGCAGGCGCTCGCCGCGGCGCTCGGCAACGTGCGGCGCTGCGCCAAATGCAACAACTTCACCGAAGAGGAGCTGTGCGCGCTGTGCCGTTCGCCGCGGCGCGACCCTTCGCTCCTTTGTGTGGTGGAGACACCGGCCGACCTCTCCATGGTGGAGCAGACCCTGAGCTACTCCGGCATGTACTTCGTGCTGATGGGCAGGTTGTCGCCGCTGGACGGTATCGGGCCGCGCGAGATCGGCCTCGAGCGGTTGCTCGAGCGCGCCGGCGGCGGCGAGGTGCAGGAGGTCATCCTGGCCACCAACTTCACCAACGAGGGCGAGGCCACGGCGCACTACATCGCCGAGATGCTGCGCGCCCGGGGAATCCGGGTGAGCCGCATCGCGCGCGGCGTGCCGCTCGGCGGCGAGCTCGAGTACGTCGACGCCGGGACTATTTCCCAGGCGCTGCTGGAACGTCGCGAAATCTAGTAAATTGCGGTTCGGAGGAGGAAACCACATGAGACTGACCGTCCTGGCGAGCGCTGCTGCGCTCGCCGCTAGCCTTGGCGCCCATGCGCAGGTCGAGAAACGCGACGTTCATGTCGCCGTGGGGGGAAAGACCGCTCTGTACTACCTGCCCCTCACCATCACCGAGCGGCTGGGATACTTCAAGGATGAGGGCCTCAACGTCCGCATCAGCGATTTCGCGGGCGGCACGCGCTCCCTGGAGGCGGTCGTCGGCGGCAGCGCCGACGTAGTGGCCGGCGCCTACGAGCACACGATCAACATGCAGTCGCGCAGGCAGAGCTTCCAGGCGTTCGTCCTGGCCGGGGCGTCGCCGCAGATCAGCGTCGCGATCTCCAGCAAGCTCGCCGGCAAGTATCAATCGCCCAAGGATCTGAAGGGGCTCAAGGTCGGCGTCAGCGCACCCGGCTCGAGCACGAACATGGTGATCAACTATGTTCTCGCCCAGGGCGGGCTGAAGCCGGAGGACGTGGCGATCATAGGCATCGGCCAAGGCGCCTCGGTTGTTGCAGCGATGGACCAGGGCAGGGTGGATGTGATCTCACAGACCGATCCGGCGGTGACCATGCTGGAGAGGGACGGCAAGGTCAAGGTGATCGCCGAGACGCGCACGCCGGAAGGCACGCTGAAGCTATTCGGCGGGCCGATGCCGGCCTCCAGCCTCTATGCGCCGCTCGATTTCGTGAAGAAGAATCCGAACACCGTCCAGGCGCTGACCAACGCCACAGTGCGCACTCTGAAATGGATGCAGCAGGCTTCGCCGCAGCAGATCCTCGCGGCCGTGCCGGAGGAATACCTGCTGGGCAACCAGGCCATGTACCTGTTCGCCTACAACAACGTGAAAACCGCGTATTCGAAGGACGGCTACTTCAGCGACGAGGGCGCGAAGACCACGCTCAAGGCGCTCGCCTCGTTCAACCCGAACATCAAGCCCGAAGCGATCAACCTGGCCTCGACGTACACCAACGAGTTCGCGAAGAAGGCGAACGCGAAGTACCCGACGAAGAAGTAGCGATGCCGGCCGCGGTTCCGGCGCTGGCGCTGGAGAACGTCACCGTCACCTTCGTCGGGCAGGATGGCGGGCGCTACACCGCCATTCGCGACACCACGCTGCGCGTCGAGCCGGGCGAGTTCGTCTCCGTCGTCGGGCCCACCGGCTGCGGGAAATCGACGCTGCTCAACGTCGCGGTCGGCTTGCTGCAGCCTTCGGCCGGCCTCACCCGCGTCTTCGGCAAGGCGCTCGAAGGCCTCAACCGCAAGGCGGGCTACCTGTTCCAGACCGACGCCCTGATGCCCTGGCGCACGGCGCTGCAAAACGTCACCGCGGGGCTTGAATTCAGGAACGCCGATCCCGTGCAGGCGCTGCGGCAGGCCGAGGACTGGCTGCAGCGCGTCGGCTTGCGCGGTTTCGGCGCTCGCTATCCGCACCAGCTGTCGGGCGGCATGCGCAAGCGCGTGGCGCTGGCGCAGACCCTGATCCTGGATCCCGAGATCATCCTGATGGATGAGCCGTTCTCGGCGCTCGATATCCAGACCCGCCAGCTGATGGAGAACGAGCTGCTCGAGCTCTGGGCGGCGAACCGCAAGTCGGTGGTGTTCATCACCCACGATCTGGAGGAAGCGATTTCGCTGTCCGACCGGGTAGTGGTGCTCTCGGCAGGCCCCGAGGCGCACCCGATCGGCGAGTTCGCGATCGACCTGCCGCGCCCGCGGGATGTGGCCGAGATCCGCCTGACGCCGCGCTTCATCGAGCTTCATACCCGCATCTGGCATGCCATGAAGGCGGAAGTGCTCAAGAGCTATGCCCGGCAGCAACAGCAATAGGGCGCTGCGCTTCTGGCAGCTGGCGCTGTTCGCCGGCATCCTCGCTTTCTGGCACGTGGCCACCAGCCCGACGCTGCTGCCGCCGATCTACTTCGACGATCCATACAAGGCCTCATTTTTCTTCGGCGAGCCGCTCAGGGTGCTGGAGCGGATCTGGCGATGGTTTTCCTCCGGGTCGATCTATCCGCATCTGTGGGTGACACTGGTTGAGACGGCGCTCGCCTTCGTCATCGGCACCGTGCTCGGCCTGGTGATGGGCCTGTGGCTCGCCCTGAGCCCGACCGCCTCGGCGCTCTTTGACCCCTATATCAAGGCGCTAAATTCCATGCCGCGGGTGATCCTGGCGCCGATCTTCGGCATGTGGTTCGGGCTCGACATCGCGTCCAAGGTTGCTCTGGGCGTCACGCTGGTGTTCTTCATCGTGTTCTTCAACGTCTACCAGGGGGTGCGGGAAGTCAGCCATACCGTCCTGGCCAACGCTCGGATCCTCGGCGCGAGCGACCGCCAGCTGCTGCGGCACGTCTATGTGCCGAGCGCGATGAGCTGGGTCTTCGCCAGCCTGCACAACTCGGTGGGGCTCGCTTTCGTCGGCGCCGTCGTCGGCGAGTATCTAGGCTCCTCCCGCGGCGTGGGCTACCTGATCCTTCAGGCGGAAGGGACGTTCGACATCAACTCGGTGTTCGCCGGAATCCTGGTTCTGACCGCGTTCGCCCTGCTGCTCGACTGGATAGTGACGCTCGTGGAGCGCCGCCTGCTGGTCTGGCAGCCCAGGGGCGGCGAGACGGAGAAGCTCTGACGGCCGGGAATCGGCCGGATGACGAAAAAAAGTGGCGCCGCTGCAATTTAGAGCGCAAGTTTCGTTGACACCCCCTCCCATGGCCAACTATAATCTTTGGCTCACATCGGGCGCGGGGTGGAGCAGTCTGGCAGCTCGTCGGGCTCATAACCCGAAGGTCAGAGGTTCAAATCCTCTCCCCGCAACCAACGCTCTTTAAAAATTCGCAGCCGATAAGTGTGGGCGCTTGAATGGATGGCGCCACGCGCAGGTTCAATCCGCAAGGATGGTTCATGCAAGTGGCAAAGCATCTAGCAAGTGCTCACAGAGAAGTAAACCTCGTTTACTTTGAGTGATGCACAAGCAGTAAGTAATTCGTAGGATCAGCAAAGCAATTCAATTGAAGAGTTTGATCCTGGCTCAGATTGAACGCTGGCGGCATGCCTTACACATGCAAGTCGAGCGGCAGCGCGGGGGCAACCCTGGCGGCGAGCGGCGAACGGGTGAGGAATACATCGGAACGTACCCCGGAGTGGGGGATAACGCCGCGAAAGCGGCGCTAATACCGCATATGCTCTGAGGAGGAAAGTGGGGGATTCGCAAGAACCTCACGCTCTGGGAGCGGCCGATGTCCGATTAGCTAGTTGGTGGGGTAATGGCCCACCAAGGCGACGATCGGTAGCTGGTCTGAGAGGATGATCAGCCACACTGGGACTGAGACACGGCCCAGACTCCTACGGGAGGCAGCAGTGGGGAATTTTGGACAATGGGGGCAACCCTGATCCAGCCATGCCGCGTGCGG
>JANNKD010000240.1:0-5248 GCA_031396115.1 Gammaproteobacteria bacterium
CTTTCAGCAGCCGCGGCATGCAGCCGACGTTCATCGGCGTGTGGCCCTGCCCCTTGGCGACCAGGCTGCGGCTGTTCGACAGGGTTTTTGCAACCTGCTCGGCGTAGCGCGGCGGCGTGACCGGATCGTACTGGCCCGACAACAGCAGCACCGGCTTGTCCGACACCACGGGCTGCTTGAAATCGTCCGGCCGGGTGCCGCGCGGCCAGACCGAGCATTGCGCGCCGATGTAATCGGCGAACTCGCCGCCCATCAGCGTGTCGCGGTCCTCGGGGCGCGCCCGGATCAGGTCGGCATCCTCGGCGCAGATCACCGACAGCTCCATGCCGTGCGCCAGCGAGTCCGGCAGCGAGGCGTACAGCAGTTCGGCCTGGGCCAGCAGCGGCTCGGGCCGTCCGCGCGCCGCCTCGTTCAGCAGCAGCGGCAGCAGCGCCGCGGAATGCGGCGCGTAGGAAAATATCCGCGCCACGCCCATGAGCGCCGCCTCGCCGAAGGGCACGCTGAGCAAGACGTGGGTCTGCGGGTGGCGGAAGGTCACCGGTCGCGTCGAGCGCCGGGCGTCCTGCTTCAGGCGGCGCAAGGTCGCCCCAACGTCGCCAAAGCGCTCGCGGCACGCCGGCTGCGCGGCACAGCGTTGCGCCATCCCGTCAACGGCCTCGTCCAGGTTGCGCGCGTGGTCCTGGCCGAGCGCCAGCTCGGGTGGCACCACGCTGTCGATGAACACGCTGCGCACGGCACCCGGGTGCCGCCGCAGGTACTCCAGCGCCACGCGCGTGCCGTAGGAGCCGCCGGCCAGGTTGAACTGGACGATGCCGAGCGCCTCGCGCACGCGCTCCAGGTCGCGGATGTAGTCACTGGTCGTGTAAAAACGGGCATCGGCCTTGCCCTCATAACGCCGCAGGCAGTCCCGCGCCTGTTCACGCGCGGCCCCGAGGCTCTGGGCGGCGGGCTGCTTCCAGTCCGGCAACGCGCACTTGAGCGCACTGGAGTCGCCGGTGCCGCGTTGCTCGACCAGCAGGACGTGGCGGCGCGCCAGCAGCGGCCGGAATGCGCCGTGCACCAGTGGATACCCCTCGAGGGCGGACTGTCCGGGGCCGCCGGCGAGGAAAACCACCGGATCGGCCGCCGGCGCGTCGCGGCGCGACCGCACCAGCGCCACGCGCAAGCTGATCTTGCGGCCCTGCGGCGCGGCCGGGTCTTCCGGCACTTCGAAGCGGGCGCACTCGGCCTCGACGCCGCCCGTCACGCGCGGGGCCTTGAGGTCGCACGGCGTGAAACTCACGGCACCGACCTGGCGCGCGGCCGCTGCGCCCGGCAGCGCCAGCAGCACGAAGGCCACGAGGAGCGCGCGCATCAGGCCTCCAGGAAGAACAGGTCTTCGATGCGGCAGCGGAACTGGCGCGCGATGCGCATTGCCAGCGGCAGGCTCGGGTCGTACTTGCCGTTCTCGACCGAGATCACGGTCTGGCGCGACACGCCGAGGCGCTCGGCCAGGTCCTGCTGGGTCCAGCCGCGCTCGGCGCGGCGATCGCGGACGTTGTTGTTCATCCGTAGTGCCGCCGCGCGCCGATCCAGCCGACGATGAACCCCGCACCCATCGCGGCCATGACCCAGATCGGCGCCACCCGCGCCCACAGCTGCAGCGCTTCGCCGGTGAAGGCGAGCGCGCAGAACAGCACGCCGAACATGGCGCCGCACAGGGTCGCGACCTGGTAGGTCAGGCGCTGCAGCTCGTCCATGCGCCCGATCTGGCGCAGCTCGACCCACAAGCCGCCACCGATGGCCAGCGCGACCGGCACCAGCGCTACCAGGCGCAGCGCCGAGTCCGGCGCGACCTGGCGGGCGACCCACTTGGCCGCGAACAGCGACAGCGCGAATGCGGCGATCCAGTACAGGGATTCGTACACGTATTTGCGGTCGAACATGGCGGTGGTGGTGTCTGTAAAGGTTGCTTTACATCATCCTAGGCGCCCTGCCGCAGAGATGTCAAGCGTCCTTTACTAGTGTGGCGGGCGCTTCTGCCAGCGATCCACGCGCCAGCGCGCCCTCCGCCGCGTCGTCCGGTTCTCACCGTTCGCCGCGGAACCACTGCAGCCGCTCGCGCAACCTCACCACCTCGCCGACGATGATCAGGCTCGCGCCGGTCACGCCCGCGCGCTCGACCAGCGCTGGCAGGGTGGCCAGCGTCCCGGTGACCACGCGCTGCTGCTTTGATGTGCCCTCCTCGACCAGCGCGGCCGGCCAGTCGGGCGGCAGGCCGTGCTGCGTGAGCTGCGCGCACAACTGCGGCAGCGAGCCACGGCCCATGTAGAACACGACGGTCTGGCCCTTCCGGGCCAGCGCCGGCCAGTCCAGCTCGAGCTGCCCGTCCTGCCGGGCGTGCCCGGTGACGAAGGTCACCGACTGGGCGTAGTCGCGATGCGTCAGCGGAATGCCGGCGTAGGCGGCGCAGCCGTTGGCGGCCGTGATGCCCGGCACCACCTGGAAGGCGATGCCCTGCGCCGCCAGCGTGTCGATCTCCTCCCCGCCGCGGCCGAAGATGAAGGGATCGCCGCCCTTCAGGCGCAGCACGCGCTGGCCCTGTCGCGCCAGTTTCACCAGCAGCGCGTTGATTTCCTGCTGCGACAACTCGTGCTGCCGCGGACCCTTGCCGACGAAGATGCGCTCGGCGTCGCGGCGCACGCGGTCGAGAATCGGCGCGGAGACCAGGCGGTCGTACAGCACGACGTCGGCCTGCTGCATCAGGCGCAGGGCGCGAAACGTCAGCAGGTCGGGATCGCCCGGTCCGGCGCCGACCAGGTAGACCTCGCCACGCGGCGCGCCGCCGGCGAGGAGCTCGTCCAGGTCGCGTGCCGCGGTGGCCTCGTCGCCGGCCAATACCCGCTGCGCGCCGGCGCCGTCGAGGAAGCGCTCGGTCGCCACGCGCCGCTGCTCGACCGGCACGCGCTTGAGCCGCTCGCGCATCGCCGCAAGGAACCGCGCCAGCCGGCCATAGCCCTCGGGAACCAGGCCCTCGAGCTTCTCCCGCAGCCGGCGCGCCAGCACCGGCGCGCCACCGCCGCTGGAGATCGCCACCATGAGCGGCGCGCGATCCACGATCGCGCCGCTGACCCAGCTGCTGGCGGCCTCATCGTCGACGACGTTGACCGGGATACCGCGGGCGCGCGCGGCCTCGGCCACGCGGACGTTGAGCGCGGCATCGTCGGTCGCGGCGATGGCCAGGCGGCAGCCGTCGAGCTGCGCCGGCTCGAACGCCGGCGCGCGGGCCGCGAGGCCGGCGGCGGCCAGCTCCGGATGCAGCTCGCGCGCGACCAGCTCGACGCGCGCCTGCGCCCGCAGCAGCAGGCGCACCTTGCGCAGCGCGACTTCCCCGCCGCCGACGACCAGCACGCGCTCGCCGGCGAGCTTCAGGAACAGGGGGAAATAGGGCCAGGGCTGCTCGGGCATGAGGGCGCCAGCATACCCGCCCAACCACGTAATAACAGTATTATTAGGCCCCCTGTTAAGCACTTATCGTCATAAGCCGATGAAGCTGCGCCAACTGAACTACATCCACGAAGTCGCCAAGCGCGGCCTCAACGTCACCGCCGCGGCCGAGGCCCTGCACACGTCCCAGCCCGGCGTGTCCAAGCAGATCCGCCTGCTGGAGGAGGAGCTCGGCGTCGACGTGTTCCGCCGCCGCGGCAAGCACCTCGACCAGGTCACGCCGGCCGGCAAGCGCATCCTCGAGTACACCGAGCGCCTGCTGCAGGAAGTGGTCAACATCAAGAACATCGCCCAGGAGTACCGCGACACCGATCGCGGCGACCTGGCCATCGCCACCACCCACACGCAGGCGCGCTACGCGCTGCCGCCGGTGATCCGCAAGTTCCGCGAGCGCTACCCGAACGTGCGCTTCCACCTGCACCAGGGCTCGCCGCCGCAGATCGCCGGCATTGCCGCCTCCGGCCAGGCCGACTTCGCCATTGCCACCGAGGCCATGGAGCACTTCGCCGAACTGGTGATGCTGCCCTGCTACCACTGGAACCGCGCCGTGCTGGTGCGCCCCGACCATCCGCTGGCGCAGAAGAAGGGCAAGCTCACGCTCAAGGACGTCGCCGCGCACCCGATCGTCACCTACACCTTCGGCTTCACTGGCCGCTCGAAGCTCGACCAGGCCTTCGCGGCGCACGGGCTGAAGCCCGACGTGGTGCTGACCGCGGTGGACGCCGACGTGATCAAGACCTACGTGCGCCTGGGGCTGGGCATCGGCATCGTCGCCCACATGGCCTGGGACCCGAAGCTCGACAAGGACCTGGTGCGGCTCGAGGCGGCCCAGTTGTTCACCCCCAGCACCACGCACGTCGGCTTCCGGCGCGGCATGTTCCTGCGCGAGTACATGTACGACTTCATCCACCTGTTCGCGCCGCACCTCACGCGCGACAAGGTCGACCGCGTCGCGGCCGAGGCCGATCCGGCGGTGCGGGCCAGGCTGGCACAGTCCCTCGGCGAGAAGCTGCCGACCATATAGCGCGAAAAAGGGGACGCAAGCCTTATCGAAAAATCGTGCGGCCCCTTTTTCAGCCAAATATCGGTTTGGTGAGTATTTAGAGGGCCCGCGCGCTTCTAGCGGCACAGGCCTCCTGCTAAGATTTGCCGCACTGCAGCAGAGGCCCGGACGATGTATCGGTACGACACCTACGACCAGCAGTTGGTGAACGAGCGCGTCAGCGCGTTCCGTGACCAGACGCGCCGCTATCTGGCCGGCGAGCTCCACCCGGACGAATTCCGCGCGCTGCGCCTGCGCAACGGGCTCTACCTGCAGCGTTTCGCGCCGATGCTGCGCATCAGCATCCCCTACGGCCTGTTGTCGTCCACGCAGCTGCGCATGCTGGCGCACATCGCGCGCACCTACGACCGCGACTACGGCCACTTCACCACGCGCCAGAACATCCAGTTCAACTGGCCGAAACTCGAAAACGTGCCGGACATCCTCGAGCAACTGGCCAGCGTCGAGATGCACGCCATCCAGACCTCCGGCAATTGCGTGCGCAACATCACCACCGACCACCTCGCCGGCGTGGCCAAGGACGAGCTGGTGGACCCGCGGCCGTACTGCGAGATCACGCGCCAGTGGGCCAGCTTCCACCCCGAGTTCAACTTCCTGCCGCGCAAGTTCAAGATCGCGTTCTCGGCCACCGAGCACGAGCGCGCCGCGCTGCTGACGCACGACATCGGCGTGCGCATCGTCATGAGCCCGGCGCGGCAG
>JANNKD010000242.1:0-9583 GCA_031396115.1 Gammaproteobacteria bacterium
TGCAGGCGGCCTACCCGCTGATCAAGCGCCTGTTCGCGGGCGGCCTCGACGCCTCGCCGGCGTCGATCGCGCGCTCGCAGCGCATCGTCGATCGCGTGATCGGCGAACTCGATCGCGTCGCCGAGTCCGGCCAGCGCTTTCTCGTCGGCGGCTCGCTGACCGTGGCCGACATCACCGCCGCTGCGCTGCTGTCGCCGCTGGCGTGCCCGGAGGAACACCCGGTCTACAGCCGTCGCGACTACCGCCAGCAGATGGCACCGGTGCTCGCAGCGTGGCGTGATCGGCCGGGACTGGCCTGGGTGCGCGACCTGTACCGGCTGCGCGGCGTCGGGCTGGCCCAGGAGCCCGCCCTGTCCGCACTGCCGATCCCGGCGTAGCGGCCCTTCAGCGGGCCAGACGCCCGCCGAACATGTTGACCGCGAGTCCGGCCACGATCAGTCCGGCCGCCGTCAGCTTCCAGGCGTACATCGGCTCGTCGAGCCACAGGCTGGACGCCGCCATGCCGAACACCGGCACCAGCAGCGCGGTCGGCGTGAACACCGCGGCTGAGTGACGCGCCAGCAGCCAGTTCCAGGCGCCGAAGCCGAACAGCGTGTTGCCGAGCGACTGCCACAGCACCGTGGCCCAGGCCGCCCCGCCTGCGGCCGCGAGCGCGTTGACCGCCGGCTGCCAGCCCTCGAGCCACAGCGCGAGCATTGCCAGCGGCGGCACCGCGAAGAAGCACGACCAGATCATGAAGCCGAGCACGTCGAACCTGGCGCCTACCGGGCGCTGCGCGCCCGGCGGGCCGTGCGCCTTGGCGGCGTACTTCACGGTGATGTTGGCGCCGGCCCAGGACAGCGCTGCGAGCAGCACCAGCGCCAGGCCCTTGGGTGTGGTGGCGGCGTCGACGTTCAGGCCGATGACCCCCAGGCCGACGGCCGCGAGCGCGAGGCCGACCAGGTTGCGCGCGTGCACCGCCTCGCCGAACAGCACCAGCGCCAGGCCGACGGTGAAGAACACCTGCACCTGCATGACCAGCGAGGCCAAACCCGGGGTGATGTCGGCGCGCATGGCGATGAACAGCACGCCGAACTGGCCCACGCCGAGGAACAGGCCGAACGCGATCAGGTAGCGCCAGGCCACGGCCGGCCGCTTGATGAAGAACATCCACGGCAGCGCGGCAAAGAAGAACCGCAACGTGGCGAACAGCAGCGGCGGGAAGTCGCCCAGGCCGATCTTGATGATGGCGAAGTTGGTGCCCCAGACCGCGACCACGGTGAGGGCGAGCAGCAGCTCGGTGAGGGTCATTCGGTGGGGGCCATGACGCGGCGCATCATAACCGCCCGGGCTTACCTCTTAGTAAGGGGATATCGAGCAGTGGCGTGCAACTTCGGCCGGACCCCGGGGGTCTAGTTACCCTGCAAGGCCTGTTTGGAGCGGCATTCGTGGCAATCGCGCAGACCCGGTACACCGTACCGCTGACCGAGGTGGGCACCCTCGGCGGCGAGTGCTTCCGTGCGTTCTGCCAGACGACGGGTGCGAACTGGCACCACAGCAAGGCGGACCGCTACTACTGCGAGAGCTGCGCGGCCGAGATCAACCTGCACTCCTGGTTCAAGGGCGAGCCGCCCGCCTGTACCCCGCACCGCTGAGCCCCTGGTCGTCCCGGCATACTGGGCCCCTCGTCCTTGGGGAAGGCCGGCATGAGCGACACCTCCGTCACGGTCACGTCCACCGCCACGCCCTGGCGCGCCGACATCACCGATGGCACGCACCGCTGGCACGCCGACGAGCCCGCCTCGGTCGGCGGCGCCGACACCGGTCCCAATCCCATGCAGATGATCTGCGGCGCCCTGGGCGCCTGCACCGTCATCACGGTCCAGATGTACGCTGCGCGCAAGCAGTGGCCTTTGACGGGGGTTGAGGTGACTGTGGTGAAAAACCCGCGCGGCAAGCCGGCCGATGGGGCGACCGAGCTGGACCGCCAGATCCGCTTGTCCGGCGAGCTGTCCGCCGAGCAGCGCGCGCGCCTGCTCGAGGTCGCCAACAAGTGCCCGACGCACAAGCTGCTGGCGGGCACGGTCCGCATCGCGACGGCGCTGGCATGATCCCCGAGCGCATCGAGGCCGCGATCGTCGACCTTGGCGCGGGCATGAAGGTGCGCCGCGCGCTGCCCACGCGGCACCGGCGCATGGTCGGGGCGTGGTGTTTCCTCGATCACTTCGGCCCGGTCGAGGCGAGCCGTGGCCCTGACATGCGGGTCGGCCCGCATCCGCACACCGGTTTGCAGACCGTGACCTGGCTGTTCAAGGGCGCGCTGCTGCACCGCGACTCGCTCGGCACCGTGCAGGCCATCGAGCCCGGCGCGCTGAACCTGATGACCGCCGGGCACGGCATCTCGCACTCGGAGGATTCCACCGAGCCCGGGATCCACGGCGTTCAGTTCTGGATCGCCCTGCCCGACTCCGCGCGCGACATGGCGCCCACGTTCCAGCACCTGCCGGAAGTGCCGGTGATCGAGACCAACCGCATGCGCGTCAGCGTGCTGGCGGGCGAGTTCATGGGCGCGCGCTCGACCGCCACGGTCCACACGCCGCTGGTGGGCGCGAGCATCGACGTGCCGGCCGGTGCCCTCAACACGCTGCCGCTCAATCCCGCGTTCGAGTACGGCGTGATCGTGACCTACGGCCGCGCCGAAATTGCCGGTCAGCGCACGATTCCGGGCGCGCTGGTCTACCTCGCCCCGGGCCGCAGCGGCTTGCCGATCGTCACCGGCGCCGGCGACGCCGGCATCGTGCTGGTCGGCGGCGCACCGTTCCCGGAGGAAATCCTGATGTGGTGGAACTTCGTCGCCCGCACCAGGGACGAGCTCACCCAGGCCAGCCGCGACTGGAACGACGCGGCGGATTACCTGGGCGAGGTGGAGGGCGCGCTGAGCGAACGCCTGGTTGCGCCGATGCCGCCGTGGGCGGTCAACTGATGGCAGGCGCGCCCACTCCCGCGCCGCAGAGCAGCGGCAGCGGCGCCACGCTCGAGCAGCGTTTCTACCAGGCCGTGCGCGGCGGCACGCTGCCACGCCCGCGCCACGAGTGGTCGCTGGCGGATGCGGGGCTCACCGCCGCCGGGCTGCGCGAGTTGTTCGAGTCGCAGATCCTGTCGCGCCAGCTCGACCTGCACGCGCGGCGCCTGAGCGCGCAGAAGGTCGGCTTCTACACCATCGGCAGCTCGGGCCACGAGGGCAACGCCGCCATCGCCGCGGCGCTGCGCCCGACCGATCCGGCGCTGCTGCACTACCGCGACGCGCCGTTCTTCATCCAACGCAGCAAGCAGGTGCCGGGCATCGACATCACCTACGACATGCTGCTGTCGTTCGTGGCCTCGAGCGACGATCCGATCGCCGGCGGACGCCACAAGGTGCTCGGCAGCAAGCAGCTCAACGTGCCGCCGCAGACCAGCACCATTGCTTCGCAACTGCCCAAGGCGGTCGGCGCCGCCTACAGCATGCCGCTGGCCAAGAAGCTCGGCGTGCCGACGGCCTGGCCGGCCGACAGCGTGGTGGTGTGCAGCTTCGGCGACGCTTCGCTGAATCATTCGACCGCGCAGGGCGCGCTGAACGCGGCTGCGTGGATCGCTTATCAGAGTGTCCCGCTGCCGCTGATCTTCGTGTGCGAGGACAACGGCCTGGGCGTTTCCGTGCCGACGCCGGCCGGCTGGATCGAGTCGACGGTGCGGCGTTGGCCCGCGATCCAGTACGTAAGCTGCGACGGGCTCGACCTGCTCGACACGCACCGCGCCGCGCGGCAGGCCGAGCGCCTCGCGCGCGGCGCGCGCAAGCCGGTATTCCTGCACATGCGCTGCGTGCGGCTGATGGGCCACGCCGGCGCCGACGCGCAGGAAGGCTACCTCACGCCGGCCGAGATCGAGGCGCAGGAAGTGCAGGATCCGCTGCTCTACAGCGCCGCGCTGATGCTCGAGCACGGCGCCATGAACGCCGCGCAGATCGTCGAGCGCTATGACGCAATCGGCGCCGAGGTGAAACGCGCGGCCGACAAGGCCCTGGCGCGGCCCAAGCTGCGCACAGTGAAGGAAGTGATGGCGAGCATTGTCCCGCCGAGAAGGTCTGTCATTCCCGCGCAAGCGGGAATCCAGAACCTGGACCCCCGCTTGCGCGGGGGTGACGGCGAGCGCGGAAAAACCACCCTCGCCCGCCTCATCAACGCCGCCCTCGACCGCGCGCTTGCCACGCGCCCGCACCTGGTCATGGCCGGCGAGGACATCGGTCACAAGGGCGGCGTGTACGGCGTCACCATCAAGCTGCAGGCCAGGCACGGCGCGCATCGCGTGATCGACACGCTGCTCGACGAGCAGACCATCCTCGGCCTGGGCATCGGCCTGGCCCACAACAACCTGCTGCCGGTGGTCGAGATCCAGTACCTCGCCTACCTCCACAACGCCGAGGACCAGCTGCGCGGCGAAGCCGCGACGCTGCCGTTCTTCAGCGACGGCCAGTACACCAACCCGATGGTGGTGCGCATCGCGGGCCTGGGTTACCAGAAGGGTTTCGGCGGGCATTTCCACAACGACAACTCGATCGCGGTGATGCGCGACATCCCCGGCCTGCTGGTGTGCTGCCCGTCCAATGGCGCGGACGCCGTGGGACTGCTGCAGGAGTCCATCCGCCTCGCCGACGAGGAACAGCGCGTGGTGGTGTTCCTCGAGCCGATCGCGCTGTACCACACGCGCGACTTGCACGCGCCGGACGATGGCTTGTGGATGCACACCGATCCGGGACCGGGTCACCTGCTGCCCGTCGGCAAGCTCGGCGTGCACGGTAACGGTCAGGACCTGGCCATCGTCACCTACGCCAACGGCATGTTCCTCTCGCGCCAGGCGCTGCCGGAAATCGAGAAGGCTGGCGTGAAGGCGCGCCTCGTGGACCTGCGCTGGCTCACGTCGATCGACCACGACGCAGTCCACCAGGCCGTGCGCGACTGCAAGCGCGTACTGGTGGTGGATGAATGCCGGCGCAGCGGCTCGGTCAGCGAGGAACTCATCACGGCGCTGGTCGAGCGCGGCTGGCCGTCGGATCGCCTCGCGCGCCTGACGGCCGAGGATTCCTTCATCCCGCTGGGAGTGGCCTCGACGGTGACGATGCCGTCGAAGGAACAGATTGTGGAAAGAGCCCTGTCATTCCCGCGCAAGCGGGAATCCAGTTGACGGGGCTCAAAACCCCGGCGCGATGGTGAATTCCCAGTACGAGTCCTGCAGCGGTCGATCGAGCGGCGTCACGTAGTTCCAGCCGATCACCAGCTGGCCGAAGAAGCTCAGGCGGATGCTGGCACCGTAGCTGCGCATGATGTCGCGCGGTCCGCCGAGGAAGCTCGGGTCCTCGTTGCTGTCCCAGGCCACGCCGGCGTCGTAGAACGCGGCGACCTCGATCGGCGGCACCGAGGGCGTGGGCACCAGGCCGCGCGCGCCGAACACCGGCACGCGCGCCTCGACACTGCCCAGCGCGACACGGCTGCCGAACAGGCGGTCGAATATCGGGCAGTCCGTCGTGGAGGCCCCGCACTCGGCCAGGCTGAACGAGTAGTAGTCGTAGCCGCGCACCAGTCCCCAGCTGCCGAGGAATACGGGGCTGAGCCGCGGATCCTCGGCGTCGCCGCCGTAGCGTCCGTAGTGCATCAAGCGCCCGGCCAGTGTCAGGTACGGAATCGGCAGGATGTAGTGGCGGAAGTCCAGCACCGGCGTGTAGAAGGAGAGGTCGCCGACCACGCCGCCGGCTTCGATGCGATAGCGCGTGCCGAACGCCACGCTGGCGCCACCCCACACCGACGTGTCGTGCACGAAGGCAATGCCGGCCGGGTACATCTGGATGGACTCCGGCGCCGGCCGGTCCCTGATGCGGGTTCCCAGGAACTGGAGGGTGCCGCTGTCGTAGACATCCTCGACCGCATCCCTCACGTAGTGGATGTGCCGGTAGCCGACCGAACCCTCGAGGCGGTCCGCGCGCGTGAATGGATAGGCCAGCCGCCCCGCGATTTCGCGGTTGATCTGCCAGGTTCGAAGCAGGGATTCCGATAGGGTCCCATCCCCGTTGTCGGTAATGCCCTCGTACTGGACCGACACCTGCGGCACTTGGCCGACCGCCGCGCCCCAGCGCAGGCGCTGTGCGCGGTTTTCGTAGGCGACCACCGCGGCAAGGTTGCGCGAGAACGTGTCGGAGTCGCCCTCGGCCTGCAGCACCGTCAGCAGGTTGTGGTCGCCGAGCATGTCGCTCCAGAACAGCGCGACGCCGCCGCCGACCACCGTGCCCAGGCTGCTGTTGCCGACCTGGGCGGCGATCTGCGCTGCGTAATCCACCGACAGGCTCGGCTCGTAGGCCTTCGGCGCGGCGACGGCCACGGCCTCCCGGGCCGGCGTCATCTCGGCGAGCAGCCGGTCAACCTTGGGCTCGACCCGCTGGCGCGGCGGCAACTCGCCGGCGCGGCCCTCGATCGCCGCCGGGACGGCATGCGGTTGCAGGTTCTCGAGCAGGTAGATGCTGTACATGCCCTTGCGGAAGACGCTCGCCGCGATGCGCCCGGGGCCCTGGGTCGAGAGCGACAGGGCCGGGCTGGTGCGCGCGATGCCGCTGATGCCGACCTTCAGGTCGGTCATCTCCTCGAGGGAGCCGTCGGCGATGCTCACGCGGTACAGGTTGGAGGCGCCGCGCGCATCGGACAGGAAGTAGATGTGCTTGCCGTCCGCGCTCCATTGCGGGTTGATGTTCTTGCCACCGCGCAGGCTCGGCACCGGCGTGACGGCGCCGGTGGCAAGGTCGAGCCAGGCCAGCCGGTAGTCGCCGTAACTCAGCTGGGACGCGTCGGAGGTGAACTGGTCGGTGACGAACACGAGGCTCTTGCCGTCCGGCGCCCAGGCCGGCTGGATCGCCGCATGCGGCCCCAGCGTCAGCGGCCGCACGCTCCTGGTGGCGAGGTCGAACAGCTGCAGTTGCAGCAGGCCGCCCTTGTTGCCGGAGAAGGCGATGCTCTTGCCGTCGGGCGACCACGCCGGGTGCAGCATCTCGACCATGTCGGGGAAGCGCTGCTCGAGGACCTGATCGCCGCTCTCGACGTCGATGATGCGCAGCACCGGGCGGCCGTCGCCGACGCCGCCGATCGCGACTTGCTTCCCATCCGGGCTCCAGGTGCCCGAGGTGTAGAGGAACTGCAGGCTGTCGAGGTGCGGATCGGTCACGCTGCTGGTGAGCGTGCGCAGGACCTTGCCGCTGTCGACGTCCATCACGTACAGCTCGATGGAGAACAGCTCGCGCTCGGAGAAGAACAGCATGCGCTTGCCGTCGGGCGACAGCACCGGGGCCAGGTTGATGCGGCCCTTCTTCTTGTTCGCCTTGATCAGCACGCGCCCGTACTCGGTGACCTCCTTGCCGGCGGCGACGGCCGGACCGAACTCCTGCTTGAGCGCCTCGTGCCATTCCTTGGAGAGCTTCTTGTCGTCGGTCTTCAACTCGAGCCGGATCGCCGTTTTGATGTCGCGGCCCGCCACGGCGGCACGCAGCAGCTTCGGCACCATCGCGTCGCCGTAGCGGCCGGCGACGTAGGCCCAGAACGCGTGGCCATACCGGTACGGGAAGTACTTGGGGCTGTTGAGGTCGGCGATCACCGGCAGGTCGTTGCGCATCACGGCATCGCGAATCCACATCGCCGTGAGCGGGTCGGCCGTGCCGATCGACAGGTATTCGGCCATGCCCTCGATGAACCACAGCGGCAGGCGCGCGGCGTTGGCCTTGCTGGTCTTGCCGGAGGGGTCCTCCGCCAGCTTGCGGGCGATGTCGAACTGGAACGCGTGCACCAGCTCGTGGCCGAGCACGTGGTCCGTCTCGTGTCCGGCGCCGGCGAACGGCAGCACGATGCGCCGCTTGAACATCTCGGTGAACCCGCCCGTGCCCTCGCCGATTTCGCCGGGCGTCGCGTTGGTCTGGCGAAAGTGCGGATGGCCGGCGTACAGGATC
Source organism: Gammaproteobacteria bacterium (assembly GCA_031396115.1). Taxonomy (GTDB): domain Bacteria; phylum Pseudomonadota; class Gammaproteobacteria; order Nevskiales; family Nevskiaceae; genus JACPFV01. The sequence goes on from JANNKD010000242.1 coordinate 7,997, forward strand.
AGCGGCTGGCGGCCCTTCAGCTCATGGCCGAGCGCGTCCTCGAGGCGGCGGTTCCAGCGCTCCATCAGCACGGCAACGTCGACCGCGCCCGCCTCTTCCTCGGGATAGGCGTAGATGTCGAAGTGCTCGCTGGCGACGATGCGGAACTCGGGGTCCTCGTAGCGGACCTTGTTGCCGCCGAAGTACTGGGCGGACGCGGTCGGCACCCCCGCGGCCAGACCGGCCAGCAGGGCCAGGGCCGCTGTTACGCGACGCTCACGACGAAGTTTCGGCATCACCGGACCTCCATGAGACCACGGAACCGCCCGATCTTCACGCGCCTGCTGGACGCTAGCTGAACGGCCTGACCTGGACCAGCAGCTGGCGGCCCTTGACCTGGGCCCCCGCCGCGACGCTGACCGCCTCGACCTTGCCGTCCACCGGCGTGGCCAGCTGGAACTCCATCTTCATCGCCTCGAGCACGACCACGGTCTGGCCCTTCTTGACGGTCTCGCCCGGCTGCACGTGCACGGCGACGATCCTGCCGTCCGAGTGCGCGGTGATGCGGCCGTCGGACCCCGCGCCCGAGACCTCGGCGGGCGCGTAGGTGCGGTCGGTGAAGCCGAAGGTGCGCCCGTCGGCACAGATGAAAACCTGGTCGGCGCCGCGGGCGTAATGCGCGCGGCCACGGGCGCCGTCGCAGATGTAATCGAAGGAACCGCCATTCGTCATTCCCGCGGAAGCGGGAATCCAGGCTGGATGCCCGCGCGACGCATGGTCGCGCCCGCGGGGATGACGAATCACGTCGATCTCGACCCTACCGTCCCCGGCCTCGATGGTGAACAGGTGGCCGTCGTGCACCAGTACGTCGAGGACCAGCTCGGTGTCGCCCCACTTCAGCTTGTACGCGGCCGGCGTCTCGTGGGAGTTGTGCCAGCCCAGGTAATCGTCGGTGAGATGGGCGCCGGTCAGCAGGCGCTGGGCCTCGTCCTGGTAGAGCGCAATCACGGCGAGCGCGAGCTGGCGTGCGGTCGGCTTGGCGGCCTTGAGCTGCTCCTGTGGAAAGTGCTTGCCGACGAACGCGGTGCTGAAGTCGCCGGACGCAAAGGCGTCGGTGCGCAGCACGTCCAGCAAATAATCGCGATTGGACGTCACGCCGAGAAGAAGGGTGTCGTCGAGCGCGTGGACCAGGCGCGTGCGCGCGACCTCGCGGTCCTCGCCCCAGGCGATGACCTTGGCCTGCATCGAGTCGTAGAACGGGCTGATCTGCACACCGTCACGCAGGTAGGTATCCGTGCGCACGCCCTCGGCCGCGCGCCAGCGCAGCACGCGGCCGGTCTGCGGCAGGTAGTTCTGCGCCGGGTCCTCGGCGCACAGCCGCACTTCGATGGCCCAGCCCTTGCGGCGCGCCAGCACTTGGTCCTGCGTCAGCGGCAGTTTTTCGCCCTGCGCCACACGCAGTTGCCACTCGACCAGGTCCACGCCGTAGACCAGCTCGGTGACCGGATGCTCGACCTGCAGGCGCGTGTTCATCTCGACCGCCCAGCGAGACGCCGACCGCGAACAGCGGGGCGTTGGCGCTCCGCGCCCGCAGCCGGCGCAGGATCC
>JANNKD010000256.1:0-10679 GCA_031396115.1 Gammaproteobacteria bacterium
CCAGCGCAAACAGCAGGTGGCCGGCGGTCATCGTGGGCGCGGACCAGAACGCGATGAGGAACCCCAGCATGATCGGGTGACGCACGAGGCCGTAGAGCAGCGGCGCGCGGAAGGCCGTCGGCGCGCTGGCTTGCCCGCGCAGGTTCAGCCAGACCTGGCGCAGTCCGAACAGCTCGAAGTGGTTCAGCATGAAGGTCGTGGCCAGCACGACCAGCCAGCCGAGCCAGAACCCCGCCTGCAGTACGGTGCGGAAGGGGCCGGCGATGTCCCACACCACGCCCGGCAGCGGGCGCCACTGCCAGAACAGCAGCGCCAGCGCGAGGCTGGACAGCAAAACATAGGTGCTGCGCTCGACCGGCTCGGGCACGAACTGCGTCCACCAGCGCTTGAAGCCCGGCCGCGCCATCACGCTGTGCTGAACGGCGAACAGGCCCAGCAGCAGCACGTTGATGAGCACCGCAGCGCCGGTCGAACCGGTCGCTGGCCCGTCGATGCCCTTGGGCACCCACACGTTGCCGACGAAGCCGATGGCGTAGAGGAAGACGGCGAGGAAGAGCAGGTACGACAGGGCGCCGTAGACGGCGGCGGCGATGCGGTTCATGGCAGACCCCGAGGCTGGCCGGATGCCGGGAGGCTACTCCCGTGGCGCTCGCCAGGGAAGCCGCCAGAGAACTCGCCAGAGAACTCGCTAGAATGGCCGCCCCGCGAGGCCGCAGGCAGGCGACGAACCGTTGGCGCAGCGAGAGACTGGAAGCCACATGGTTCTGATGATCGACAACTACGACTCGTTCACCTACAACCTGGTGCAATACCTGGGCGAGCTGGGCGCGGACGTGCAGGTGCACCGCAACGACCAGATCACCGTGAAGCAGGTCGCGGCGCTCGAGCCTTCGCACATCGTGCTGTCGCCGGGCCCGTGCACGCCGAACGAGGCCGGCATCTGCCTCGAGCTGATCCGCGAGCTGGCCGGCAAGTTCCCGATCCTCGGCGTGTGCCTCGGTCACCAGAGCATCGGCCAGGCCTTCGGCGGCAAGGTGGTGCGCGCGCGGGAGGTCATGCACGGCAAGACTTCGGCGATTCATCACAAAGGCCAGGGCGTGTTCCGCGCGCTGCCGGCGCCGTTCACCGCCACGCGCTACCACTCGCTGATCGTGGCGGACGCGGGCTTCCCGAAGGACCTCGAAGTCACCGCCTGGACCCAGCGCGACGACGGCGCGCGCGACGAGGTCATGGGCCTGCGGCACCGGACGCTGCCGCTCGAAGGCGTACAGTTCCATCCCGAATCCATCCTGACCGAGCACGGCCACGACCTGCTCAAGAACTTTTTGGGGGCGTACTGATGCCGATCACGGTGCAGGAAGCGCTGCAGCGGACCATCGAGCACCGCGAGATCTTCCCGGACGAGATGGCCGACCTGATGCGCGCCATCATGCGCGGCGAGGTCTCGCCGGTGATGGCGGCTGCGCTGCTGACCGGCCTGCGCGTCAAGAAGGAGACGGTCGGCGAGATCGCCGCGGCGGCGTCGGTGCTCAAGGAATTCGCGCGGAAGGTGCGCCCGGCGCCGCACCCGCACTTCGTGGATATCGTCGGCACCGGCGGCGACGCCTCGCACAGCTTCAACATCTCCACCGCCTCGGGCTTCGTCGCCGCCGCGGCCGGCGCGCGCGTCGCCAAGCACGGCAACCGCGGCGTGTCGTCCAAATCCGGCGCCGCCGACGTGCTGGAGGCGCTGGGCGCCTCGATCGAGCTGCAGCCCGAACAAGTCGCGAGCTGCATCGACAGCGTCGGCATGGGCTTCATGTTCGCGCCGATCCATCACCCGGCCATGAAGGTGGTCGCGCCGGTGCGCCGCGAGATGGGCGTGCGCACGGTGTTCAACATCCTCGGCCCGCTGACCAATCCGGCCGACGCGCCGAACATCCTGATGGGCGTGTTCCACCCGGACCTGGTTGGCATCCAGGTGCGGGTGCTGCAGCGCCTCGGCGTTTCGCGCGCGCTGGTGGTGTGGGGCCGCGACGGGCTCGACGAGATCACGCTCGGCGCGGCCACGCTGGTCGGCGAACTCAAGGACGGCGAGGTGCGCGAGTACGACATCCATCCCGAGGACTTCGGCCTGGCCATGGCCGCGAGCCGCAACCTCAGGGTCGAGAATGCGGCCGAGTCCAAGGCGCGCGTGCTGGAGGCGCTCGACAACCAGCCCGGCGTGGCGCGCGAGATCGTGGCGCTGAACGCCGGCGCGGCGTTGTACGTGGCCGGCGTCGCCCCGTCGATCGAGGGCGGCCTGGCCCGCGCGCGCCAGGCCATGGCCAGCGGCGCCGCGCGGCGCAAGCTCGACGAGTTCGTCGCCGCGACGCGCAGGCTGGCCGTGGCAGCGTGAGCGTGTGAGCGACATCCTCGAAAAAATCCTGCTGCACAAGCGGGAGGAGATGGGCGCGCTGCGCAAGAAGCACTCGCCGCAGTCGCTCGCCGACCTCGCCGCCGCGCAGACCGCCCCGCGCGGCTTCGCCGCCGCGCTGCGTGCCAGGGCCGCCTCCGGCGCCGCGGTCATCGCGGAGATCAAGAAGGCCTCGCCGAGCCGCGGCGTGATCCGCCCGAACTTCGATCCGCCGGCGCTGGCCGCCGATTACGCCAATGGCGGCGCGGCCTGCCTGTCGGTGCTGACCGACGAGCGCTTCTTCCTCGGCCATGACGACCACCTCAAGCAGGCGCGCGCGGCCTGTGAGCTGCCGGTGCTGCGCAAGGACTTCACCATCGACGCGTTGCAGGTCGCCGAGGCCCGCGCGCTCGGCGCCGACGCCATCCTGCTGATCGCCACTGCGCTGTCGGCGCCGCACATGAACGAACTGGCCGCCGCGGCGCGCGAGCTGGGGCTCGACGTGCTGGTGGAGATCCACGACCGGCACGAGTTCGAACAGGTGCAGCGCGCACACCTGCCGGCCGGCTGCCTGCTCGGCATCAACAACCGCGACCTGCGCACCTTCGAGACGCGCCTCGAGACCACGCTCGAGCTGCTGCCGCACTTGCCGGCCGGGGCCGAGGTCGTCACGGAAAGCGGCATCGGCGCCGCGGCCGACGTCGCGCGCATGCGCGCGGCCGGCGTGCACCGTTTCCTGGTGGGGGAGTTGCTGATGCGGGCGGAGAGCCCGGGTGCGGCGCTTAGGGACCTGCTGTCGACCGGTCGCGCCTGAGAGGCGCTCCTACACTGGCGGGTGCAGCACCACGATGCTGCGGCCCTGGCTTAGCACCAGGCCATCTTCCTCGAGCTTTTTCAGCACGCGCCCGGCCATTTCGCGCGAGCAGCCGGCGTTGCGCGCCAGTTCCTGGCGGCTGATGCGCACCACGCGGCCGCGCGGGTGGTCCATCGCGTCGGACTTCTTGCTGAGATCGAGCAGGATGTGGGCCAGCCGGCCGGCCACGTCGAGAAAGGCGAGGTCGGACAGGCGCGTGTTGGTGTTGCGCAGGCGGCCGGCCAGCTGGCCGGCGATCTCGAACATGATCTCGTGGTGGTCGCGGGTGAAGGCGCGGAAGGCGGCGAAGGTGCACTCGGCCACCAGCGTGGGCTGGGTGCGCGTGCGCACGATGGCGGTGCGCGAGGCCTGCTCGGGGAACAGGCACATCTCGCCGAAGAACTCGCCGGGACCCAGGTAGGCGAGCACGATCTCGCGACCGTCCTTGTCCTCCAGCAGGATGCTGACCGAGCCTTCCAGGATCAGGTAGAGCGTGGTGGGCGTGTCGCCCGCGTGAAGGACGGTGTGCTTGGGCGGGTAGCTGCGCTTGTGCGCCTGCGCGACGAAAGCCTGGATGACGGGCTTGAACAGCATTTCCCGCATCTCCTGCAGACGGTGAAGGTTTCCCGGAAAATAGCACACCTCCGTCACCCTCACGCGCGAGCAAGCATGGAAGCCCGGATCAAGTGGGTCGAGAACGCCGCCTTCGTCGGCACCACCGGCAGCGGCCACGGCATCGTCATCGACGGACCGCCGGACATCGGCGGCAAGAACCTCGGCGTGCGGCCGATGGAGCTGATGCTGCTGTCGGTCGGCGCCTGCTCGGCGGTGGACGTGGTGCATATCCTCAAGAAGGGGCGCCACGCCGTGGCCGACGTGCAAGTCGAGGTCAAGGGCGACCGGACCGACACCGATCCGAAGGTCTTCACCCGCATCCACCTCCATTTCGTGGTGAGCGGCAAGGGGCTGGCGGCCGGCACGGTCGAGCGTGCGGTGAAGCTGTCCGCCGAAAAGTACTGCTCGGCCTCGATCATGCTCGCCCGCGCCGGCGCGGAGATCACGCACGATTTCGAGCTGCGGGACATGGCGCAAAACACCCCCACAACGCGGAAAATCTGATACATAATTGCGCGGCCGCCGGGTGGCGGCCATTTCGTCTGGAGTCCGCGTCCGTTGGCCAAGCCGACCAGTAACCCCAAGCTCAAGCTGCTGGGGTTCAACAACCTCACCAAGTCGCTGTCGTTCAACATCTACGACATCTGCTACGCGCGCACCGCGCAGCACCAGCAGGAATACATCGAGTACATCGACGAGGCGTACAACGCCGAGCGATTGACCGACATCCTGACCGAGGTCGCCGACATCATCGGCGCCAACATCCTCAACGTCGCGCGCCAGGACTACGACCCGCAGGGCGCCTCGGTGACCATGCTGATCTCCGAGGGCCACCAGATCCCCCAGTCGCCGACGCTGGTCGCCAAGGATTCGGTGGTGGCCCACCTCGACAAGAGCCACATCACGGTGCACACCTACCCGGAGAACCACCCGGAGCAGGGCATCAGCACGTTCAGGGCCGACATCGACGTCTCGACCTGCGGCCAGATCTCGCCGCTGAAGGCGTTGAACTTCCTGATCAACAGCTTCGAGTCGGACATCGTCATCGCCGACTACCGCGTGCGCGGCTTCACCCGCAACGTGCGCGGCATGAAGCACTACATCGACCACCAGATCGACTCGATCCAGAACTTCATCTCGACCGAGATCAAGGATCGTTACGTGATGGTCGACGTCAACGTCTACCAGGAGAACATTTTCCACACCAAGATGCGCCTGAAGGAGCTCGACCTGGACGGCTACCTGTTCGGCGAGGGCGTGTCCGAGCTGCCGCCGCGCGAAGCCAAGAAGATCCGCGAGCGCGTGAACCACGAAATCCTCGAGATCTTCTACGGCCGCAACATCGCGCGCTAACGGGCCGTCGTCATGCCCGCGCCAGCGGGCATCCAGGACGATGCGGGAACGACGCTGGATTCCCGCTTTCGCGGGAATGACGTTGTTGCTCACTGCGGGGGGCGCCGGCGCCGCCGACGAGCCCATCGTGGTGAACGAGCAGGGCCACGTCCACGAGTCCTTCCCGATTTCGCGGCACACGCGCACGGCGGTGATCTGGAGCCTGCTGCCCGGCGCCGGCCATATCTACCTCGGCGACGTCGGCACCGGCGTGACCTACGCCGGCCTCACCGCCGCGTTGCTGGCCGGCGGCGCCGAGGTGCAGCGCCGCAACGAGAACCTCGGCCGCGACGACGATGAGGTCAACGTGCCGTCGTTGCTGGCGAACAAGGTGTGGGAGTACTCGATCTTCACCACCGCGCGCGAGGCGCTGATCGCGGACGGCGTGGACCTGCGCCGGTACGGCCTCGACGATACGCCGACGTCCGAGCTGCTGACCGCGCCGTTCTCGAGCCAGGTGCTGCGCCCGCCGGTGTGGGGCGCGGCGCTGCTCGGCATCGGGCTCGGCGCGCTGGCCGCGCACGATCGCGAGGATGGCCCGCTCAGCGACGTCCAGCGCGTACGCATGTTCGGCGGGAGCTACGAGCAGGACGACGCCAACCGGATGTACGTGGCCTCGGCCCTGGGCATCTCGCTGGGGGCGGCAACGGCGGAGGAGGGTTTGTTCCGCGGCCTGCTGCAGCCCTACCTGCAAGGACTGTGGGGCGAGCGCGCCGGGTTCTGGGCCGCATCCGGCACGTTCGGGGCCGCGCACCTGGTCGGACTCGACGGCGGGTTCAACCCCGCCGGGGCGGCGTTCGCCACGGCCGGCGGCGCCTACTTCGGCTGGCTCTACGAGCGCGACGGCGGACGCCTGGCCGGGCCCATCGCGGCGCACTTCTGGTACGACTTCACCCTGATCACCACCCTGTGGGTGGTGGACCCCGAGAACAACCCGCTGGGGTTCGACGTCCAGTTTTCGTTCTAATTTAGGATGAGGCCGGGCGCGTCCCCAGGCATTCGCGGACGACTTTTCCTTCCACGTCCGGCAACCTCACGCCCAGCAGCGCCGCCGCGGTCGGGCCGACGTCGATGATGCTGGCCTCGGCGATGGTCGAGCCGGCTTTCACGCCAGGTCCGCGGCAGATGAGGGGCACCCTCGAATCCGCCGTCTCGTGCGTCCAGTGATCCTTGCCCTCGCCGCCGTGGTCCGAGGTCAGGATTACGGTCGTCGGCAGGCCGCTGCCGGCGATCGTGCGCAGCACGCTGGCCAGCCCGCGGTCCGCTTCGCCCAGCGCCGCGCGGTACGGCGGCGTCATCCAGCCGGCGTCGTGGCCGGCCTCGTCGGGCTCGCGCAGGTGCACGAGCGCGAGCGCGAAGCGCTCGCGCGGGAAATCGGCTGCGAACTGCGCGGCGAGGCGCGCGCTCGAGCCGGCGTCCCAGTTCGAATCGCCCCAGGAGGGGCCCACCGTAACGTCGGCGCTGCCGCGCGGCGCCAGCGCCACGAGCTTGTGCTTGCCGAGGTACAACCCGGTGCGGCCGCCGGCGTCGTGCACGAGCGTGAACAGCGTGGCGTTCGCCGGCTCCTGCGTCAGCGTCTTGTTGGTGCGGATGCCGTGCCTTGCGGCGGTTTGCCCGGTGACCATGCTGAGGTGGCTGGGCAGGGTCAGCGGGGGCTGCGGCACGCGCGCCGCGAGGCTGGTCGCGCCTTCGCGCAGCAGGCGCGCGAGCGCCGGCGTGTCGGCCTCGGTGATGGCGTCGGGTCGCAAGCCGTCGATGGTCACGATCACCACGTGATGGCCGGCCGCAGCCGCGGGTGCGGGCGCGGCGGGTGCGGCGGGTGCCGGCGCGGGCGCCTGGGATTGCGCGCAGGCCACGAGCAGACAGGGCGCGAGCAGCGCGAAGGATCGATTCATGCTGGCGGGGAGACAAAAACCGGTCTGTATACTAGCCGCTCCAGCACGGGGGGCGCCGCATCGTGACGGTTCGGTCGGGCCAGTGGGGGTTGATTCTGCTCGCCGCGGCGAGCCTGTGCCCCGCCGCGCACGCCGGCAGTTACATGCGCTCGGCGGGCGACGCCAGCTACTCGACCTCGCTCGGCTACTCCTGGGCCGACCGCGAATGGGACGAGCAAGGCGAGCTGCAGCTGCTCGACTGCCAGCGCCAGCACGTCAGCAACTCGCACTACCTCGAGTACGGCTACTCGTACTACTACACGCTCTTCGGCGGCGTCAGCCTCTCGCAGGCGCGCTGCGCCGAGGAGAGCAACGCGGGCTTCGGCGACCTGCGCCTCGGCGCGCGCGGCCGCACCAACCTGTACCGCAACCACCGCACCTGGGAACTGGTCGCGACCCTGCCCACCGACCGCGGCTCGGCGTCGCCACGCCTGGGCTGCGGCGCCCTCGGGTTGTCCGGCGCGCTGGCGCGCAAGGATGAGCTGCTGCCGGGGCTGGCTCTCAGCTCGGGCATCGGCCTGCAGCTGTGGGAGTCGCCGCTCGTGCACCAGGTGGACGCCGACCTGTCGCTGTCCGGCCCGCTGCGCATTGGCCGCCTGCGCTGGAGCGCCGACCTGAGCGGGCGCGTGCCGCTCGAAGACGGGCAACGGAACCTCAACACCGGCTTGTCCGACTGCGGCACCAGCGGCACGCTGGTGAAGGCTGGCCTGGGCATCGGCGCGAGCCTGTCGCAAAAGGTCTACGTGAGCTGCGGCTTCGACAGCGCGGTGTGGGGCGAAGACGCCACGCTCAGACAGAACTTTTCCTGTGGCTACACGCGCCTCTGGGACTAGCGCGGCCGCGCTGGCGCTGCTGGCAGCGCTGGCCATCGCGCCCGCCGCCGCGGCGCAGCCCGCGCTGCCGATCGACACGCTGGCGCTCGAGATGGACGCGCGCGATGCGCGCGTGCTGTTTCGCAAGGATCCCTTCGACAAGTCCTCCTTCCCCGTCACGCTGCGGCCGACCGAGGAAGGCTCCGTCCGGCTGCACGGCCGCATCGAGGTCAAGGGCAGCTTCACGCGCCTGACGCCGAAGAAATCGCTGCTGATCGAGCTCGACGACGGCACGTGGCGCGGTTCCTCGCGCATCTCGCTCAACGGCATGGGCACCGATGGTTCGATGATGCGCGAGTGGCTGTCGTGGGAGTTGATGCGCGCGCTCGGTATGGTGGTGCCGGAAGCGCGCTACACGCGCCTGGCCATCAACGGCGCCGACCACGGCGTGTTCCTGCGCATCGAGTGGATCGACTCCGGGTTGTTCGAGCGCGCCGGCCTCGGCGGCGACGGCGAGTTCTTCCATCCGTACGACGCGACGTTCTGCGGCGACCTCACCCCGGCCTCACTCGAGCGGTCGCGCAACTGCTGGCTGAAGCTGGCGCCGCGCAACCAGGACTTCTCCGCGCTGCGCGCGCTGACGGAGGAAATCGCGGCGCAGCCGGTCGACACGTTCGACGCGCTGGTGGACCGGCGCTTCGACGCCGAGTCGGTGGTGAACTGGTTCGCGGTCAACGCGCTGGTCACCGAGACCGACACCTATAACAAGAACTACTTCCTGTACCTGAGCAAGAAGACCGGCAAGTGGCTGGTGGTGCCCTGGGACTACGACCTGACCTTCGGCCGCGCCTTCGACCCGGACCGCGAATCGCCGTACACCATCCTCAACGACCACTTCCACTATTACTTCCCGGTCGAGGCGGGCCAGTCCAACCCGCTGCACTACCAGGCGCTGAAGAACACCAGGCTGCGCGCGCGCGTGCTGGCGCGCATCGGCGAGCTCGTCAGCGGCGCGCCCGACGCTGGCCGGCCGTGGCGCGGCTGGTTCGCGCCCGAGCGCATGGACGCGCGCATCGCCGCGCTGCGCGAAACGCTGCTGCCCGAACTGCGCCGCGATCCGTTCCTCGGCCACGATGAGCAGCGCTTCGAAGACCAGGTCGGGGCGCTGCGCTTCTATGCGCGCGCCCGCGTGCAGAACCTCAAGCAGGTCGTGCTCAGCCTGGGCACGGCGCGCCACCGCGATCAAGGCGAAGCCACGGCCCCTTCGGGCCGCTCGGTGGACATCATGGACAGTTGGGGCTTCGTGCTGGCCAGCGTGGCCGCATCGGCCGGCGCACCGGTGGCCGTGGACACGCGCGTGGTGCGCGGCTGGCCGGAGCTGGTGCCGGCCGGCATGGATCGCGCCCGCTGCGTGCAGCGCACCTGGTGGGTGGCGGCAAAGCGCGTGCCGGCCGCCGTGGACCTGACGCTGACCTACCTCGACGAGGGCCTGCTGTCGCGCGAGCCGGGAACCGCGGTCGGCGATGAGCGCGCGCTGCAGCTGCATGCGCGCACCGCGACCGGCTGGCAGCCGCTCGCGACCAGCGTCGCGCCCCTGGCCAACACGCTGACCACGCGCGGCCTGCGGTTGCGGCCGGAACCGCTGCGGCTGGTGGCCTGCACGCCTCAGACCGTCGCGGCGAAGCCCTGAGCGCACCCGCGGCGGCCGTCGACGCGGCGCTATCGCCGCTCGAGCGGCTGCTGTCGCGCATCGCGCCGCTGCGCCCGCGCGAGGGCGCCGTCGTCGGGCTGCTGTTCCTGAAGGTGTTCCTGCTGCTGTTCGCCTACTACCTGCTCAAGCCGGTGCGCGAGGCGCTGATCCTGACGGAGAGCAGCGCCGAAGTGCGCAGCTACGCGCTCGCGGCGCAGGCGCTGCTGCTGATGGCGATCATCCCGGTGTACACGGCGGTCCTGCGGCGCATCTTCCCGCATTACCACCTGGTGCCGTGGATCACGGTGTTCCTGGCCGCCAACCTGCTGGCGTTCATGGGCGCCGGCGCCGCCGGCTACGAGATCGGCGTGCCGTTCTTCATCTGGCTCGGCATCTTCAGCGTGCTGATCGTCGCGCAGTTCTGGGCTTTCGCCGCCGACCTGTTCAGCGTCGAGGCCGGCGAGCGGCTGTTCGTGCTGATCGCCGTCGGCGCCTCGGTCGGCGCCTGGGGTGGCGCGGTCGCCAGCAAGCCGCTGTTCAACCTGCTCGGGCTGTACGGGACCATGGGCGTGGCGGTGGCGCTGCTGCTCGTCACCGTGCCGTTCACGCCGCTGGCGCGCGCGCGCGTGCCGGCAACCGCGCGACCGGCGCCGGAGGCCACCGCGCCGCACCCGGAGGAGATCAGCGGCGTGCTCGGCGGCTTCCGCGTGGTGCTGAGCGACCGCTACCTGCGCAACATCGCGCTGTTCATGTTGTTACTGAACTGCATCAATTCGACCGGCGAGTATCTGCTATCACGCACCGTCGAGCTGCACGCCGATGCCCTGCTGGCCGCGGGCACCATCACCGATGCAGGCCGCTGGATTGGCGGGTTCTACGGCGACTTCTACGCCTGGGTCAACGGTGTGGGCATCGCCATTCAGCTGTTCCTGGTGGCGCGCATCTTCAGGTACCTGGGCGTCGGCGGCGCCACGCGCGTGCTGCCGGCGATCGCGATGATCGGCTATGG
>JANNKD010000328.1:0-3962 GCA_031396115.1 Gammaproteobacteria bacterium
GATTGTACGGACACCCGGGCTCAGTTCAAGCGAGCACGAGGGCGGCCCGCATCATTTCTCGTCCACGTAGAACGGCGCCTCGCCAGGCGGGCGGCGGCGGAAGCGCTTGTAGCCCCACCAGTACTGCTCCGGGCGGCTGCGCACGAAGGCCTCGAAGTCGGCGTTCAGCGCGGTCGCCGACGTGACCGGGTCGGGGTCGCGAACGCCCGGCGACGGCGCGCGGAAATGCACGGTGAAGCCCTGCGCGCGCGGCAGGCGCTCGACCCACATCAGCACGATGGGCAGGTCCGGGCGCAGCTGCGACAGGCGGTGCACCAGCGTGGGCGTGTGCGCGAGGTGGCCGAAGAACGGCGCGAACACGCCGCGGCCGCGCGGCGGGTCCTGGTCAGGCATGAAGTAGATGCCGTAGCCCTTGGCGGCGAGCGTGCTGACCTGCGCGCCGACGTTGCCGCCGACCGCGGGCACGAGGATGCCGCTGTAGCGGCTGCGGCCCTGCACCGACAGGTCGTTGAGCACGCCCTTCTGCGGCTTGTAGATCCCGGCGATCGGATAGGTCGCCGACAGCGGGATGGCGCCGGCCTCGAACGAACCCTGGTGCAGGGTCAGCAGCAGCATGCCGTTGCCCGGCTTCATCGCCGCGTCGAAGATCTCGAGGCCGTCCCACTCCTTCACCAGCGCGCGCACCTTCGCATCGCTGCCGAGCCAGACCATCGGCGTCTCCACGAAGGTGGTCACTTCATGGCGGATGGCTTCGCGCGCGAGGCGCGCGCGCTCGGCGGCGGATAATTCCGGGAAGCAGCGCTTGACGTTGACGATCGCGGTGCTGCGCCGCGAATTCGGCAGCAGCCACAGCAGCCAGCCGAGCAGCGCGCCGAGCGCCTGCAGCGCCGCGAGCGGCAGCAGCGCCACCAGCCGGAATCCGAATCGCATGGGCGCCGATTGTAGGCGCGCGCCGGTGCGCTGCGATAATCGGCCGATGCGCTCCCGTCTGCCCGCCGGCGTCTGGATGCTCGGCATCGTCAGCCTGTGCATGGACGTCTCCTCGGAGATGATCCACGGCTTGTTGCCGGCGTTCCTCGTGGTGGTGATGGGAGCGAGTCCGCTGGTGCTGGGCCTGATCGAGGGCTTCGCCGAGGGCACCGCGGCGCTGATGAAGCTGGTCTCGGGTGCATGGTCGGACCGGCTGGGACGGCGCAAGCCGCTGCTGGTCGCCGGGTACGGCCTCGCGGCCTTGTCCAAGCCGCTGTTTCCGCTCGCCGGCAGCGCGGCCACGGTGCTCGCCGCGCGCCTGATTGACCGTGTCGGCAAGGGCATCCGCGGCGCGCCGCGCGACGCGCTGGTCGCGGACCTGACCGCACCGGGCCAGCGCGGCGCCGCCTACGGCCTGCGCCAGTCGCTCGACACCCTCGGCGCCGTCCTCGGCCCGCTGCTGGCCGTGGCGCTGATGGCGTTGTTCGCTGGCGAGATGCGCGCGGTGTTCGCGGTCGCGGTGGTTCCGGCTTTCATCGCGGTGATCGTGCTGGTCGTGGCCGTGCACGAGCCGCCGCGTTCGCCGGTGAGTGCGGGCGGAGCGTCGAAGTTCGACCGCAAAGCGCTCGGGCGCCTGCCGCGCGCCTACTGGATCCTGATGGCGGTGGCGGTGCCGTTCATGCTGGCGCGCTTTTCCGAGGCCTTCCTGCTGCTGCGCGCGCAGGAACTCGGCCTCGCTGTGACGCTGGTGCCGCTCGCGCTGGCGGCGATGAACGTTGCGTATGCCGCCAGCGCCTACCCGGCCGGCGCGCTGTCCGACCGCCTGCCGCGCACGCAGCTGCTGGCCTGGGGTTGCGGCGTGCTGGTCCTCGGCAACCTCTGCCTCGCATTCGGCGGCACGCTGGCCTGGACTTTCGCCGGGGCGGTGCTGTGGGGCCTGCACATGGGCCTGACCGAAGGACTGATCGCCGCCCTGGTCGCCGACCAGGCTCCCGCCGACCTGCGCGGCACGGCCTTCGGCCTGCTGCACTTCGTGCGCGGCGTGCTGCTGTTCGCGGCCAGCGCCGTGGCGGGCGCGCTGTGGACCTGGGGCGGCGCCACCGAGACCTTCCTCGCCGGCGCTGTCTTTGCTGCATTGACCCTATTTATGCTGCGCTTCATGCCTGCCACCGGCCCCTCGCGATGATCGGACTGCTCCAGCGGGTCAGCGCGGCCAGCGCGCGCGTCGGCGGGCGGGAGGTCGGCGCGATCGGCCGCGGGCTGCTGGTGCTCGTCGGCGTGCAGAAAACCGACGGCGAAGCCGAGGCGGCGCGGTTGCTCGAGCGGCTGCTGTCCTACCGCGTCTTTCCGGACGAGGCCGGGCGCATGAACCTGTCGTTGCGCGACGTCCAGGGCGGACTGCTGCTGGTGCCGCAGTTCACGCTGGCGGCCGACACGGAAAAAGGCACGCGCGCGGGTTTTTCCACCACCGCCGACCCGGCGCGGGCGAAGGAATTGTTCGAACGCCTGGTGCGCGAAGCGCGTGCGGCCTGGCCATCGACGGCCGCCGGCGAGTTTGGCGCCGACATGCAGGTGAGCCTCGTCAACGACGGCCCGGTGACGTTCTGGTTGGAAAGTTAGGCGGCGGCGGCGTATCCTGCCGCCCCCTCAAGGGACCTTGAAATGAAAGCGCGCAAGGCCAGCGTTTCCCGCAACACCAAGGAAACCCAGATCCGGGTCGAGCTCAACCTCGACGGCACCGGCACGGCGAAGTTTTCCACCGGCATCGCCTTCCTCGAGCACATGCTCGAGCAGGTGGCGCGCCACGGCATGATCGACCTGACCATCGAAGGCAAGGGCGACGTGCACATCGACCACCACCACATGGTCGAGGACATCGGCATCACGCTGGGCCAGGCGCTCGACCAGGCCCTCGGCGACAAGGCCGGCGTGCGCCGCTACGGCCACGCCTACGTGCCGCTCGACGAGGCGCTGACGCGGGTCGTCGTCGACCTGTCCGGCCGGCCGGGGCTGGAATACGGCCTCGAGTTCCCGCGCGCGCGCGTCGCCGAGTTCGACGTGGACCTGTTCCGCGAGTTCTTCCAGGGCTTCGTCAACCACGCCAAGGTCACCTTGCACGTGGACAACCTGCGCGGCCGCAACGCGCACCACATCGCCGAGACGGCGTTCAAGGCCTTCGGCCGCGCGCTGCGCATGGCGGTCGAGCCGGACCCGCGCGCCACCGGCGTGCCGTCCACCAAGGGCACGCTGTAACACACGGACTGCCGTGGCCGAGACGATAGGCGTTATCGATTACGGCATGGGCAACCTGCACTCGCTCGGCAAGGCGCTGCAGCGCGTGGCCAGCAGCCAGCGCATCGTCATCAGCTACGACATCGAAGAGTTGCGCGCCTGCGACAAGCTGGTGCTGCCGGGCGTCGGCGGCGTGCGCGCGTGCATGACCGAGCTCAAGCGGCTGGATCTGTACGAGCTGGTGCGCGAGCAGGCCAAGAAGGTGCCGCTGCTCGGCATCTGCCTGGGCATGCAGGTGCTGCTCGAGTGGAGCGACGAGAACAACGGCGTGCCGGCGCTCGGGCTGATCCCCGGCAAGGTGGTGCGCTTCCCGGATCCGGTGGCGGGCGCGGCCGAGCGGCTCAAGGTGCCGCACATGGGCTGGAACCGCGTCAAGCAGACCAAGCACCCGATCTGGGCCGGCGTGCCGGACGACAGCTGGTTCTATTTCGTGCACAGCTACTACGCCGTGCCGCGCCACAAGAAGCACATGGTCGGCGCGGCCGAGTACGGCCAGCCGTTTGCGGCCGCGGTGGCCAAGGACAACATCGTCGCCTTCCAGTTTCACCCCGAGAAAAGCCAGGCCGCTGGCATGGCCTTGCTCTCGAACTTCGTCGGCTGGAACGGCGTGCCTTAGTTGCCACGGTCGTTTCTTTGGTGCAGAGTCGTCCCAACGCCGAATACCCCACGCCCATCCCCTCGCGCACTCTTCCCCTCGCGCA
>JANNKD010000030.1:0-4576 GCA_031396115.1 Gammaproteobacteria bacterium
AGGTAGGGCAGGTTGTTCATCACCCCGCCGAGGTAGTCGATGCGGTCCGTATACGGAATGTAGGTGTGCCAGCTCTGCCGCTCGCCCATCTTCTCGGCGCCGCGGTGGTGATAACCGATGTCCGGCACGGAGTGGATGATCTCCTCGCCGTCGAGCTGCAGCATGATGCGAAACACGCCGTGCACGCTCGGGTGGTTCGGCCCGAGGTTCAGCAGCATGTAGTCGTGGTCGCGCCCCTGGGTCTGGAAGCCCCACTCCTCGGGATCGATCTTCAGGTCTTCCTGCAGCCGGTCGGCCTCGAGCTCGCTCATGTGGAAGCGCTCGAACTCGGTGCCGCGCGCCGGATGGTCCTTGCGCAGCGGATGGCCGACCCAGCTGCGCGGCATCATGATGCGGCTCAGGTTCGGGTGGCCGTCGAACTTGATGCCGAACAGGTCCCACACCTCGCGCTCGTACCAGTTGGCGTTGAGCCAGACGTCGCAGATGCTCGGCAGCGACGGGAACTCGCCCTTGAGCGCCACCTTCACGCGGAAATCGCTGTTCCGCTCCAGCGACAGCAGGTGGTAGACCACCGTGAAGTCGGACTCCGGCTGGCCCTGGCGGTTGACGCGCAGGCGCTCGTCGATCGCGGTCAGGTCGTACAGCATGCGGTAGGGTTTCGGCGTGTCGTTCTTGAGCCAGCGCAGCACGTCCTTCAGCCGGCCGGCCTGGACCCACACGGTCGGGATGCCGTCGGCCGACTCCTGGTAGGAGTAGCCGAACTCGGGGAATTTGAACGAGAACTCCAGGCGGATGTCGCCCGACTTGCCGGCCCCGCGCGTCGCGGTCGCGTTGGACATCAGACGGAGTCGGGCGTGCGCAGCGTGGTCGCCGCCATGCGCTCGGCCTGCTTGGCGTCGCGCATGGACAGCTTGGGCGCCCGCACCACGCCCTGCGGGCCTACCATCCAGGACAGCGGGCGCTGCTCCTTGCCGATGGAGTCCTGCAGCAGGATCAGGGCCTCGAGGAAGGCCTCGGGGCGCGGCGGGCAGCCGGAGATGTAGACGTCCACCGGCAGGAACTTGTCGCAGCCCTGCACCACGCTATAGATGTCGTACATGCCGCCGGAATTGGCGCAGGCGCCCATCGAGATGACCCACTTGGGTTCCAGCATCTGCTCGTAGCAGCGCTTGATCACCGGCGCCATCTTCAAAAACGGCGTGCCCGAGATCACGATGACGTCGGCCTGGCGTGGCGAGGCACGGATGACCTCGGAGCCGAAGCGGGCGAGGTCGTGCTGGGCGGTGAAGGCGGTGGCCATCTCGACGTAGCAGCACGACAGGCCGAAGTTGTACGGCCACAGCGAGTTCTTGCGGCCCCACTGGATCAGGTCGTTGAGCTTGCCGAAGGCGACCGAGCGCTTGACCTGCTCGTCGAGCGTCGGCGCGGCGCCGGGGCCTTCGTAGCGCTTCAGGATCTTTTCGGTCATTTGGCCTTGCGCCGTGCGGCCGAGGCCGGGTTGATGTGCGTGGCGTCTTCCGGGCCCGCGCGCGGGGCCGGCAGTTTGCGCGCCTGGGGCGCCCAGTCGAGCGCCCCCAGGCGCCACAGGTAGGCCAGGCCGGCGATCAGGATGGTCAGGAACACCAGCATTTCGATGTAGCCGGGCCAGCCGGATTCGCGCGCCGACACGGCCCAGGCGAACACGAACACCGCTTCCAGGTCGAAGATCACGAAGAACATGGCCATCAGGTAGAACTTGGCCGAAAAGCGATAGCGCGCGAAGCCGACATGCAAAATGCCGGACTCGTAGGGGTCCAGCGTCGCGCGCGTATAGCGCGTCCGCTCGCCCAGCACCCATGACAGCCCGAGCATGACCACGCAAAGGCCAATCACGAGCGCGATATAGAGCACCAAGCTCGAAAGCATGGGTCCAAGTCCGTGATTCCCCAAAGGAAGCGCAGTTTAAAGGAAATGGGGGACAGACCACCATTTCGGCCCGGATGTCCGTCGCGAAATGAAATGGTGGTCTGTCCCCCATTTCGCTGTTGTGCGGACTCCGGGACCGCCGTAGTGTGTCCGGCTCGTGGGTCAGGGGCCGTGCCATGCCCGAATCGCCTGAGTTTTCGCGCCGCGGGTTCCTCAAAGCCACCGGTTCCATGGCGGGGGCGGCCTGGGCCGCCGCGCTCTGGCCGGCCGTGCTGGCCGCCGCCCAGGACGCCGCCGCGGCGCGCGATGCGGGCGCCGAGTTCGAGTTCCTGGACCCGGACGATGCCGCCGACCTGGCCGCCATCGCCGCGCAGATCATCCCGAGCGACGGCTCCCCCGGCGCCACCGAGGCCGGCGTCGTCTATTTCATCGATAGCGCCCTGCGCACCTTCATGGCAGGCCAGGCCGACTTCATCCTGGGCGGCCTCGGCTCGCTGAACCAGAAGCTCGCTGCCGAAATCGGCCGGCCCGACGCACGCTTCGCCACGCTGGCGGCCGCGGAGCAGTTCGAGACGCTGAAGGGCGAGGAGAAGTCGCCGTTCTTCGGCACCCTGCGGTTCCTGACGGTCGCCGGCATGTTCGCGCTGCCGGTCTACGGCGGTAACAGGGGACACGCCGGCTGGAAGCTGCTCGGCTTCGAGCACCGCCATTTCTGGCAGCCGCCGTTCGGCTTTTACGACGCGGCGGCGGGCAAGGGAGCCAAGAAATGAGCGACCCGGCCGCGGCGCCCCTTCAGGCAACGTTCTCCACCCGCCTGCCGGTGGACTTCGTGGTGGTCGGCTCCGGCGCCGCCGGCGGCGTCATGGCGCGCGAGCTCGGCAAGGCCGGCTTCGACGTGGTGCTGTTGGAGCAAGGACCGCACCGCACCGCGGCCGACTTCAACCACGACGAGCTCAGCACGCAGTTCAACAACGAACTGCTCGGTGGCAGCGGCAACGTGCAGACGTATCGCCGTACGCCGGCCGACACCGCCAGGACGCAGAACGACCCGCCGCCGGCCCTTTACTCGCAGGGCGTCGGCGGCAGCAGCGTGCATTTCTCGGGCAACTACTGGCGGCTGCGGCCGATCGACTTCAAGGAGAAGAGCAAGCTCGGCGCGATCGCCGGCACCGGCTTCGACGACTGGCCGATCTCCTACGAGGAGCTCGAGCCGTATTACACGCGCGTGGACTGGGAGATCGGCGTGTCCGGCGCGCCGGGGCCGTTCGATCCGCCGCGCTCCAAGCCGTATCCGCTGCCGCCGATGCCGCTGAAGTCCTCCGGCGCGCTGCTCGAGGCCGCGGCCCTCAAGCTCGGGCTGCATCCGCAGGTGGCGCCGGTGGCGATCCTGTCGCAGCCGTACAAGGGCCGCGCCGCCTGCATCCATTGCGGCTTCTGCATGGGCTTCGGCTGCGAGGCCAACGCCAAGTCCTCGACGCTGGCGACCATGATCCCCGAGGCGCTGGCCACCGGCCGTTGCGAGCTGCGCGCGCGTTGCGCCGTGCACCGGGTCGAGACCGGCAAGGATGGCCGTGTCACCGGGGTGCAGTACTGGGACGAGAAGGGCCGGCCACAGCTGCAGCGGGCCAAGACCGTGATCCTGTGCGCCAATGGCGCCGAGACGCCGCGCCTGCTGCTCATGTCGAGCTCGGCGATGTTCCCGCAAGGCCTGGCCAACAACAGCGGCCGCGTCGGCAAGGGCCTGATGTTCAACAGCCACTCGGTATCGCACGGCCTGTTCGACGAGCCGTTGCACGACTACAAGAGCATCCAGTGCAGTCGCATCGTCCACGACTTCTACGAGTCCGACGCCAAGCGCGGTTTCTACGGCGGCGGCGGCATCGACGCACGCCCATTCCTGGCGCACTCGCCGATGCTGTTCGCGCTGACCACCGTGCCGCCCGACGTGCCGCGCTGGGGCGCCGAGTACAAGAAGTACCTGTCGCACGCCTTCACGCGCCACATGGCGGTGCTCGGCAGCGGCACCTCGCTGGCGGTCGATTCCAACAGCATCACGCTCGACCCGAAGGTCAAGGACTTGCTCGGCCGGCCGGCGTTGCGCGTGACCTACCAGGACCATCCCGACGACCTCAAGCTGCAGGCCTTCATGCAGGATCGCTGCATGGAGTTGCTCGGCGCCGCCGGCGCGCGCAAGGCGTGGCGCGAACCGATCGAGGCGCAGAACATCGGCACGCACCTGCTCGGCACCTGTCGCATGGGCACCGACCCGCGCACCTCGGTGGTGGACCGCTTCCATCGCTCGCACGAGGTGAAGAACCTGTTCATCGTCGATGGCAGCAGCTTCGTCACCTCGGGTCGCGGACAGCCGACCATGACCATCCAGGCGCTGGCCTTCCGCGCCGCCGAGCACATCGCTTTCTTCGCCAAGAACGGACAGATCTGACATGACCCGACTCCTGATCCTGACCCTCGGCGCCGTCCTGCTCGCGGGCTGCGCCCATCACGAAGGGCGCGCCAAGGTCGAGCACTACCCCAATCCGGGCGATCCGGAAGGCAAGCTGCCGTTCGCTGACGCGGTGCGCGCGGGCGGCCTGCTGTTCCAGTCCGGCAAGCTCGGCATCGAGCCCGGCACGCTCAAGCTGGTGGCGGGGGGCATCCAGCCCGAAACGCG
>JANNKD010000042.1:0-10562 GCA_031396115.1 Gammaproteobacteria bacterium
CCGGGATGCCCATCTCTTCGAGCGTCAGGCACATCGCGTTGCGGATGTCCTGCTGGCTGTCGACCGGCGGCACCGGGAAGTAGCCGCCTTTCACCGGAGGCCGATGGCCCTTGTTGCGGCCGGTCTCGAACTCTTCCTTGCCGGTGGACCAGGCCGCTTCCTCGGACTCGATCGTCACGCCGCAGCCGGACATGTCCACGTTCCAGCGCACGGAGTCGAAGATGAAGAATTCGAGCTCGGGGCCGAAGTAGGCGGTGTCGGCGACGCCGGTGGACTTGAGGTAGGCCTCGGCGCGGTGGGCCAGCGAGCGCGGGTCGCGGCCGTAGCCCTGCATGGTCGAAGGCTCGATGACGTCACAGCGCAGGATGACGGTCGGTTCCTCGAAGAACGGGTCGATGACGGCCGTCGCGGCGTCCGGCATCAGGATCATGTCGCTCTCGTTGATGCCCTTCCAGCCGGCGATCGACGAGCCGTCGAACATCTTGCCGTCGGTAAACAGGCTCTCGTCGACGGTGTGCGACGGCACGGTCACGTGCTGTTCCTTGCCCCGCGTGTCGCAGAAGCGGAAGTCGACGAACTTCGCGCCCTTGTCCTTGATCAGCTTCAGTACGGCTGCCCCTTCACCGCCACTCTTGCCCGCCATGGATAAATCTCCCGATCGTTGAACCGAAATTGGTGCCCTGTAAAAGCAGAAAACATGCCATCGGCAGGAAGCCTTGCGGATCAAGGCGCCGGCCGGAATCGCCGCCAAAGCACCGCCGGCAGTCGCACCAAAAAAGGGCGTCCGGGGGGTCGGGCTCAGCGGATGGCGGCCGCATTCTATGCGAGTTCAGATGCAGTAGGCCTCGGGCAGTACGGGCCCGCGCCTTGGGTATACTCGCCGGCCTCACATGGCCGCTCCCAAAACGCTCACGTTCCAGGACCTGATCCTGAAGCTCCAGGCCTTCTGGGCGAAGCAGGGCTGCGTGATCGTGCAGCCGATGGACATGGAGATGGGCGCCGGCACGTTCCATTGGGCCACGTTCCTGCGCGCCATCGGCCCCGAGCCGTGGAACACGGCTTACGTGCAGCCCTCGCGCCGGCCGACCGACGGCCGCTACGGCGAGAACCCGAACCGGCTGCAGCACTACTACCAGTTCCAGGTGCTGATGAAGCCGTCGCCGCCGGACCTCCAGCAGCTCTACCTCGACTCGCTGAAGCTGCTCGGCTTCGATCCGCTGGTGCACGACATCCGTTTCGTCGAGGACAACTGGGAATCGCCGACGCTCGGAGCCTGGGGCCTGGGCTGGGAGGTCTGGCTCAACGGCATGGAAGTCACGCAGTTCACCTATTTCCAGCAGGTCGGCGGCCTCGAGTGCAAGCCGGTGTCGGGCGAGATCACCTACGGCCTCGAGCGCCTGGCGCTGTACATCCAGAAGAAGGAGTCGGTGTTCGACCTGGTCTGGTCCGACGCCGGCGGGCCCACCGGGTCGCGCGACAGCGCGACCCGTGACAAGCGTGTCGTGACCTACGGCGACGTCTACCACCAGAACGAAGTGGAGCAGTCGGCCTACAACTTCGAGCACGCCGACACCGCCGCGCTGTTCGAGCGCTTCAAGGTGGCGGAGGGTGAGTTCCAGTCGCTGATCGCCAAGGGCCTGCCGCTGCCGGCCTACGAGCGCGTGCTGCAGGCCTCGCACGCCTTCAACCTGCTCGACGCGCGCCAGGCCATCTCGGTGACCGAGCGCCAGGCCTACATCCTGCGGGTGCGCGCGCTGGCGCGCGCCTGCGCCGAGGCGTACTACAACGCACGTGCCCGCATCGCGGGCTTCACACCACTGAAGGCCGCCTCATGATCCTGATCGGGATGTTCGACTCGCCGTTCGTGCGCCGCGTCGCGGTCAGCATGAAGTTGCTCGAGATCAGGTTCGAGCACAAGAACTGGTCGGTCGGCCGCGACCAGGCGCAGATCCGCAAGGTCAACCCGCTCGGCCGCGTGCCGGCGCTGGTGCTCGACGACGGCGAAGTGCTGACCGAGTCGAGCGCGATCCTCGATTACCTCGACGACCGTGTCGGCCGCGACCGTGCGCTGCTGCCGGTCACCGGCGCGCCGCGCCGGCGCGCGCTCGCGTTGATGGCGCTCGCCACCGGCGCGGCCGAGAAGGCCGTGCAGCAGATCTACGAGGGCTTCTTCCGCCCCGAGGACAAGCGCCATG
The DNA here is from genome assembly GCA_031396115.1 of Gammaproteobacteria bacterium. Classification (GTDB taxonomy): domain Bacteria; phylum Pseudomonadota; class Gammaproteobacteria; order Nevskiales; family Nevskiaceae; genus JACPFV01. The sequence goes on from JANNKD010000042.1 coordinate 2,196, forward strand.
CGCCGTGGGTGGCGCGACTGCGCGAACAGATGGACGGCGCGCTCGCCCTGCTCGAGCGTGCCGCGGCCGAGGAAGGCGAAGATTGGCTGATCGACGCGGGCCTTACCCAGGCCGACATCACGGTGACTTGCGCGTTCACCTACATCAGCGAGGCGCTCAAGCCCGATGCCAAGCTCTATCCCGCGCTGCGCCGCCACGTGGCGCGCTGCGAGAAGATGCCGGCGTTCAAGTCGGTGTATGCGCCGTTTGAAATGCCGGCCATCAAGACCTGACGACATGCCGACCAAGGCCCCGGCGGCGCATGCGGACCTGCTGATCGAGCTGGGCTGCGAGGACTTGCCGGCGCGCTTCGTGTGGCCGCTGGCCGAGGCCTTGATGCATGGCATCGGCGCAGGCCTGCTCGAGCACGCGGTCATCGCCGCGAAGGCGCACACCTTTGCCACGCCGCGCCGGATCGCCACGCTGATCGAGGGCGTCGCGCTGCGGCAGCCGGATCGCGCGGTCGAGCGCAAGGGTCCCAAGCTCGCCGCCGCGCTGAAGGACGGCGTGCCGACGCCGGCCAGCCTGGGTTTCGCCAAGTCCTGTGGCGTGGAGTTCTCAGCGCTGGCGCAGGAAGACGGCCAGCTCGTGTTCCGCAGCGTGCAGAAGGGTCGCGCCACTGCCGAGCTCGTGCCCGAGATCTTCGAGGAGACGCTCAAGGCGATGGACGAGCTGGTGCCCAAGCGCATGCGCTGGGGCGACGGCACCGAGACTTTCGTGCGTCCCGTGCATTGGCTCGTCGCCATGCTTGGCGGCAAGGTCGTTCCGCTGTCGCGCTTCGGGCTGAAGTCCGGCGCCACGACTTACGGCCACCGCTTCCACGCGCCCAAGGCTATCGCGCTGAAATCCCCGGCCGACTACGAGAAGAAGTTGCTGGCGGCCAAGGTCGTCGCCGACTTCGAGCAGCGCCAGGCGCAGGTCCGCACGCTGATCGAAGCGGAGGCGGCGAAGCTCAAGGGCCGCGCACGCATCACCGACGGGCTGCTCGCCGAGGTCACCGCATTGGTCGAGTGGCCGGTCGTCATCTCGGGCCGCATGGAGGAGCGCTTCATGGCGCTGCCGCCCGAAGTCGTCATCGCCACCATCGAGCACAACCAGCGCTACTTCCCGGTGCTTGGCAAGGACGGCAAGCTGCTGCCGCTGTTCATCACGGTCTCGAACATCCAGTCGAAGGACGTCAGGCAAGTAATTGCCGGCAACGAGCGCGTGGTGCGGCCACGGCTTGCCGACGCGCTGTTCTTCTGGGAGCAGGATCGCAAGAGGAAGAGGCTCGACGACAACCTCGAAGCGCTCGACAAGGTCACCTTCCCCGGCGGAACCCTGCTTGGGCGAACGCGACGGATCGAGGCGCTCGCCCAGCAGATCGCAGCAGAACTTGCCGTCGACCAGCAGGCCGCAAGGCGTGCGGCGGAGTTGAGCAAGGTGGATCTGGTCACGCGCATGGTCTACGAATTCCCAGAACTGCAGGGCGTAATGGGTGGGTACTACGCGGAAAATTCGGGCGAAAAGGCGGAGGTTGCACAGGCCATCCGCGAGCACTACCAACCCGTACACGCGGCCGGCCCGATTCCCTCGAGCAAGCTGGGTCAGGTTGTAGCGATGGCGGACAAGCTGGACACGTTGGCTGGGCTTTTCGCGACCGGTCAGAGACCTACGGCGAGCAAGGATCCATTCGGGTCACGCCGCGCTGCCCTCGGAGTGCTCCGCATTTGCACCGAGGCGCGTCTCCCTTTGGATGTGAAAGCCTTACTCAAGTCCGCGCTGCAGTCCTACACGGTTGGCAAGCGAGATGAAAAGACCGTAGCCGAACTGTGGGAGTTCGTGCTCGAGCGCCTGCGCGGCCTGCTGGCCGAGCAGAATGTCAGCGTCGAGGTGTTCAACGCGGTGGCGGCGACCGGCACCACGGCGCCAGCCGATTTCTCCGCGCGCGTCGAGGCGGTGCGCAGCTTCCTCGAGATGAAGGAATCCGCGCAGCTGGCGGCCGCGCACAAGCGCATCCGCAACATTCTCAAGCAGGCCGGCGAGGGCGATATCGAAGTGCGGCCCGAGGTGTTCCGCGAGTCCCAGGAAAAGGACCTGTATCAGGCGCTGACGCAACTCGACGGCAAGGTGCACAGCGCCGCCGACAAGGCCGACTACACCGGCGGGCTCAAGCTGCTCGCGCAACTGCAGAAGCCGGTGGACGCGTTCTTCGACAAGGTCATGGTGATGGCGCCCGAGGAAGAGTTGCGCGCCAACCGTGTCGCGCTGCTGCGCCGGCTCGACAAGTTGTGCCGCAGCATCGCGGACCTTTCATGTCTGCCGGGATGACCGCCATGAAAGTCGTCATCCTCGACCGCGACGGCGTGATCAACGAGGACTCGCGGGACTTCGTCAAGTCGGTGTCCGAGTGGAAGCCGATTCCGGGCAGCCTCGAGGCCATCGCGCGGCTGTGCCACGCCGGCTATCGCGTGTTCGTCGCCAGCAACCAGTCCGGCATCGGCCGCGGGCTGTTCGACTTCGACGCGCTGTTCGCGATCCACGACAAGCTGCAGCGGGCGCTGGCCGACATGGGCGGCCGCGTCGAGGCCATCGCCTACGCGCCGGAGCATCCGGACCACGCCACGGCGATGCGCAAGCCCAACCCCGGCATGCTGCTCGACATCGGCCGGCGCATGGGCATCTCGCTGGAGCGCGTGCATGCCGTCGGCGATGGGATGCGCGACATCGAGGCCGCGCTGGCGGCGAAGGCGCGGCCGGTGCTGGTGCGCACCGGCTTTGGCCGTGAGACCGAGCAAGAGCTCGGCGCCAGGCGCGAGCAGGTCGCGGTCTACAACAACCTCGCGGCGTTCGCAGCGGCGCTGATCGCGACGGCGTAGCCGCCGATCAGGTTCTCTTCCCGCGCTCGATTGAGACGCTGACGTCCGCCACGCCAGCCACGGCGCCGGGCTTGTGCACTTCGAGCTTCAGCCAGGCGACGCCGAAATGTTTCTGGACCCTCTCCGCCAGGCGCTCGGCCAGGGTTTCGATGAGCTGGAAGTCCGAGGTGGTCACGAATTCCGACACCAGCTGCGCCACGGCGGCGTAATCGAGCGCGTCCTTCAGCTCGTCGTGCTTCGCGGCGCGCGCGACGTCGGCGGCGAGCTCGAGATCGATGACGACGGGCCGCGGCAGCTTGCGCTCCCAGGCGTGGACCCCGACCACCGTCTCGACCTTGAGGCCGCGAATGCGGACGGTATCCATCAGGCGGCCCCGGGCGCGCGCAGTTCCGACATCGGCCAGCGCGCGCGCACTTCCAGCGGGCCGGCCGCGGGCCGGCCGTCGGCCAGCCGCGCCGCGCCGGTGTAGGCGATCATCGCGGCATTGTCGGTGCAGAACTCGCGGCGCGGGAAGAACAGTTTCGTGCCGGACTTCTGCGCCGCCTTCTGCAGCGCTGCGCGCAGGTGCAGGTTGGCGCCGACGCCGCCGGCCACCACCAGGCTGCGGAAACCGGTGTGCTCGAGCGCGCGCTCGCACTTGATTACCAGCGTGTCGGCCACGCAGTCCTCGAAACCGCGCGCGATGTCGGCGCGGGTCTGCTGGTCGGCATCGGCCGGCAGCGCGGTCAGCACGGCGGTCTTGAGTCCCGAGAAACTGAAGTCGAGGCCCGGCCGGTCGGTCATCGGCCGGCTGAACTTGAAGCGCCCGGGTTTGCCCCGCTCGGCCAGCGTGGCCAGCGCCGGTCCGCCGGGGTAGGGCAGGCCTAGCAGCTTGGCGACCTTGTCGAAAGCCTCGCCGACCGCATCGTCCAGGCTCTCGCCCAGGATTTCGTAACGTCCCACGCCCTCGACGGCGACGAGTTGGGTGTGGCCGCCCGACACCAGCAGGGCGAGGAAGGGGAACTCGGGGTGCGGGGTTTCCAGCATGGGCGCCAGCAGGTGGGCCTCCATGTGGTGGACCGGGACCAGCGGCAGGCCGTGCGCCAGCGCCAGGCCGGCCGCAACCGCGCCCCCCACCATCAGTGCACCGATCAGGCCGGGGCCTGCCGTGTAGGCGATGCCGCCAAGGTCGGCCGCGGTCAGCCCGGCGTCGGCCAGGGCCTGGCGAATGAGCGGATTGATGCGCCGGATGTGATCGCGCGAGGCCAGCTCGGGCACGACGCCGCCATAGGCCGCGTGCAGATCCACCTGGCTGTGGAGGGTGTGGGACAGCAGTCCGCGGGCGGGGTCATAGACCGCCACGGCGGTCTCGTCGCAGGAGGTCTCGATGCCGAGGACGGGGCCTAAGTCGCGCATGGGTCATTTTGAACTGGTTCCCCGCTTTCGCGGGGACTTCGTTTTGCATTAAGGGCTGTCCCCGCATAGAATCGCGGCCCGTTTCCTTCCCCGTTCCGGGCCAAAGAGTGGTTTGAATGCCTTCCGTCAGAATCCGCGACAACGAGTCGTTTGAGGTTGCCCTGCGGCGCTTCAAGCGCACCTGCGAAAAAGCCGGCGTACTCACCGACGTGCGCAAGCACGAATACTTCGAGAAGCCGAGCCAGGAGCGCAAGCGCAAGCGGGCCGCCGCCATCAAGCGGCAGCTCAAGCGCCAGTCGCGCGATTCAACGAACCGCACGCGCCTGTACTGAAGATAAAGGGGTCAGATCCATTTATTGGTCCCGAGTTTCGGGATAAATGGATCTGACCCCTTTATTGTTGAACAAAGGGGGCCGAGCGCCCCCTTTTTTCGTTTCCGGAGCAGAACGATGACCACCCTTAAAGCACGCATCATCGAGGACATGAAGGCGGCCATGAAGGCCGGCCAGGCCATGCGCCTGCACACGGTCCGGCTGGCCCTGTCCGAGATCAAGCGCTACGAGGCCGACACGGGCGCCGAGCCCGACGAGGCCACGGCGCTGGGCATCCTCGACAAGATGGTCAAGCAGCGGCGGGATTCCGAGCAGCAGTTCCGCGCCGGCAACCGGCCGGACCTCGCCGACAAGGAAGCCGAGGAGATCAAGATCCTGCTGGCGTACATGCCCCAGCAGCTGACCGAGGCCGAGGTCCTGGCCCTGGTCGAGCAGGGCAAGGCCGAGACCGGCGCCGCCGGCGGCAAGGACATGGGCAAGCTCATGGCCTGGCTCAAGCCCAGGGTCGCCGGCAAGACCGACATGGGCAAGCTGTCCGGGTTGGTCAAAAGCAAGCTTTCGTAGGAGCGCCTCTTGGGCGCGACCAAGCGATAATCGCGGCCTCATGGCCGGCCGCATCCCCGATTCCTTCATCCAGGACCTGCTCGCCCGCACCGACATCGTGCAGGTGATCGGCGAGCGCCTGCAGCTCAAGAAAGCCGGCAAGGAATACGTCGCGCTGTCGCCGTTCACCAACGAGAAATCGCCCTCGTTCACGGTCTCGCCGCAAAAGCAGTTCTACCACTGCTTCTCCTCGGGCAAACACGGCTCCGCCATCACTTTCCTGATGGAGTACGACCGCCTGCCGTTCGTCGAGGCAGTCGAGGAACTGGCCAAGCGCGCCGGCCTCACCGTGCCGCGCGAGGGCGGCACCTCCGAGAAGCTCGTGCTCGACGGCCCGCTCGACGCGCTGGCCGCGGCCGAGCGCCACTTCAAGGCGCAGCTCAAGTCCAGCGACACCGCGATCGCGTATCTCAAGAAACGCGGCGTCAGCGGCGAGACCGCCAAGCGCTTCGGCATCGGCTTTGCGCCGGAGTCGTGGGATTCCCTGGCCAAGCAGTTCCCGGACCCGCGCTTTGCGCTCGAGGCGGGCCTGCTCATCAAGAAGGACGGTGGCGGCGTCTACGACCGTTTTCGGAATCGGGTGATGTTCCCGATCCGGGACACGCGCGGCCGCGTGATCGGGTTCGGCGGCCGCACGCTCGGCGACGACAAGGCCAAGTACCTGAACTCGCCCGAGACGCCGCTGTTCCACAAGGGCAAGAACCTCTATGGGCTGTTCGAGGCGCGCCAGGGCACCGGCGCCATCCCGTACCTGCTCGTGGTCGAGGGCTACATGGACGCCGTGATGCTGGCGCAGCACGGCATCAACCACGCCGTGGCCACGCTCGGCACGGCCACCACGCGCGAACACCTGAACCTGCTGTTCAAGAGCACGCAGCGCGTGGTGTTCTGCTTCGACGGTGACCGCGCCGGCCGCGCGGCGGCCTGGCGCGCGCTCGAGCAGGCGCTGCCGGAGGCCTTCGAAGGGCGCGAGATGCTGTTCATGTTCCTGCCTGAAGGCCACGACCCCGACACGCTGGTGCAGGAGATCGGCGCCGAAGAATTCCGCCAGCGCGCAGGCAAGGCCCAGTCGCTGTCCGGTTTTCTCCTCCGCGAGCTGTAGCGCCAGGTGAGCCTGGCCACGCCGGACGGCCGCGCGCGGCTGGTGTCGCTGGCCAAGCCGCACCTTGCGCGCCTGCGCGAGGGGCCGCTACGCACGCTGATCCTCGATGAACTTGCCCGCCTGACGCGCCTGACCCGCGCCGATCTCGAGTCCGGCAAGACGGCCGAGACCGCCGGCCCCGAGCGGGCGGTGGTGCAGGCCATCGCCGCCCGGCCGGTGCTGCGCGCCCTGCAGCTGCTGCTCGAGCAGCCGGCGCTGGCCGCCCAGGTCGGCAACCTCGAGCTGCTGGCCCAGGCCGACGCGCCGGGCATTGGCCTGCTGGTGGCGGTGATCGAGCACTTCCGCGACCACCCGGACGCCACCGCCGCGCGCCTGCTGGAGCTGTGGCGCGAGGAGGAGCGCGGCCAGGCGCTGGCGCGCGTGGCCATGGAGCCGCTCGAGCTGGGGGAGGAGATGTTCGCCCGGGAGTTCGGCGATGCCATTGCCCACCTGGCCCAGAAGGGCCACAAGGCCCGCGCCCAGGCCCTGCTGGCCGAGGCCCGCCGCCGCGAGCTGACCGGGGCCGAGCAGAAGGAGCTGGACGCCCTTTCCCGGCACAAAGCAGGGTCGAAACCGGCCTGATTGGCTGCCTAAGTGGCTAATTTCAGGTAGAATGCACGGTTCTTTGCGGCCAAATAAATCCGGCCGCGCCCAGACCGAAAATCTCCCCGAACGTGCCCATGAATCTGGAAAAACAGTCGCAGATCAAGACCCTCATTGCCCGTGGCAAGGAGAAAGGGTACCTGACCTACTCTGAGGTGACGGACCACCTGCCGGAGATCGTCGACTCCGAGCAGCTGGACGACGTCATTTCGATGATCAACAGCATGGGCATCGTCGTGCACGACGAGGCCCCGGACGAGGAGTCCATCCTGCTGCCCGAGCCGGCGGCGGCGACGCAGGAAGATGACGACGACGAGATCGAGGAGGCGGCCGCGCAGCTGGCTGCGCTCGACGACCAGTTCGGCCGCACCACCGATCCGGTGCGCATGTACATGCGCGAGATGGGCAGCGTCGAGTTGCTTGATCGCGAGGGCGAGATCCGCATCGCCAAGCGCATCGAGGAAGGCCTCAACGAGGCGTTCTACGCGATGGCGATGTACCCGGAGACCACGGCCATCCTGCTCGAGGCCTACGACTCGGTGAAGGCCGGCAAGCGCCGCCTCGCCGACATCGTGGTCGGCTTCTTCGACCCGAACGCGCCGGCGCCGGCCGAGGGCGAGCTGCCGCCCGACCTCAAGGAAGTCGAGGTGAAGGACGAGAAGGACGAGAAGGAGGCCGCCAGCGGGGACGACGAGGAAGAAGCCGTCGACACCGGCCCGGATCCGGTCGAGACCGCCAAGAACTTCGGCCAGCTGCAGAAGCTGTTCGACAAGGCCTGGGACGCGCTGGAGAAGGTGGGTTCCGACGACAAGAAGACCCAGAAGAAGCGCGAGGCGCTGGCCGAGCACCTGATGACGTTCCGGCTGTCGCCGAAGATCGTCGATGAGGTCACGCGCAACCTGCGCGCCAAGACCGACGTGGTACGCACGGCCGAGCGCGCGATCATGAAGATCTGCGTGGTCGACTGCGGCATGCCGCGCAAGGAATTCCTCGAGAAGTTCCCCGGCCACGCCGCCGACAAGAGCTTCGTCTCACGCGTCACGCGCGGCGACAAGAAGCACTCGCGCGCCATCGCCAAGCGCGGCGACGAAATCAAGTTGCTGCAGGACCGGCTGCGCGCGCTGGAGCAGGAGAACCTGCTCACGATCGAAGAGGTCAAGGACATCAACCGTCACATGAGCGTCGGCGAGGCCAAGGCCCGCCGCGCCAAGAAGGAGATGGTCGAGGCCAACCTGCGACTCGTCATCTCGATCGCGAAGAAGTACACCAACCGCGGCCTGCAGTTCCTCGACCTGATCCAGGAAGGCAACATCGGCCTGATGAAAGCCGTGGACAAGTTCGAGTACCGCCGCGGCTACAAGTTCTCGACCTACGCCACCTGGTGGATCCGCCAGGC